>NJBP01000010.1 GCA_005223085.1 Candidatus Aerophobetes bacterium Ae_b3b | reverse complement strand
ATATCCGAGACGGCGGGAGGGGTTAACCCTATCACCTTACAAATATCAGCCCTTGAAATAGAGTCATTTTTCTCAATAGTCTTTAAGACCCGCCCTTCGTTCAAATTTCTTATTCCCATTAGGATACCTATTTTCCTCCCTGTCTTCTCTATATAAACACAGCATTCTCTCTTTGAAATTTTAATATAACTTACTTAATTATACTTACTAACTTAGAGTATAATAATTTTTCCGCTAGTGTCAAGTTCCGTTTTTGCTTCTGTTGCTATAGTCCGGCGGGCTTTCGCCAAAAAATTAAAAAAGGATTAAAAAATGAGAAAAATAGGTGAGTCCCCTACCCTACTGGCTTAGCAAATTAAAAATTGGATCAGTTTATTTATATCATCCTTGAAATCTTCTCAAAGACCGGCAAAAATCAAGATGCTCTCTGGCAAGTGAGGAATTCTTCCGTTCCCTGGAGAAAGTTCAAATTTGGGCCCTGTATAGGCTTATTTCGAGAATGGATCAGCTTCCTTCCTCTAAAGAAACTTCCAAAGGAATAGGGATACTGATGGTAAAGGTAGTTCCTTTTCCCTTAATGCTATCTACCTTTATCTTTCCTTTATGGCGTTTGATGATCCCATAGCAGACCGAAAGACCAAGACCCGAAGCCTTCGGGTCTTTAGTGGTAAAGAAGGGATCGAAGATTCTATCCTTTATTCTCTTGGGGATACCCTTACCAGTGTCAGTAAAGTAAAGCAAGACCTCATTTCCCCTGGCCTCGGTGCGGATGGTAATTTCTCCCCCTTCCCTCATAGCATATAAGGCGTTGAAGATCAGGTTAGTTAAAACCTCCATTAGCTCAGATCTACTGCCTAAAAGAAGGGGTAGCTTTCCTAATTTTTCTTTTATCTTAATGTTAGTTCCCCTGGCTTCGGCTTCATCCTTCCAGTGAGGAGAAGTAGAGGCCATAGCAGACCTTACGATCTCATTTAAGTCAATCCTGGTAAAATCCTGGATCGAGACTTGTCTCTGGGTGAAATGCTGCAGTCTTCTTACTATTTCTGCTCCCTCATAGGCGGTCCAGACAATAATCCTCAGGCGCTCTTTGATTCCCTCTGCCCTATATCTTTTTAGTTTTTTCTCTAAAAGCTCAGCATTTAACAGAATAATGGCCAAAAAGTTATTAAAATGATGACCCACTTCTGCCACCATCTCTCCTAAAGCTCTGAGCTTTTCTGATTGGAGGAGATTCTCCTCTGCCTCCTTGAGCTGGGTCATGTCCCGGAACACCAAAACGCTACCGGTAACGTTTCCTTTCTCATCTTTAATGGGGGCAGCGCCGTAAAATATAGGTGTTTCTGTTTTATCCTTAGCGATAAGTAGGGTATCATTTTCCAGGTCGACAACAACGCTTTCCTGGAGGACCTTCGCTGTCGGCTTCTCGATAGGGGTACGTGTTTTCTCATTTATGATATGGAATACCTCTGTCAAATCCTTACCCAAAGCATCTTCCTGCTTCCATCCCGTCAGTGTTTCGGCAACGGGATTCATAAACGTTACCCATCCCTGCACATCGGTAGTAATCACAGCATCGCCTATACTCTTGAGTGTTGTGATAAGCGACTCCTCGCTCTTCCTCAATTTGCTTTCCGTCTTGTTCTTGCAAAGAGCCACCTCGATACTGCTACGCAGTTCTCTTTCTTCGAATGGCTTGAGTATATAACCAAAGGGCTCTGTCATCTTTGCTCGCTCGAGCGTTTTTTCATCTGCATAAGCAGTAAGATAAACCACCGGAATATTGAAATGATCACGGATATGTTGAGCTGTCTGCACCCCGTCCATCTTCCCTCTTAACACAATGTCCATTAGCACTAAATCCGGATGAGTATCTACTGCTCTTTCAACGGCTTCCTCTCCGGAGGATGCGACAGCGGGAACAGCATATCCCAAACGTTTCAAACTGGTTTCTATATCCTTGGCTACAATGTTTTCGTCTTCAACAACCAGGATCTTTGCCGGTTCCATTGTCTTAACCTCCCTGCTTATCTTTTGGCTCAGTGAAGGTAATTGTAAATTTGGTTCCACCCGTTCTATCAAGCCCTACAGTACCCTGAAGCTGATCTACTAATGTGCATATTAATTGTAGGCCTAATGATTCTGTGTTTCGGAAATCCAAATCTTTTGGAAAGCCGACACCGCTATCGCTGACAACCAGGGTAAACTTACCCTCTTTTTCCGAGTGAAGGTCAATGTGGATTTCGCCTTGCCTGTCTTCCGGAAAAGCGTATTTCAGAGAATTTGAAACAAGTTCGTTGATAATCAAACCACAAGGAATGGCCGTATCGATGCCCAGGAAAACATCATCAATATTTGTCTTCAGGGTAATGAGGACAGAGTCGGTTTTATAGGAGCGGAACAAATCAGCTACCAGGCTCCGGACGTATTCAGCAAAGTCAATCCTCGCCAGGTCCTTGGATTGATACAGTTTCTCGTGGATGAGCGCCATTGACTTGATTCGGTTCTGGCTTTCCTTGAACACATGGAGGACCTGTTTACCCTTGATATATTGAGACTGAAGATTGAGCAGACTGGAGATAATCTGCAAATTGTTTTTGACCCGATGGTGAATTTCCCTCAGAAGCGCTTCTTTTTCCTTAAGAGATGCTTTGATTTTATCCTTCGCCCGCTGGCGCTCGGTGATGTCTTCATGCATTACCACAACATTTGTTAGCGTGTTGGCTGTATCAAATATCGGAAATAACCTGCTTTTTGTAACGGTCTTTTTATTTTCGTAAGGTGAAATAAACTCTATCTCGGGTGTTTCAACTATTTTCCCGCTCAAAGCTTCTTTAATGTACTTGACTACGCCCTGCCGCACATTAGCAGGTTCTGTTAGGGCATTCATTCCCAGAACCGCCTCTTTTTTGGGAACATTGTAGGCCTTCAGAAATGCTTTGTTGGCCATCACAACAATTCCCTCTGAGTCTATTACGAAAGTTGGAAGTGGTGATTGCTCAATAAGGCTCTCCAAAAATTGGCTTTTAGCTTTGACTTCTTCCTCTGCTTTCTTGCGCTTGCTGATGTCCCTGAGTATATTCATAGTGCCCACTATTTTACCGTTTCTTTTGATGACTCTAGTACTCGCTTCTATGGGAAGCATCTTGCCGTTTTTATTCTTAACTTCCAACTCCAATATATTTATGATTTCTTTACCCTCTATTGAATTTTGGAAAAGCTTAACTATTCTCGGTATATTCTTCGGCCTTAAGACTCCGAGTTCAACGAAGTTCTTCCCTACTACCTCATCCCGCTTGTAACAGAAGATATCCTCGACTCTCTTGTTAATATCGATTATCTTGCCATACTTGTTTACGTAGAGAATCACATCGTTGGCGTTTTCGAAAAGCATCCTGTATTTCTCTTCGGATTCCCGGACTGCCTCTTCCGCCTTCTTCCTCTCGGTGATGTCGCTTATGACAGCTTGTATCCCAACTATCCTTCCTTTCCTCTTGATAACAGCGGAATCATAATCTACATAAATTGCATCTCCTCGCTTGGTCAGTGCCCGAACCTTGTAACTTTTAGGAGTCTGCTGCCCAGATAGCTTTTTTTTGAAGTTTTCCGTGACCATGGCTAACTCTTCAGGGTGAACCAACTTGCTCAAGTGAAGTTTTTTCACTTCCTCCATAGTGTAGCCCATCATCTCGCAGAATTTCGGATTAACAAAACTCAAATAGCCCGTCGGCTCAATGACTATCACCGCACAATTGGCATTGTCTACCAACTCTCTATATCTCTGCTCCGATTGTTTCAGTGCCTTGTTGGCCTTCTCCAGGTCCAGCATCTTCTTCTCAAGTCTCTCTATCAGCCGCTCCCCTTCAGCACGGTCTCAAGCAGGTGGAGATTCTCCTCGTTGTCATCCACCATGAGGATCTTCATCTTTTTTGCCTCCGTCTGTTTTTACCGTGGTATTCTCTCCCTAGCTTAAAGACTTCCCCGAACCACTGCCAGTTCATCATCATTTCTCTCTAGCTCCTTCTCAATAGCCTCAAACCCTTCGCCTGGTCCAAGACGAGGCTAGCATACAACGTTTCCTTTGTCAATTTTTTCTAGGTTTGGACATTCCCCAAAATTTCACATGGTTTTTCCCAAGATCTTGAATTGAAGAGGAACTCTGAAAATGACAAAGTGGAAAAGGACTTTCTGAGCGACAAAAAATGAAGATTTTATCTGGAATTTTGGGAAACTCCTGTTTATTACTATATTGACACACTCGTAGATTTGATTATAGTAAGACTGCCTGCTTAACTTGAAGGAGTTTCTATCCGAGGGCTTATGACCATCGCTCCCATGGTAGAACCGGAGAAAACTCGACCTTACTTTCGTAGAATGAAAGAACTATTCGAATTGGTAAAAGTCGAGAAAATCCCAGAAGTGAGAATGAAATGGCTTTCTATAGGAATGAGTGATGATTTTCCTGTTGCTGTGGAAGAAGGATCAAATATGCTAAGACTCGGTAGAGCTATATTTGAGGGAGACGACTAGAATGCTAAAAGAGAAAATCGGCTTCATTGGAGCAGGTAGGATGGGATCGGCTTTAATTAGATCGGTTCTAGAAAAGAGGTTAGTCTCTTCTAAGAGTTTATGGGTTTGTGACAAGATCCCGGAAAAACTTTCTTCCTTTTCGGAAAGAGGGGTTAATACTTCGGTCAAAATAAAACCGATGATAAAAGGAGTTGATATTATATTCATAGCTGTCAAACCACAGGACATTTCCGAAGTTCTAGAAAATTTAAAAAATAAAATTCGGTCTTCTCAACTAATAGTCTCCATCGTGGCCGGGATTACCACCTCCTATATTAGGCAAAAGTTGAGCCTTGAGATTCCGGTTGTTCGAGTTATGCCCAATTCGCCAGCTTTGATGGGGGAAGGAATATCAGCCATTTCTCCTTCCGGAGGTACAAATGAGGAGAATGTGAGAACAGTAAAGGAAATTCTGGGAGCAGCCGGGGAGATAATAGAAGTTCCTGAGGAACTCCAGGATGCAGTAACCGGCTTAAGTGGAAGTGGACCAGCTTATATCTATACCCTTCTTGAGGGACTAGTTGAAGGGGGAATAAAGGTAGGACTCAGCAAGGAAGTAGCCTCGAGACTAGCCATACAGACTACCCTGGGAGCAGCAAAAATGGCTAAAGAAAGTGGAATTTCTCTGGATGAGCTTCGAAGAGCGGTTGTCTCTCCTGGAGGTACTACTAGTGAGGGGCTTAGGGTTTTAGAAAAAGGAGGATTCAAGAGCTGTCTAGCTCAGGCGGTAATTCGGGGCACCGAAAGAGCGAGAGAGCTAAGAAGATAGGTAAGGAAGAAAACTATGGCCATAGATCCTTCTGAAATTGAGAAAAAGAAATTTGAGCTTTCCTTTAGAGGATATAACCAAAGAGAGGTAGATGGGTTCTTAGGGAAGATAAAAAAAGATTATGAGCAGCTTCTAAAGACAAATAAAGCCCTATCGGAAGAGCTAGATCAAGCAAAAAAAGAGTTGGAAAAGTATAATTCAAGAGAAGAAAGATTGGAAGAAGCCCTGATCTCAGCCCAAAGAAGTGCCGGACTAATCACCGAGAGTAGCCAGGAAAGAGCTAAATTAATCATCGAGGAGGCAGAATCAAAAGCCAAAAGAATGGCGGAGAAAAGTGAGGAAAAAATAGGCAAACTAAAAGAGGAAATTGCCAAACTAGAAGGACAAAAAAAGCTCTTTCTTACCAAGCTAAGATCTCTAATTGCGGCTCATTCTGAACTATTAGACTTTTATGAAGAGCCCGCGGCAGAAAAAAAGACAAAAGAAGATACCCCACCGCATCTTCCCAAAGAAAATCCCCCACCCTTCTCTCTCCGAGAAACTTCCCCACAAGGCATCCTCTTTGAGAAGGAGTAGACAAATGAGGATAAGTAGTGCAGTATAGCTACTGTTTTTCCAGAAATCATAAGGAAAACTTTTCAATTTGGGCATTTTCGGGCAGTTTTCCCCACAGCAGATTGAGGCGACTATCATTCTTCAAGACTAATTTTATTAAGGCATTGATAACTTTATGAGCGACTATCACTCCCGTTCCCTCTCTGGGGAGAATATTTTCAGTCCAGAAATCCCTCGCTCTTTGGAATGCCTCCCTCACACTCTCTCCTCCTGGAGGTGTAACTGAAGTAGGATCTTCTTCCCATTTTAAGTAAAGATCCCGATACAATCTTCTCACTTCTGAGACCTTCATTCCCTCCCATTTCCCCTGTCTAAGCTCATCCAACCTACTGTCGGTCAGGACTTCTAATTTGTGAAGCTTAGCTATCTCAATAGCAGTCTCAAGAGCGCGGGAAAGCCTACTGGAATAAATATAACGAATGACTGTATGAGTCAGTCTTAAGGCAATATCTCTTGCTTGCTCCTTTCCCCGCTCATTTAAAGGGATATCAACTCCCCCCTGAATCCTATTTTCCCGATTCCAGTTTGTTTCGCCGTGCCGCACCAAAATTATCCTTTTCAATTTGCCCTCTTGCGTCGATATTGCTCCACAGTGATCATAGGAGGCCTTTCAATGAGAGGAAATCTTTCCTTTTTTAAAAAGATATCTTCTCCACGTCTCTTGACCAACTCAAACTCATCAGAGATCTCTTCTTTGAAAGTCACAAGATCTTTCTCTTTTAATCTGGTGAAAAAAGTGTGCAGAATGGCAAATGACATCCTACCCAGAGCAGCTAACCTCTGGTGTTTGTGGACTCTTTTATCTAGATCTACCTGTGCCAAACCTTTCAGTCCACATTTTTCATAAATGTCTATAAGGAGACCTACTTCTACTCCATAGCCAACCCGGAAAGGAACTGCCTCCAGAATCTCTCTTCTGCCGGCATACTCACCTGACAAGGGCCCGATAAAACCGGATAGTTCTGGATAAAAATTAGCTAAAAGGGGCCTTACTAAGATTTCGGTAACTCTCCCTCCACCTAAGGGTCTTGTCTTCTTTCCGAGCACCAAAGGTCTCTCATAGAAAGCCTTGACGTATTTAAGATGATCGTATTCTAAAAGTGGTCCCACCGTCCCATAGACAAATTTGGGATGAATGTTCTTAATATCGGCATCTATCCAGACGATGATGTCCCCCTCCAGAACATAAAGGCTTTTCCAAAGGTTTTCCCCTTTACCTCTGATACTTCCAAACTCCGGAAGACAATCATCAGCCAGATAAACCTTAGCTCCAGCCTCCCGGGCTAACTGTCTGGTTCTATCGGTGGAACCGCTATCCATGACCGCAATCTCGTCTAACAAAGGATACTCCGTTTGTAGCATTTCCTTTATCACGTTGATTTCTTCGGCGATCGTTTCCTCCTCATTAAATGTTGGAAGAGCTAAGCTAATCGTAAGATTCTTCTTTTTCTTCAGCTCAACCAACCGACTTATGTTAGAAAAAGAAGAGTGATGATAAGTATTAATCTTGATCCATTCATCTACTTTCATTGCTCTAACAAGATCCTCTCTCCTGGTTATCTTGCTGAATCCCTCTTAAAAGCAGGAGTATCTTAACTACGAGGAACCACTACATCCTCGTCGGTCATAATTAGACTCAGTTTGACCAAGACCTCCCGAATGCACTGTCTTGTTTGCCAGATCTTGTCCCGATTTGGCCTATCCTCACCTACCAGGACATCCAATGCGCCATTCTCTAGACAGATTTCTCCTATTATACTACTTTCGCATAAAAAGACAATTAGCTCTGTCATATCTTAAAGAAGATCACATTTTAAAAAACACCTGTGTCTTGATTCTTTGGGGAAGCACTGGTATTTAGAAGATTTATACACGTATCGAGGGACTTTCCCCAAAGGAGCCTTATATCAGTCACCTTAACGAGTCAGCTCTGCAGGTTTTGAATTTAGGGGGAGAGCGACGGAGGGGAAGAGTCCCGAGATATTCTTGACTTTGCCTTAGCAGCGGATATAATACTTATAAATTTCTATTCTGTGTTAACGGTATCAAAATTTCAAGAATCCTAAGGCCAGAGAAAAAGCTTTTAATAAGGAAAAAAGGCATCAAAAGATAATAAGCTCATGTCTATGGGAAAGATTCTTCTTTATTTAGCTCTGGTGGTTTTTTTTAGCGGACTAGGAATCCTGGGAGGTTATTTTGTAGCTGATCTTTATAATCTTCCTCATATTGAGCAACTTGAGGAATATCAGCCAAGCCAGATCACCAGAATATATTCTGGTGATGGTGAAATCTTAGCAGAGTTTTCTCAGGAAAGACGAGAAGTCGCTACCCTTGCACGTATTCCTCTTTGGATACAAAATGCTTTCATTGCCGCCGAAGATCAAAGATTTTATCAACATCGAGGGATAGATTTCAGGCGTATTCTTAAGGCAGCCTGGGTTGACCTGAGAACTTGGAGTATGGCAGAAGGAGCAAGCACCATAACCCAACAGCTAGCCAGAAATCTTTTCCTTACTCCTAAAAAAACTTTTCTTCGTAAGCTTAAGGAAGCGATTCTAGCCATTCAAATTGAAAGAAGATACAGTAAGAAAGAGATCCTCCAGATGTATCTTAATCAAATATATTTTGGAAAGGGAATCTACGGAGTAGGAGAAGCTGCCTCCTTTTATTTTGGGAAAAACGTCGGTGAAATAAATCTGGCTGAGTCGGCTTTTTTAGCTACCATTCCAAGAAATCCTACCTATTATTCTCCTCTAAATCATCCGGACCATACTAACCAAAGGAAAAAGATAATCCTCAAAAGAATGCTGGAGCTTGATTTCATTACTGAGGATGAGTGGAGAACCACCAAGGAGGAGTTCATAAATGTGGCAATAAGTAAAGGAAAAGAAAGAAAAGGAGCTATCTTTCACGCTCCTTATTTCGTGGAATGGGTCCGTCAGAAAATAGAAAAAAAATATGGATATAGGAGGCTCTGGCGGGCAGGACTTAAGGTCTATACCAGCCTGGATTTGGATTTGCAGAAAAAGGCAGAGGAGACTCTAGTACCATATTTAAAGGAGAATGATCACCAAGGGGCTCTATTGGCCATTGACCCCCATACCGGCTGGGTTAAAGCTCTGGTGGGAGGAAGGGATTTTGCTGAATCCCAATTCAACAGAGCCACCCAGGCCCGTCGTCAAACTGGTTCTGCTTTCAAGATTTTTACTTATACAGCAGCTATTGATAGTAGAAAATTTACTTCAGTCAGTCCCTTCTACGATGCTCCCATCTTTTTCAGAAGAGCCAAAAAGGTAGGAAAAAGTGGAGAAATAAGAGAAGAAGGTGAGTATTGGTCTCCCGAGAATTTTGAAAAACATTTCTGGGGAAGAGTTTATCTTTGGCAAATGTTCACTCACTCTATTAATGTTAGCTCGGTAAAACTTCTGCAGGAGGTAGGAGTGGGCAAAGTCATTGATTATGCTCACAGATTAGGTATCGAAGGCCTTTTAAATCATGATCTTACCCTCACTCTGGGTACCTCGGGGTTGAGCCTTCTGGAAATGGTAAGAGGCTATGCTACCATAGCTAATTACGGAATAAAGGTCAAACCCATCTTTATCCAGAGGGTTGAGGATCGAAAAGGAAGGGTTATTGAGGAAAATTTTCCCCAGGGAGAAATAGTCCTTTCTCCCCAGGCTTCATTTGTAATGATTGATCTATTGAAAAAGACTATCGATTATGGGACTGGTCGAAGAGTACGCTCCTTAGGATTCAACAGACCCTGTGCAGGAAAAACCGGAACAGTGGGATGGCCGGCAAAAAAAATTACCGATAAAACAATCGATGCCTGGTTCATAGGTTTTACTCCCGACTTGGTAGCAGGGGTCTGGATAGGTAACGATGACGCAACTCCCCTGGGAGAAAAGATGACAGGAAGTGCAGTAGCTATTCCTGTCTGGACAGAGTTTATGAAAAGGGCCTTACAGGAAAAACCGGTAAAGGATTTTCCTTCTCCCTCTGGAATAGTTTTCAAAAAGATAGATGTGGAAACCGGACTTCTAGCCAGTCCTCAGTCTAGGGATACGCTCTGGTTTGCTTTCCTTGAGGGTACAGCTCCTCAAAGATATTCAAGCCAGGCTAACGACCTATCTAGATCTATGATTGAGGAGATTAATTCAATCAGATTTTTCCCCGAACTTGAATGAAGATTCCCTCCACGCCAATAATTACCTTAACCACCGATTTTAGTTCTGACCTTTATCGGGGACAGATGAAGGGGGTGATTCTTTCTATAAACGAAAAGGTACAGATCATTGATATTGGGCATCATACCAGACATTATGACATTTTAGAAGGGGCTTTTTTAATCTGGCAGGTTTCTTCTCGCTTTCCTCCTGGCTCTATTCATGTGGGGGTTATTGATCCCGGTGTAGGAACCTTCAGAGCCGGCCTGGCTATTAAAACAGACAAATTTTATTTCATTGGTCCGGACAACGGTCTTTTTTCCCTGGCCTTGAAAGACCAGAGGATCAAAACCATAATTCAGATTGATCCCTCCAGATTTGAAAAAGTTAGCAGCACATTTCACGGAAGAGACCTATTTGCTCCCCTGGCTGCTCATATCTCATTGGGGGAAAAAATAGAGGATTTTGGCCAAAGAATCGATAAAATCAAACTACTAAAGCTCAAAAAAGATTCAATAATTTATATTGATGAATTTGGCAATATCATTACCTCCATAAGAGAAATTTCTCCTTTAGCCAAGAAAGTAATTATACATTATCAAGATAGAAAGATCAAAGCCAAATTTGCTCAAGCCTTTGCTGGGGTAAAGACCGGTGAGTTTGTTGTCTTAAGGGGAAGTTCTGGCTATCTGGAGATTGACAAAAATAAAGATTCTGCTGCCAGGGATTTAGGGGCAAAGGTCGGAGAAGACATTGAGATTCACTCTTGAGGTTTATAGCCCGGCTTGTTTTCTTAAACTCTCAGCAAGATCTATCCTCTCCCAAGTGAACTCGGGATCACTGCGACCAAAATGACCATAGGAGGCGGTTTTCTTATAAACCGGACGAAGAAGATCCAACGTTTCGATCATCCCCCCTGGAGTAAGATCAAAGTTATCGCGGATAAGCTCTTTCATTTTGGATTCCGGGATTTTCCCGCTACCAAAGCTACCTACCATAAGAGAAACAGGCTCCCTCTTTCCAATCACATAGGCAAGTTGCACTTCACATTTCTCAGTGATCCCTGAAGCCACCAAATTTTTGGCAATATAACGGGCCATGTAAGATCCTGAGCGATCCACCTTGCTAGGGTCTTTTCCTGAGAAGCATCCTCCACCGTGGGAACCCACTCCTCCGTAAGTATCCATGATTATTTTTCTTCCGGTAAGGCCGGTGTCTGCTTGAGGACCGCCTATTTTAAAGCTCCCGGTCTGATTTATATAATAACCCATCTCTTCATTTCTATATCGATCGGGAATGCAGGGCTTTATCACTTTGTCTATTATCTCATCTTCGATATTCTCTACTTCCACCTCAGGACTATGTTGAGCAGAGATAACCACCGAGGTTACCTTTTTTGGTACCCCGTTCTCATATTCTACGGTGACTTGAGCTTTCCCGTCCGGTCGAAGATAGGCGAGAACTTTCTTTTTTCTCACCTCGGCTAATCTGTGCGTCAACCGATGGGCCAAAACTATGGGAAGAGGCATGAATTCAGGGGTTTCCGTAGTAGCATAACCAAACATCATTCCCTGATCCCCTGCTCCATCCCGGTCCACACCCAAGGCAATATCTGGTGATTGCTCGTTGATTGAAGTAATAACTGCACAACTCTTATAGTCAATACCAAAACTTGCCTGCGTATACCCTATCTCTTTTATTGTTTGGCGAGCTATCCTGGGTATATCTACGTAACATTTCGTGGTGATCTCTCCAGCTACAAAAACGAGACCTGTCGTGACTAAAGTCTCACAGGCCACTCTTCCCTTAGGATCTTCTTCTAACACGGCATCTAGTACAGCATCCGATATCTGATCAGCGATTTTATCTGGATGTCCCTCTGTCACTGATTCGGAAGTGAATAAGTACTTTTCTTGACTCATCAGTCACTCCTTATGCCATTCACGTTGCTGACTTAACTACGTTCTTTTCTCCTTGATATCCTTAAGCTTCTTCTGCCTCGATGATCTCCTCAATTTCCTCGACTGTCCGTGCTTCCATCAAGGCCTGGCGAGACTTTTTACGTCTTAAGAGACGGGAGATTGTCGCCAAGGCTTTTAAGTAATCTCCGGCGGCATTTTTGGGAGCAGCTAACATAAAGAATAAATTAACTGGCTCCTTATCTAAAGCGTCGAAATCGATACCCCCCTTGGATATACCGAACGCCCCTACCAGAGATTTGATCCCTGAACAACGAGCGTGAGGAATGGCTATATTATATCCGATGCCTGTACTTCCCAATTCTTCCCTTTCTTGAATGACTCTTAAAAACTCTTCTTGATCGGTAATCTGACCGGTTTTTTCCAATAGGTCAGTCAACTCTCTTAGTACCTCTTTTTTGGTGCGGGACTCTAACCTTGCCTTAATAGCTCTTTTATCCAGAAAACTCTTTATCTGCACCTTAGCCTCCTTTTGTTAGAAGTGAGCATTCCAGAATGAAAATGGGCTAACTTCAACTATCAATATTTATATTTGGGGCTCCATTAAATCGAAGTTACCATCATCTGTTAAGTAAAGGACATTAATCTGGTTGGTATCGGTGTTTAGAAAGAAAAAAAATCTATCCTGCGATAAACAGAGTTCCCCAAATGCTTCATCCACGGTCATAGGCTTGGCAATCGCTCTAGTGATGTGGGTTATCTGTGGATAATTGCTATGAACAGACTCCTGGGAAATAGTGGACAATAAACCTCTTTTTTCCGTCCGCATGCGGGATCTGTGTGACTTGATTTTCTCTTTAAACTTCTTAGCCTGTTTGTTTACTTTATCGATGGCACTCTCCACCGAGCTATATAAATCAGGACTCGATCCATCTCCATGGATGGTAAAGCCATCAGCTACAACATTAACCTCAGTTAAATACCTCTTTTTTTCCTCTTTAATCCTTACCCGTGCGGAGAAGACCCGCCGCAGGTATTTATTTATTTTTTGAAGTTTTTTCCTGATATGCTTATCAAAATCCGCGCTCACTGGAACGTGAGTCCTGCTTACTTCCACCTGCATGGCTCTATCTCCCTTCCCGGTGATCTTTAACAATCAAGACAAATCCCGGCCGAACAACTATAATAAAAGTTTCAAGATCATAATATTGAACTCTTCACTTTCTACCATACCCGTTCAGCCGGGTAAAGTTCGGAAAATCAAGCGTGCTATTTATGTTTTGACTACGTTAACCGCTTGGAGACCACGCTCACCTTCCTGGACGTCGAAGGAAACTTTCTCGCCTTGTTCCAAACTCCTGAATCCTTCTCCTCCGATGTTGGAAAAGTGGACAAAAACATCCTCGCCATTTTCCCTTTCAATGAACCCATAACCCTTACGGTCATCAAACCACTTGACCGTTCCTTCTTCCGACATACTTCACCTCCTGTAAATTCAAAAACTGCGTTGCAAAAGTCTTCTTAACGCCTCAAAATCGTAAGTATTCAGTGAACCCCGTCATTTTTGGTAGTCGCAGGCTTTAGCCTGCGCACTCTAAAGGGTGCGGCTACCCTGAAAATCCAATGTGACACGGCGTTTACTGAGCATTTACTCAAAATCAATTATGGGAGATTATAATATAGGAAAATAAGTTTGTCAACATAGACTTTCAGGAAGCTCTGGCCAAGGTAAATATGTAAGTTTCTCTGGCCTTTGCTTTTTTAAGAACTCTTGCTGCTTCTCTAACCGTTGTTCCCGTTGTATAGACATCGTCAACTAAAAGTATCTTTTTTGCTTGGAATTTACCTTTGTTTCTGAATTGAAATGCTCCTTTTATATTCTCTATCCGTTTTTTCTTGCTCAATGAAGTTTGGCTTTTGGTTGCTTTGACTCTTTGGAGATTGTTCTTAACTAATTTGAGGCCAAAATGTGTAGCTATCACTCTGGCTAACAATTCAGCTTGATTGAATCCTCTTTCCCTTAGTTTTTTCCGATGTAAAGGGATAGGGACTACCAGATCAAATTTCGAGAAAGGAAAGTCTGTCTGAAAAAAATAGACCTTGAGGATTTTTTCCAATTGTTTCATTATCCCTTTCTTTCTGCGATATTTAAGAAGATGGATCGCATCTTTCATCACTCCTTGGTAAAGGGTGGGAACGAAGATTTTCTTAAAGGGCGATGAGTCCTGGCTGCACTCTGTGCACAAAAGAGAGGGAACTTCCAGGGAGGCAAGGGAGGCAGGAAATGGTTTGGCACACCTTGAGCAATGGGGCATCTTTAACAATTTTACGCGGTCCCAGCAGTTTTCACAGATATAGCTGAAGTTCAAGGGTTCAAGAGCTTTGCCGCATATCTTGCAATCTGCCGGCAAAAAAAGACTAAACAGGCCGCTTGCTAGGCCTTTGAAATTCAATTCCGTTTACTCCCACTGTCCAGATTATAACAGATAAAAAGAAGTTGTCAAGTAAAAAGTAATTTTTAATTAACAGAACTATTTCGTCTCTTGACAATCCTTTTAATTTATATTACTATAAAGCGAAAAATTAGGAGTTGATCGCATTGTCAACCGACGTTCTCAGTAGTGAAGTATTGGTTCTAAATAAGCTATGGCAGGTAGTTAGCGTGTGTTCGGTCAGGAGAGCCCTTTGCCTGCTTTACCTAAGGCATGCCCAGGTAGTACTGAAAAAAGGTGGCTCTTTTTATACCTTTGGTTTTGAGGATTGGAGAGACTTTTCTCAAAACCGTTCTAAGGATAGCGAGATATTACGAACGATTACCTATAAAATTAGGATACCTCGGGTCATACTCCTGCTCGTGTACGATAGTTTTCCTCCGCGGAGAGTGAAGTTTACCCGCAAAAATATCTATAAGAGGGACGAAAATACGTGTCAATACTGCGGAAGAAAATTTAAGTCCCAAGATTTGAACCTGGATCACGTGGTTCCCTTGTCCCGACAAGGGAAGGATAGCTGGAAGAATGTTGTCTGTTCCTGTGTCCCCTGTAATCTTCGCAAGGGAAATAGAACTTTGACCGAGGCTGGAATGAGTCTCATTAGAACTCCAAAAAGGCCTCACTGGAGGTCTTTAGTTAGATACACTCTCGACAACGTGGTTGAGGAAAGTTGGAAAGACTTTCTGGATCTTGCCTACTGGAATGTCGAGTTAGAGCAGGATGAGAAATAGCTGAGGCATCAATCCAGCAGCATCTAAAAATTGCCTACCGATAAAGTAGTACTAGAGACAAATCTTCCTGGATTAAAAATCTTTAAAAAAGGAAAAGTACGTGATCTTTATGATCTAAAAGAAAAGCTTCTCATAGTAGCCAGCGATAGAATCTCAGCCTTTGATTGTGTGCTGTCTGCTGGAATTCCATATAAAGGTAAAATTTTAACTGGTCTGTCGGAGTTTTGGTTTAATCTTACCCGAGACATTATCCCCAATCACTTAATCACTACCAAAGAAGAGGATTTTCCTTCCAAATTAAGAGAATTTAGAGATCTTCTTAGAGGAAGATCTATGCTGGTGAGAAAGAGCTTACCCATTAAGATTGAATGTGTGGTAAGGGGATATCTGGCTGGTTCTGCCTACCAGGAGTATAAGAGGCACAGGTCTGTAGGAGGTATCAAGCTTCCCTCCGGATTGAAAAGAGCTGACAAGTTCCCTCAGCCCATCTTTACTCCGGCGACCAAAGCAGCGAGTGGCCATGACATCAACATCACCAAGGAAAAAATGAAGAAAGTGATCGGAGTCACACTAACACAGAAATTGGAAAAGATAAGTCTAGAGATTTACGAAAGAGCCAGTAAGTATTTAGAGTCTAGAGGTTTTATTCTCTCAGACACCAAGTTCGAATTTGGACTCAATCAGGGTAAGGTTATCCTGATTGACGAACTCTTAACTCCAGATTCCTCAAGATTCTGGTCTAAGAAAGATTATCGACCCGGCCATCACCAGGTATATTTTGATAAGCAGTTTGTGCGAGATTACTTAGAAAGTCTGGATTGGGATAAGACTCCCCCTGCTCCTTCTCTTTCTCCTGCTATAATTAAAAAAACCTCCCAAAGATATCTTGAGGCTTATGAGAGGATTACGGGATCGAAAATCGACTGAGTCGATTTCTGGGTAGCGAAGTGAAGGAATTGACAAAAGAGTTGCCAAGTGTATAATAGCATTGAAATTTAAAAAAACTGGTAATTAAATAATAAGGATTCTTTGATGCAGAGATCCGAGATAGCTAGTTTAGACAAAGTCGAATTTCGATACCAACAGCTCGGTAGACTTCTTTCCGATCCTAATGTTTTAGAAAATAGACAGCTTCTAGAAAAATACAGCAAGGAATATCGAGAACTAGAAGTAACTTTTTTTCTCTGGCAAAAATATAAGAAGATTCAAAATGAGATAACGAATCTAGAGGATATTCTGGAGGATAAGAAAGAGACTCAAGAGATTAAAGAATTAGCCGAAGAGGAAAAAAAGAGCCTAAACAATGAGCTGGCAGAGATAGAGAAAAAACTTTC
Source organism: Candidatus Aerophobetes bacterium Ae_b3b (assembly GCA_005223085.1). Taxonomy (GTDB): domain Bacteria; phylum Aerophobota; class Aerophobia; order Aerophobales; family AE-B3A; genus AE-B3B. Next base: position 26,064 of record NJBP01000010.1, on the reverse strand, counting down.
AGATCTTTTGAAACCTGGTGACCGATATTCTCACCGGAATGTAATTGTGGAGATTCGTGCTGGAGCAGGGGGAAAAGAGGCGGCTCTGTTTGCTGCTGATCTATATAAAATGTACACTCGTTTTGGAGAAAAACGTGGTTGGACAATAGAGAACATAAATCACCGCCCTACAGATAGAGGAGGCTTTAAGGAAGCGGTTTTTGCCATTGAAGGAAGAGATGTTTTTTCTACCCTGCGCTTTGAAAGTGGAGTGCATCGGGTACAGAGAGTACCTGTTACAGAATCGAGTGGTAGAATTCATACCTCGACTGTAACGGTAGCGGTCCTTCCCGAGGCCGAGGAAGTAGAAGTTGAGATAAAGCCTGAAGATCTACGGATAGACACCTTTCATTCTCGAGGAGCAGGAGGGCAGCACGTAAATGTTACCGATTCTGCAGTAAGAATCACTCATAGACCTACCGGCATTATAATCCAATGTCAGGATGAAAGATCCCAACATCAAAATAAAATTAAAGCCATGCGAGTCCTGCGGGCTGAGCTCCTTCAGAGAAAAGAAAGTGAGCAGCAAAGAGAGATCTCTAAGCAAAGAAAAAATCAGATTGGAAGTGGAGAAAGATCGGAGCGCATCAGGACTTACAACTTTCCACAAAACAGGGTTACCGATCACCGGATTCACTTAACCCTGCATAATTTGGAAGGTATTTTGAATGGAGAGATGGACCCCCTGATCGGATCTCTTCAAAGAAAACTAAGGGAGGAAAGGGTTGTAGTTGGCAAGGAACAAACTTGAGGTATGTCTTCAAAAGATAAAACAAGGAATTATTCCCTATTGGCTTTACGGCTTGACTCAGGAGGCTAAATTATATGTAGTAGCCCTCCTGAGTAAAGAGTTGAAGGTTCCTTTTTTATTAGTTCTTCCCAGTGAATCAGAGGCTGAGAATACCTACCAAGATTTGCTTCCCTTGCTTCCCTCAGACGGAAAAATTTCCCTTTTTCCATCTCAAGAAAAGGACCAAACTGGAAAACGTCTTAGGATTCTGCATCAATTGAGGAAAGAAGATAACATCCTGGTAGTATCCTCTTTAGATGCTCTCCGCCAAAAAGTGCCAGAGGCATCTAGCTTGGATGAGGATTGTTTTTTAGTGAAAAGAGGGAAGACGGTAAATCGAGATACACTTATAAAACACTTGACTGAAGGAGGATATGAGTTTTTTCCCTTGGTGCAAGAAAAAGGTGATTATTCCTTTCGGGGAGGGATTGTAGATTTTTATTCTCCTCTTTACCTCAGACCTATCAGGATCGAGCTTTTTGGAGATACTGTAGAATCGATTAGAGAATTTAATCCCGAGACGCAGTCCTCCGTGGGAAAGAAAAGAGAGGTTGTTTTGTCTTCTAAAGATGAGCTAGCTTTGAGCAAGAAGACAGATGGAAGACTTTATTCTTTATTTGAGGCTTTTCCTTCCTTTGCTATAATTTTAGATGAACCGGGCGAGATTCAGGATCGGCCAGAAAAATGGGCAAATCCTGAGGATAAAACACTTAAACCTATTTTGGAGTCTCCTCATTTGTATCTTTCCACCTTGGCCCGAAAGACCTCCTGGATGAAGCCCCGGGAGAGTATGTCAGTTTCCTGCAACTGTTTACCTTCTTACCAGGGTCATTTTGATTTGTTAATTCAGGACATAAAATCATGGAGAAAAAGAAGATACAAAATAGTTCTTCTGACCCCCAATCGAGGGCAGGGTGAAAGATTGAAGGAGCTATTTGAAGAAAGAGATCTCGAAATACCATTAAAAGAGAAGTTTTCCGTGTCTGAGGACTTTCCTCCTCTTCTCATTTCTCTGGGTGATCTGAGGAGAGGTTTTGTTTTCCATGAGGTAAAACAGGTCCTTATAACTGATGAGGATATCTTTAAACGTTATAGAGAAAGAAGGCAGAGATGGGTTGGTGAAGAGGAAAAGAAGATTGAAAGATGGACCGAACTTCGAGGAGGCGATTATGTGGTACATATTGATCATGGAATAGGTAAATTCAGTGGGATAAAAACCTTGAAGCTGCAGGGAAGAAAATGTGACTATTTTCAGGTAAATTACAAAGGAACTGATAGACTTTACATTCCCCTGGACCAACTAGACCGATTGCATAAATATATGGGAGATTCTGATCACCCGCCTCCCATTTACAGCCTAGAAGGGGGGCAGTGGAGATTAACCAAGAGAAGAGTCAGAAAAGCTGCTCGAGACCTTGCTTCTTCTCTTCTTCGACTTTATTCTATTCGAAAAGTGATACCGGGTTATCACTTCTCTCCTGATACTGACTGGCAGCTTGAATTCGAGGCTTCTTTTCCTTATCAGGAGACCCCTGACCAGTTAAGAGCCACTCATGAGGTAAAACAGGATATGCAGAATCCTAGCCCTATGGATAGACTGGTATGTGGAGATGCAGGATATGGAAAGACGGAAGTGGCTATGCGAGCAGCCTTTAAGGTGGTAATGGACAATAAGCAGGTAGCTATGCTGGTTCCTACCACTATTTTGGCCGAACAGCACCACCGAACCTTCAGAGAGAGAATAGCAGCTTATCCTATTCGGATCGAGATGCTATCCCGTTTTCAAGGTCTTAAAGAACAAAAAGATATCATAGCTGAGCTCAAGAATGGAGGAGTTGACATTGTCATAGGCACCCATAGGCTAATACAAAAAGACATAGAGTTTAAGGATCTAGGTCTGGTCATCATTGATGAGGAACAACGATTTGGAGTTATACAAAAGAAGAAGCTAAGAGAACTCAGAAGTTCAGTGGATGTCCTCACCCTCAGTGCAACTCCTATTCCTCGCTCTCTCTATATGTCGTTAATGGGAGTCAGATCGATGAGCATGATCGTTACTCCTCCTAAAGAGAGACTCAATGTGGAAACGCAGGTAGCAGAGTATAATGAGGAGCTAATAAGAGGGGCTATAATTGAAGAACTGGGGCGGAAAGGTCAGGTTTTCTATCTTTACAATCGGATTGAGGGAATTTATAGAGTTGCCGAAAAGATAAAGGCGCTGGTTCCCCAAATTAAAGTTGCCGTGGCGCATGGAAGAATGCCTTCAAGAGAGCTTGAAAAAGTTATTCGGGATTTTCTTGAACGAAGATACAATGTTTTAACATGCACTACCATTATCGAATCAGGCATAGATATGCCCAATGTAAATACCTTGATTGTGGAAGGAGCCGAACAATTTGGTCTGGCTGACCTTTATCAATTGAGAGGGAGAGTTGGTAGAGGCAGGTTAAGGGGACACGCTTATTTTCTCTTTACTCCAGCTAAATCACTTACTCATGAAGCCCGCAAAAGACTGGAAGTTATTAACCAGTTTAAAGAACCTGGCTCTGGATTTCGCATATCTATGCAGGATTTGGAGATAAGAGGAGCGGGAAATCTTCTGGGTAGAGAACAGCACGGTCACATAGCTGCGGTAGGATTTACTCTTTATTCAGAGCTTCTCTCCGAGGAGATTAAAAAATTACGTGGAGAAAAGGTCAAACCATCTCTACCCATAAGTTTAGATCTAAAGGTGGAAGCTCGGATTCCTTCCTCCTATGTGCCTTACCAAGAACAGAGATTTGAGTTTTATCGAAGAATAGGGGAGATAAGGAACCATGAGGAGATCCTTAAATTAAAAGAGGAGCTGCGGGATCGCTACGGACCTTTACCGGCTGAGACGAAAAATCTCCTTAGCCTCCTGCGAATAAAACTTATAGCTAAGGAGCTGGGGATTGTGTGTCTCAGAAGCAAAGGATCTAAAATCTGGACTACTTTCTCTCCTTTCACCCCCCTTAATCAAGATAGCCGAGTTCAGATCCAAAGAAAACTTTCACCTGAAGTTCAGTCCTTTCCTCTGGATGAGAGAAATTTAATCATCTCTAAAAAAGGTGAGGGGAAAGAACTTTTGGTATCTTTAGAGAAGATTTTACAACGGCTCAAAGATGTGCTATACTCTGAGTGAGGCATAGAGTAAGATGAATGGGATTTTTTCCTTTTTTGTGGTTTTTCTTATAGTGATAGGGACCAGGTTTGCTTGTGGGGATGAGTTGATTGACGAAGTAGTAGTAGTGGTTAACGGAGAAATCATTACTCAAAGACAGCTAGAGCAGGTAATATTCCTAAGCGGAGGAAATTGGGAGTTCGAGGATATCATAGAGGATTTCATTCTTTACCAAGAAGCTGAAAGAGAAGGAATATCGGTAAGCTCTGAGACGGTGGAAAAAGCTCTGGTTGAAATTAAAGCAGATTTTTCTGATGCCGAATTTGAGCAAGCTTTAGCTCAAGGCGGACTGACCGTAAGCGAGTACCAGAAATGGCTAAGAAGGAAAATTTTCCGAGATAGGCTAAAGCACCAAAAGGAGGAAAAGATTGATAAGAACATTAGAATAAAAGATAGGGAAACAAGAGAGTTTTATTTAAAGTTAAAGAAATATCTAGATGGACAAGATATTTCAGAAGCGGGAGTCGCTCAGTTTTATCGTAGCCACAAAAAGAATCTGGCAAACGCAGGAAAGATCCAAATAGCTCAAATTATAGTTAAAAGTAAGGTCACAGCTGACCTCGTCCTCCAACAATTAAAAAAAGGGGAAAGTTTGGCGGCTCTGGCCAGAAAGTTTTCTTTAGACAATAATGTCGGAGGTGAATTAGGGTGGATTAGCCTTAGGGAGATAAAGCCGAGTTTAAGAGCGGTGATTCTTTCTCTTAAGGAAGGAGAGGTAGTAAAGGTAAAGGAAGAGAAGGAGGATTTTTATCGCGTTATCCAATTAAAAAAGAGAAAAGAGCTTGATTTTATTAACTGTGAGAAGAAAATCGAAGAGTATCTAAAAGAAGAAAAGGGAAAAGAAAGTATGCAAGAATGGTTGAAGGAGCTGACTACAAACTCGGAGATCAGGATCATCAAAAACCAGAAGGAGCTGTAAGTGGACAAGTTCGTCATCGAAGGAGGATTTCCCCTGAAAGGGAAAATAAAGGTAAATGGAGCCAAGAACGCCACTCTTCCGCTCATGGCCGCGGGCCTGCTCACGGAGGGGATATCAAGGCTTGAAAATGTTCCCTATCTTACTGATATATTGACCATGACTCAGGTACTAGAGGGTTTAGGGGTCAAAGTAAGAAGGAAGAATAGAACTTTAGAAATCGATTCTACGCATCTTTTCTACTATGAGGCCCCTTATGAACCGGTTAAGCTTTTGCGAGCTTCTATCTTAATTTTGGGTCCTCTTTTGGCCCGTCGGGGCCATGCTCGGGTTTGTCTTCCGGGAGGATGTGATATAGGTAGGAGACCGGTGGATCTACATATCAAGGGATTAAGACAACTGGGAGCCAAGATAGAAGTAAATAACGGATACATTGAGGCGAGCGTTAAAGGAAGTCTTCAAGGCAGCAGCATCTATTTGAATGTTCCCAGCGTGGGAGCTACAGAAAATTTAATGCTGGCGGCCAGTCTAGCCAAGGGTGCAACTCTTATAAGAAATGCCTCCTCTAGTCCAGAAGTAGTAGACGTAGCTAATTTTCTCAAGCATGCCGGAGCCAAGATTGAGGGAGAGGGGACAAACTTGATCAAAATCGAGGGAGTAAGACAGCTTAACTGCGTGCACCACAGAACTATTCCTGATCGTATTGAAGCAGGAACTTTGATAATAGCCGCCATTATTACTAAAGGAGAGATATCATTAGAAGAAATCTGTTCAAGTCATCTAACCTCGCTTTTTGTTAAATTAAGGCAGATGGGAGCAGAGATAGAGGCTGTTGACCGCTGGGTGAGAGTCAAGGGAGGAGATCTCTTAAAGCCCATCAGAGTAAAAACACTTCCCTATCCGGGATTCTCTACTGATCTACAGCCTCAAATAACAGCTCTTGCCTGTCTGGCTCGGGGAACCAGCCTAATTAGAGAAACCATCTTTCAGGGCCGATTCACTCACGTTCGAGGCCTAAGGAAAATGGGAGCAAGGATTGAAGTAGACAAGTCACAGGTAAGGACAAAAGGCGTGGGCTGTCTAAAAGGTGCTGTGGTCAGGACTCCTGACATAAGGGGAGGCGCTGCCTTGACTTTAGCCGGATTGGCCGCTGAGGGAACCACCGAGATCGACGGCGTTCATCACCTCGACCGGGGTTACGAGGGATTGGAGGAAAAATTATCTAAACTGGGAGCGAAAATCACCAGGGTGGAAGATTAAAATGTTTTCTGTGGGCAAAAAAATTGGAATAGATCTGGGGACCACTAACAGTTTAGTCTATGTGGAGGGTAAAGGAATAGTTTTTAATGAGCCTTCCGTAGTAGCGATAGATAAAGAATCTGGCAAAATTTTAGCTATTGGAACCGAAGCCAGGGACATGTTGGGAAGGACACCGGGCAGTATTTCAGCTATAAGACCAGTTGAAAATGGGGTCATTGCTGATTATAAGATCGTCGAAAGTATGCTTAAGTTTTATGTGAGGAAGGTTTATGGTAGATGGATTTTCTTTCCTCCTTACCTTATGATCTGTATACCTACGGGGGGAACCTCGGTGGAGAGAAGAGCCGTGGTGAATGCCGCCATTCAAGCTGGATCTAAGAAAGTTTTCCTTATCGACGAGTCCAAAGCTGCAGCTATAGGAGCAAATTTAGACATTGCTAAACCGCAAGGAAATATGGTAGTTGACGTGGGCGGAGGAACTACCGATATTGCCGTACTTTCCATGGGAGATATCGTTGCCGCCCAGACACTTCGTACAGGTGGCAACAGACAGGATCAAGCCATTGGTAGGTACATGAGAAAACACCATAATCTGGCTCTGGGAGAAATTACCACCGAATATATAAAAACGAAAATAGGCTACGCCATTTTACCCCCTAAGAAGGAAAAATTCGAAGTAAGGGGTAGGGATCTAGTGACTGGACTACCCAAAAGGGTTAAGATCAGTGCTGAGGAGATCTCCGAAATTCTGTCTGAGCCTTTATCTTCCATTGTGGAAGGAGTGAAGGCAGTTCTGGAAAAGACGCCTCCAGAGTTAGCGGCAGATATAATTGAGAGAGGCATTATCCTCACCGGAGGTGGAAGTCTATTGAAAAATTTCCCTCAGCTGATAGAGAAAACAACCGGTATCAAAGCTCAACTAGCCGATGATCCCCTCTCTTGTGTAGCCATTGGGACAGGAAGAGCTCTGCAAAGTATAGATCTGCTAAAAGAGGTATATTAATAGTGGAGAAGAGGAAAACTAGATTTGTCTGCCAGAATTGTGGTTATCTCTCTTTTAAATGGCTTGGTCGATGTCCTGAATGTGGTGAATGGGACAGTATCTCTGAGGAAAAGCTGAAAGAAGGAGTTTTCACCCGTGGTCTCTCTCTCACCTCTAGCAAGCCTGTGCCTATAAAGGAAATTGAAAGATCTACCCTGGCGCGCTATTTGAGTGGAGTAGATGAATTTGATCGGATCCTGGGAGGAGGAGTAGTTCCCGGGAGCTTAATATTAGTGGGGGGCGAACCTGGCATCGGAAAATCTACCCTCTTACTAGAGATAGCGAACAGACTCAGCTCCCCAAAATCTCTGGTTCTTTATATTTCGGGGGAGGAATCCATAGAGCAGAACAAATTACGGGCTACAAGGTTAGGAATAGACTCGGCCTATCTTTATGTTTCCTCAGAAACTAATTTGGAAGAGATCACTCAGCAGATTAATGATTTGGAGCCCAAGATAGTCATTATAGATTCCATACAGACTGTCTATAGAGAGGACTATAGTTCTGCTCCCGGTTCTGTTTCTCAAGTAAGAGAGTCCACTGCCCATTTGATGAAGTTGGCCAAGCAGAAAAAGATAACTATTTTTTTGATAGGCCATGTCACCAAAGAGGGAGCCATTGCCGGACCCAGAGTTTTGGAACATATTGTAGATACAGTTCTTTATTTCGAATCGGGGAAAGATTATCGATACCGAATCTTGCGGGCGGTAAAAAACAGATTTGGACCTACTTCGGAGATTGGGATTTTTGAAATGGAAGAAGATGGCATAAGAGAGGTCCTCGACTCCTCCAAGCTCTTCTTAGGAGACCCTTCTTTGGATAGAGATAGTTCAGGAACAGCAGTAGTGCCAACTGTAGAGGGAAGTCGAAGTTTCCTGGTGGAAATTCAAGCTCTGGTAACCTCCTCAACTCTTGCTATTCCTAGAAGAGTAACTCAGGGAATGGACTATAACAGGCTTTGTTTATTGCTGGCGGTATTAGAAAAAAGAGGAAATATGCGTTTTTATAATCAAGATGTTTACCTGAATGTAGCCGGAGGAATGAGAGTAGACGAACCAGCTTGTGACCTGGCTATAGTCTTAGCTATTGCTTCCAGTTTCAAAGATAAGCCTTTTTTAAAAGGAGCGGTAGCGGTGGGGGAGATAGGGCTCGCCGGAGAAATTCGTCCAGTGGGATTCATGGAAAAAAGATTAGAAGAAGCAAGGAAACTCGGATTCAACCGGTGTCTTATTCCTTATTTTGGATCAAAGGATACCAAGATCTCTTCTGAAATGAAGCTCATCAAAGTAAGCAGCGTCAAGGAGGCATTAGAAAGAGGAACCAAGGAGCTTTAGATATGCCCAAAAATGGGAAAGTTAAGGAAGAAGACTTCTTTAAATTTCTTAAACTGGTAGCTCCTGGAGCTCTTCTGGGACAGGGACTCGAGATAATCCTTCAAGCCGGTACCGGTGGATTGATCGTGGTTGGGGATACAGAAAAGGTGCTTGGTGCTATTGAGGGGGGCTTTAAAGTGAATTGTCACCTTACCCCGACTTCTCTAGCTGAGCTGGCTAAGATGGACGGAGCGATTGTTTTGTCCGAAGATATAAAAAGGATATTGTATGCTAATACTGAACTGGTCCCTGATTATCTTATTGCCACAGGTGAGAGAGGAACTCGTCATCGAGCTGCTGAGCGAATGGCTAAACAGACAAGTTGCCCAGTAATTGCTATTTCTCAATCTCGTCGAACAATTAGCCTTTACCAGGGGAATATGAAGTATGTTCTAAAGACTCCGCCAGAACTTATGAGTAAGGCAAATCAAGCTCTGCTAACCCTGGAAGGATATCGAGCTACTTTCCATGAGGTTCTAACGCAGCTGGAACTTTTGGAATTTCAGGACGAGGTAAGATTACTAGATGTTGTAAAGGCTATTCAGAGAGGCCAGATAATAAAGAAAATAAAGGAGGAAATAGAAAAATACATGGTAGAATTGGGGGAGGAGGCACGACTGATAGAGATGCAATTAAAGGAAATAATAGGAAACACTTTGCATGAAAATAGGCAAATAATAAGAGATTATGCTAAAAAAGATTATGAACAGGTTTTTCTGGAATTGGAAGAGATAAGTATGGACGAGCTACTAGATTTAACCAGCATCACCAATGCGTTAGGTTATGGGACGAGTTCTGAAAATCTCGATTTATCTGTCTTTCCCCGGGGATATCGGATTTTGTCCAAGGTTCCTCACCTGCCTTCCGCGGTAATAGAGAATGTGGTAAAGGCTCTGGGAGATCTGCCAAGTATTATGAACTCTACTGTTCTGGAGCTAACCGAAATCAACGAAGTCGGAGAAAGAAGGGCTAATTCTATAAAACGAGAATTGGAAAGGCTAAGAGACGGAGCCTTGTTAGTCAAACGTTAATAAGAAAAAGACAAGATAGTCACGGGATTTCTTCACTATCAAGGAGACAAAATCTATGAAAATGGAGCAGGTTAGACTACGTGCTTTGTTTGTTATATTAGTGGGGGTTATCTGCTACGGAGTAGCAGATAACCTGGGTTTTGATCCATGGATGCCCACTCTGGTGGGGGGGTGGATAACAACAATCGTGGTTGTTGCTGAACGGGGCCTTATAAGGGCCTCCATAAGAGGGCTTATGATAGGAGGACTCGGTTTGGCGATAGGGGTTGTTCTGGCCAATCTTTTAGCCTATCCCATTCTTTTAATTGATCCTCTAAAACAACTTGCCCCTTTCATTCTTCTTTTCATTAACGTGATATTTGCCAGCGTTGGATTAACTGTGGCTGTGAGGAGAGGAGAGGAGATAACTAATTTTTTATCTCGCCTCACCGGGAAGAAAGCCCAAGGTCGGGAGACAAAATATAAGATCCTGGACACTTCAGTGATAATCGACGGAAGAATAGCTGATCTCTGCGAAATAGGTTTCATCGAAGGGATTCTGGTCATTCCCAACTTTATCCTCACTGAACTTCAACAGATCGCCGACTCTTCGGCCTCTACCAAACGAACTCGGGGTAGAAGAGGTCTGGATATGTTAAATAGACTCCAGAGTCAGGAAAATATCCCCACACAAATTGTAGACAAAGACTTCCCTGGTATACCTGAAGTAGATGGTAAACTACTTCAATTGGCTAAAATAATGGGAGCAGATATAATTACTAATGATTATAATCTAAAAAAAGTAGCTAAAATTCAAAATGTAAAAGTTATGAATATAAATGAAATAGCTACTGCTTTGAAACCTGTTCTTTTACCGGGAGAGAGCCTGAGGATCAGTATCCTTAAAGAGGGAGAAAATCCCAATCAAGGAGTTGCCTATCTAGAGGACGGAACAATGGTAGTGATAGAGGGAGGAAAAAAGTACATTGGTAAGGAGATGCAGGTCTTGGTTACCTCTGTTCTTCAGACCACCACTGGTAAAATGATATTTACTGAGATAAAGAATGAGACTGGCAAGGAGAGAAAGAGAAGAGTGAAGGGAAAGGCGAATTGAAAATTGAGACGATCATTGTGGCAGCGGGAAAAGGAGCGAGGTTTATTGATTTTCGCCCTAAACAGTTCTGTCTTCTGGGGGGGAAATTCCTTCTTGCCTGGACCATAGAAAGATTCGAAGAATGTAAATTAATTAATAACATTATCCTGGTTGTTCCCCCGGGGATGAGCAAATATGCAAAGGAGACAGTGATTTCTTCATCCAGATACAAGAAGGTCAAGGCAATAGTGGAAGGGGGCAAAGAACGAGGTGATTCGGTTTTTGAAGGGCTGCAGAAGTTGGATACCAGCACAGATATTGTCCTTGTCCATGATGGAGTTCGTCCACTAATAAGCTGCCATCTTATAGAAAGAGTAATTAATCAGGCAAAAGAATATAAGGCGGTGGTTCTAGGAATTCCCATGAGAGAAACGGTAAAAGAGACAGAAGAAGGCAATGCAGTAAAAAAAACCTTGAATAGAAGAAGGCTTTACTCTATCCAGACGCCCCAAGGATTCAGAAAAGACTTGATTTTGAAGGCGTATAAGGAAGCCAAAAAGGAAGGACGGTGGGCCAGTGATGATGCTGGTCTGGTAGAGAGATTAGGAGAAAAAGTTAAAATAATACCAGGGGAAGAAACAAACATTAAAATTACCACGTCTCTAGATTTAAAATTTGCTGAGACGATTTTAGAAGGAAGAGGGGGATGAGGGTAGGTATAGGCTATGACGTACATCCTCTGGTAAAGGGAAGGAGGTTCATCCTGGGGGGAGTAAGTATTCCTCATTCCCTGGGTCTATCTGGGCACTCAGACGCCGATGTTCTTGTGCATAGCATTGCAGATGCCCTTTTAGGTGCAGTTGGAAAAAAGGACATAGGCTCTTTTTTTCCAAACAATGACCCTACCACCAAGGGGATTTCCAGTCTAATTTTGTTAAAGCAGATTCTCCAGCTGCTAAAAAAAAATGGTTATGGGGTAAATAATCTCGATTCTACTCTAGTAGCTGAACAACCTAAACTTGCCTCTTACATTCCCCGTATGAAAAAAAATATCGCTAATGTTTTGGAAATAGAGCCCGAAAAAATCGGGATTAAAGCTACCACCTCGGAGGGATTAGGATTTTTAGGTGAAAAAAGGGGGGTCTGCTGTTGGACAGTTGCCAGTGTAAAACAAGAGGAATAAATTGCCTTTGAAAGTATATAATACCCTGACCAGGAGAAAAGAGGAGTTCATACCCCTTAAGGATAACGAGGTTAGGATGTATGTTTGTGGGGTTACTCTCTATGATAAGTTACACTTGGGACATGCCAGAGCGGCGGTAGTGTTTGATGTGATTAGGCGTTATTTAGAACATCGGGGATTTAAGGTAAATTACGTAACCAATTTTACTGATGTAGATGATAAGGTTATCAATCGAGCCAAAAGTCTGGGAACGCCCATCTTTGATCTAACAGGAAGACTTATTGAGGAGTATTTTCAGCAGATGGAGCCTCTAGGAGTAAGAAGAGCAAATGACTATCCTTGCGCAACTGAATACATAAAAGAGATAATAGATCTAATTAAGAAACTAGAGAGGAAGAATCTGGCCTATGCTCAGGATGGGGATGTTTTCTTTCGAGTAAGAGGATTTCCCTCTTACGGAAGACTATCCGGTCAAGATCTAAAAGAGTTGTCGGTAGGAGCAAGAGTAAAGGTGAACGAAAGAAAGGAAGATCCTTTGGATTTTGTGGTCTGGAAAAAAGCGAAAGAGGGAGAACCTTTCTGGGATAGCCCTTGGGGGAAAGGAAGACCCGGTTGGCACATTGAATGTTCTGCCATGGCTATGAATCTCTTAGGAGAAAGCATAGATATTCATGGGGGAGGAGTAGATTTAATTTTTCCTCATCATGAGAACGAAATTGCTCAATCAGAGGCAGCTTCGGGCAGAAGATTTGCTAAGTATTGGATTCATAATGGCTTGGTAAAGATGAAAGATCAAAAAATGGCAAAATCAACCCAGAATGTCTTCACGCTCTCTCAAGCTCTTCAGGATTACGACGGAGAGACCATAAGATTCTTCCTTCTCTCTGCTCATTACCGGAGCCCTCTGGATTATCATGAAAGTAGTCTAAGGGAAGCTAAATCCTCCCTGGAGAGAGTTTATAATATTCTTAAACGGATGAAAGAAATAACGGGAGAACAATCTCAAAGAACCACTGACTCAAACCTAAGATTTCTGGTAGAGGATCTTTCATCACACTTAAAGAAGATGCGGACCCGGTTTATCCACGACATGGATGACGATTTTAATACCCCGGCTGCTCTATCCTTCATTTTTGAGGCAGTCAAAAAGGCCAATCTATTACTAAGAGAAGGCCGGTCTTTGGATGGAAGCTCTCAGCAGGTTCTTTTAAAAACGAGAGAAAAGATTAAAAATCTGGGAGATATCCTGGGACTCTTTCAGAAAGAAGAAAAGAAAAGGTTGGGAGAGCAAGAGAAAAAGCTAATAGAGATTTTGGTTAATATAAGAGAGAAATTGCGAGAGAAGAAAGACTGGAAACTTGCTGATGAGATAAGAAAAAAACTGGATGAACTGGGAATTGAGCTTGAGGATAAAAGAGCAGAAACAGTATGGAGAACTAAAAGTTAACCGCGCTGGCGTAGCTCAATTGGCAGAGCAGCTGACCTGTAATCAGCAGGTTGGGGGTTCAAGCCCCTCCGCCAGCTCCAGACTTGATTAAAGGGGAGTAAGATATGGTAGCCGCAACCTTCAGGTTGCGCTGTCTTACGCAGGCTAAAGCCTGCGGCTACCTACCAATTTCTTCGTGCAAAAGTCGATTGACACTTAAAGACTACGAGCTGCATAAGCCCACGACTACCGATTCTTGTGCAGAAGTTGGCTTACAATAAGAGATAACTTTTCTAAAGCTGGGCTTACCTTTAAAGACTCTGAGGTTCCCCCCTGGGCAAAATCCCATCTTCCTCCCCCACTTCCCCCTGCCAGACGCGAGACTTCTCTTATTATCTTGTCAGCGGAGAGGCTCTCTTGGGTGGAAGTAGCTACCAGAAAGGCTTTATTTGGACTTACAGAGGCTAACACTACTATGCCCTTTTTTAATTTAGCCTTCAGCTTTTCTGCTACTTCTCTGAGCATTTCGGCAGATAAATTATCCCATTTTCCACTCACCACTTTGACTCCTCCAATCTCCTCAGCCTCCTCTAACATCTTAGTGATCTTTGAATTTACTGACTTTTCTTGCCATCTTTTTAACTCTCTATCCTGATTCTGAAGTCTTTCCTCTTTTTCTTGAAGACGGGCCAATATCCCACCCTCCGAAGTTCCTAATTTAGTAGCTATCGTTTTTAACAAATTTTCCTTCTCTTCACCCTGTTTTAGGGCCTTTTCCCCTACTAAAGCCTCTATCCTCCTTACACCAGAGGCTATGCTTGTTTCACTGATTATCTTCATCAATCCAATCTCTCCGAGGTTAGAAAGGTGAGTTCCTCCACAGACTTCTTTGCTAAACTCTCCAATATTTACCAACTTTACTCTTTCCTCATATTTTGGCTCAAAGAGAGCTATGGCGCCTCTCTGGTGTGCTTCATCCAGAGTGGTTTCCTCTACCATCACCGGAAGAACTTCTCTTATTTTCTCGTTCAGCAAACCGGTTATTTTCTGAAGCTCATGCCTGGTTATAGCTGAAAAGTAAGTAAAGTCGAAGCGTAATCTATCTTCATCAACCAGAGAACCACTTTGTTTGACAGTTGTACCTAAGATCTCCCTCAAGACTGCCTGCAAAAGATGAGTAGCTGTATGGGCACGAGAAATAGCCTTCCTTCTTTCCTTATCAACCTCGGCAACTACCTCCTCTCCCTTTTTAAGCGTACCTTTTAACATCTTCACTCGGTGAAGAATGAGCTCCTCATCCATTTTCTGAGTATCCACTACCTGGGCTCGACTGTTAGAGGTAAATATCAGACCCTGGTCTCCTATTTGTCCACCTCCCTCCGGATAAAAAGGAGTGGATTTCAGGATAAGTTCTCCCTCCTCCCCTTGATTTAACTCCTTAGCTAAGCTCTTTTTTTTAATAATTCCTACCAGGGTCGTCTCCAATCTCAAGGCTTCGTATCCTTTAAACTCTACTCTTCCCATTTGTTCTTTTAGACGCGTGAGGTGAGTTGACGCAGTGAACTGTCTCATATCCTGTCTCTTTTTTCTAAAATCCTCTCTTCCCCATTTTTTCTGTTCTGCTAACAGGAGTTCAGTCGCCTTTTTATCTATGGCTAACCCTTCCTCTAGAGCTATTTCCGCGGTTAGCTCTATAGGAAAACCGTAAGTATCGTATAGCCGAAAGACATCTCGGGGAGGAATCAGTTTCTTTCCCTTTGCTTTTAAATTCCCGATTAGGGCGTCTAGAATTCTCATTCCTCTGCTTAAAGTATCCCGAAAGTTCTCTTCCTCTGCCTTAATGACCGAGGCTATCTCGCCTTGCTTCTTTTTTAGATGAGGATAGGGTTCTTCCATTAATTTGACCACCGTACTTACGCCCTGATAAAGGAAAGGATCCTCCAGACCCAATTTTCTCCCCAGGCGGTGAGCACGTCGAAGAATTCTCCTCACCACATATCCCCTCCCCACGTTGGAAGGTAGAATTTCCTCTCCCAAGAGAAAGGTTAAGGCACGCAGATGATCACAGATTGTCCTGAAGCTCTTTTCTTCATATATCTTCTCGGGAAGAAGATTTTTCAACCAATCAAGAATGGGACTGAATAAATCAGTCTGATAATCGTCCTCTACTCCCTGGAGCACTGAAGCAGTCCTTTCCAAACCCATTCCAGTGTCGATGTTTTTTGAAGGCAGGGGAGAGAATCTCCCGAGTTTGTCTCGATTGAACTGCATGAAAACAAGATTCCAGAGTTCGACCCATCTTGAGCAGCCACACCCCGGCTCACAATCTGATCTTGCACAGCCAAAGCTTTGGCCCCTATCAAAGAAAATCTCTGTGTCCGGTCCACAGAGCCCCACTTCACCTAAAGACCAGAAGTTGTCTTCTTCACCTTTTTTTAAGATCTTTGAGGGAGCAATACCTATTTTTTTCCAGATCCGGTGAGTCTCCTCATCTTCTCTGAATATGGTAATCCACAGATTTTTTTCCTTTAAGCCCAATTCTTTAGTAACAAATTCCCACCCCCACTCACAAGCCTCTTCTTTGAAATAGTCACCCAGGGAGAAATTACCCAGCATCTCAAAAAGAGTATGATGGTGAGGAGTCTGGCCTACTTTCTCCAGATCGTTGGTACGAAAACAAACTTGACAAGAAGCAAGACGAGAAGCTGGAGGTCTCTTTTTCCCTAAAAAGAATGCCTTAAAAGGAACCATTCCTGCAATAATAAATAAAAGTGCAGGGTCATCGATCGATAAGGGCGCCGATGGCTGAATGAGATGGCCCCTTTCCTTAAAAAAATCGAGAAACCTTCTTCTAATCTCATTTCCTGTCATAAGTAAACTCCGGTTCTATAGGCTATTTTTTACATTGTTCGCAAGGGATCTACATCCACTATTCCCCTAACTCCTTGAATACCACTAAATAAAGGGTTCAGTTTTTTTTCTAGAATTTGCCTTATGGAAGACAAATTTTTATCTTTTAAAACCAGATGATAGCGATATTTTTCTTTTATTTTAGCAAAAGGACAGGGAGCAGGGCCCAAAAATTCTATTCCTTCTCCCTCTATTTTTTCTCTCAGTGCTTCTGCCGTTTCTTCTACTTTTGTCTTTATTTTTCCCTCTAGAAGGATTCTTACCCAATGCAGATAGGGTGGATACTCTAAATCTTTCCTTATCTGAGCTTCTCTCTCATAAAAATTCTCTTCTTTTCCTGCCAATGCTTCTATAGTATAGTGAGTAGGATTGTAAGTCTGAATAATCAACCTGCCTTGAGGTTTCATTAATCTTTTTATCTTGGTAAGAAGTTGGAAAAGATATTCTCCCGCTCTAAAGTCAGGTAGATTTAGTAAACCATCTGCTAGAATGATACCTACCAGGCCTATACAGGATAAAATCTCTTCTCTGATAATCAACTGGGTGCCCACTAAAATATCAATTTTTTTCTCTATCAAATCACTCCTTAGCTTTTTATAGAGCAAAGAAGAATTGATGATATCCAGATCACCGCGCCTGACACAAGCTTTGGGAAATTTCTTTTTCACTTCTATCTCTAACTGTTCTGTCCCTAATCCTACACCACGAACGTAGCTCCCCTTACAGGAAGGACAAACTCGAGGAGCTTTTTCTTCATAACCGCAATAATGGCAAGTTAACTTACCCCTCAAATGAAGGGTAAAACTTATATCGCAATTAGGACAACGAGGTACTTTTCCACATTCATGACAGAGGAGAAAATTAGCAAAACCACGTCTATTAAAAAAAAGAAGGACAGGATTATCTTCCTCTAGATTTTTCTCTATTTCTTCTTCCAAAGTCAAGGAAAAGATTCTATCTTTTTCCTTACGCATATCTATAACTCTCACCTGGCGAGATTTACTATCATTTCGAGAAAATTCAACAAATTTATAAATTCCCCTTTTTGCCCGATGCCAGGATTCCAACGAAGGACTTGCCGTGAATAGAACTACGGAAAAATCTTCTATTTCTGCCCGTTTAATAGCAACATCCCGCAGGTGATAGCGCGGTACTTCTATCTGTTTATAGGCAGAATTCTCTTCTTCTTCAACTATAATTAAGCCTAATCTGCTAAAGGGAGCAAATACGGCTGATCGCGTCCCTATGGCCAGCCATACCTCTCCCCTGCTTATTTTACACCATTCTTCATATCTTTGTTTGGAGGAAAGGCGACTATGAAGAATAGCTATTTCTCCTTCATAATAAGAGTGGATCAACTCTTCCAAAATAGGAAGATAACTGATTTCAGGAACAATTAAGATAACCTGCCTTTCTCTCTCCAGGGTTTTTTTTATCAAGGGAAGGTATAAAGATTTCCTTTTCTCATTATCCTCTGTTTTAAAAAGAAAGACCCCTTTTTCTTTAAGAAAAAAAACGCTCTCATTATTTTTCCCCACCCTAGAGCTTAATTTTCCAAATTTTTGACCAGCAGAAGTTTTTCTCTCGCTCTCTTTGCTTCTCTGGATTCTAAAGGTCTCCTGGATGGGAAAGATTGAATGAAGAGCCTGCCCTAAGGAACAATAATAGTAATCACTTATCCACTTTCCCAGCTCAATAAAACTATTACTTAGAGGAGGAAAATCTTTCATCACCTTGATAATTTCCTTTAGATTTCCCCTGCTCTGTTCTCTTTCTATCTGGTCCACCACAAAACCGCTCAGGATTTTCCTCCTAAAGGGAACCAGCACTTTTCCCCCTATCTTGACTCGAGAGCTGACTTCTGCAGGAACCTTATAAGCAAAGGATTGATTCAAAGGAAGATTCAATACCACTTTGATATACTTCACTTTACCTTCCAATGTCATTTTACCCCTTTTTTATGACAACTTCCTTGATCGACAAAGAGGAAATTATGCGAGACTAATTCACACTTTATTGAAATCTTCAGAAAAATCAAGCTACGGCTTTTTAGACCAAATTACATAAAGTCTAGCCCAAAATGGAAAAGAAATCACTTAAGGAAAGATCTTATTGGGGCGGGAATGACTCTTCTCTAAGCTTTATGTGGAGTTCTTTAAGTTGTTCATCATCCGCAGGGGAAGGAGCCTGGGTCATTAAAGAAACGGCTTTTTGAGTTTTAGGAAAAGGGATAACCTCCCTTATAGACTCTGCTCTGGCTAGTATCATCACCAGACGATCTAGCCCCAAGGCAATTCCTCCATGCGGAGGAGCCCCAAAAGAGAGAGCCTCAAGGAGAAAACCGAATCTTTCTCTTGCCTGAAGAGAATCTATTCCTAAGATTTCTAAAATTCTCTCCTGGATTTTTCTTCGGTGGATTCTTATACTTCCTCCTCCAATTTCTTCACCGTTCAAGACAATATCGTAACTGCGAGCCCTGACTTTCTCTGGATCAATCTCTAAGAGGGGCAGATCTTCCTCCTTAGGGGAGGTAAAGGGGTGATGGCGGGCAGCCAATCTTCCTTCCTTATCTTGCTCAAATAAAGGGAAATCTACGATCCATACTAATTGATATACATCCTTAGGAATTAAATTAAACCTTTTTCCCAGATCAAGACGAAGCTGAGCTAAAGACGTGGCCACCACTTCCTTTCTATCGGCTACAAAGAAAAGAGCATCTCCTTTTTCCCCGTCCATATGCTCTATTATCCTTAAAAGAATAGCCTTAGGGAAGAATTTACTTAGAGGTGATTTTATCTTTTCAGGAGTAAGAAGGATCCAACTTAATCCCTTAGCTCCGTAAGGTTCTATCCTCTGGGATAGGTCCTCTAATTCTTTCCGAGAAAGATGAGATCCCCCGGGGAGTCTCAATCCCTTCACCTCTCCTCCCTGGGCCAAACACCTATGAAAGACGTGGAATTTACTCTGGCTAGCTAAAGAAGAGATGTTCTTTAACTCCAATCCAAATCGAGTGTCGGGTTTATCGATACCAAATCGATCCATAGCCTCCTCATAACCAAGACGAGGAAAGGGAGTTTTCAGAGATATTTCCAGGGTTTTTTTGAATACATGAACCAGCATGGGCTCGACCAGGTTATATATGTCGTTTTCTTCAATGAATGAGGCCTCTATGTCTATCTGGGTGTGTTCTGGCTGTCTATCCGCTCGTAAGTCTTCATCTCGAAAACACCTCACAATCTGAAAGTATCGATCGAAACCGGCCACCATCAAAAGTTGTTTGAATAACTGGGGAGACTGAGGAAGGGCATAGAATTCTCCCGGATTTACCCGAGAGGGAACTAGATAATCTCTTGCTCCCTCAGGAGTACTGCGGGTCAAAAAGGGAGTCTCTATTTCCATAAAACCCTTTTTATCCAGGAAACTGCGTACCTGTTTAGTTACCTCATATCTCAGGCGAAGATTTCTTTGCATCACTGACCTTCGTAGATCCAGATATCTATATTTTAGTCTGGTTTCCTCACTTGCCTCAATTTCATCTTGAATAGGAAAAGGAAGAGATTCAGATATATTTAGAATTTCCAGATTTTCCACTATCACTTCTATCTCTCCTGTCTCGAGCTCCAGGTTTACCGATTCAATTGGGCGTATTCTCACTTTACCCCCTACTGCAATCACCCACCCTTCTCTCAAGCTGCGGGCCTGCAGGTGACTTTCTTCATCTACCTTGGGATTGAAAACAACCTGAACAACTCCTGATTTATCACCTAGATCAATAAAAATCAATCCTCCATGATCTCGCCTTTTTTTCACCCATCCAGCTAAAATAATGGTTTCACCCTCGTTTTTTTTATTCAAATTTCCACAAAAGTGGTCTCGCTTCAACTTCATATTAGCCGTTTCCTTTTAGTCTGCGATCAAGATGTTTCACTTCATCCCATCCTATTTTCTCCTGGTGACCTGACTCCATGTCCCGGAGAATGAACTTTCCTTCCTCTACCTCTTTTCCCCCTACAATTATAACCCATCTAGCTCGTCTTTTATCGGCGATCTTTAACTGAGAAGAGAGGCTCTTTAGGGAAAAGTTAACCCTAGTTCTTATTCCCTGACCGCGAAGAATCCTAGCCAAACTGTATCCAGCGGTAAGCCCTTCCTGGTCCAGCGTAGCTATGTGAATCACAGAAGAATATTGGGGATGGAGCTCTTTATGCTCTTTTTTTAGGGCGACTAACAACCGATCTACTCCTATGGCAAAACCTATGGCTGGAATAGAGGGGCCTCCTAATTCTTCTACCAGGTCGTCATACCTTCCCCCGGCACAAATAGTAGCCTGTGGTCCCAGTAGTGATGAGACAATCTCAAAAATAGTCCGGGTATAGTAGTCAAGTCCCCTCACTAAATGGGGATCAATGCTGAACTCAATATGAGCGTCTTTTAAACCCGTCCTTACTTTTTTGAAATGATCCTGACAATCTTCACATAGGTAATCTCCAATCACGGGAGCTCCTTTTATTGTGGGTTGGCACTCCTTTTTCTTACAATCCAAAACCCGGAGGATGTTATATTGATAGCGTCTGCGACAATTAGAACAAAGGTTGGCTAGATTGAGTTTAAAATATTCCTTGAGTTGATCCTCATAAACTGGACGACATCTCTTGCATCCAATGGAATTGAGCTGAATATGAAAATTGGCTAATCCTATTTTTTTAAAGAATTCAGCTCCTATCTCTATGACTTCCACGTCAAGCTGTGGACTTATTTCCCCTATTGCCTCCACTCCTATTTGGCGAAATTCTCGAAGCCGAGCGGCCTGAGGTCTCTCATATCTAAACATAGGACCCATATAGTAGACTTTCCATTCGCCAGAGTGTCCATACAGTTTGTGCTGCAGATAAGCCCGTACAACGGAGGCGGTGGCTTCTGGTCGTAGGGATAGACTCCTGCCCTTTTTGTCCTTGAAGGTATACATCTGTTTGCCTGCGTCGGTTTCTTTTCCTAAACTGCGAAGGAAAAGCTCGGTACGTTCAAAAGTAGGGATTCTTATCGGCTCATATCCGTACAAGGAAAAAAGGAAAGCAGCCTCCTTTTCAATCCATTGATATTGTAGGGTTTGCTGAGGAAGTAGGTCCTCTACTCCTCTAGGGGAGTGAATCATTAACCTGTTCCTTTTGATACTGGTAGACTGCCTTCAGGTGCTGTTCATAAGTCTGACTAAATTGGTGACTTCCATTGCCCTTAGCCACAAAGTAGAGGTAGTCCACCTCAGCTGGATGCAATACCGCATAAATGCTGTCTTCTCCCGGACTACTGATAGGACCCGGTGGAAGACCAGAATAACGGTAGGTATTGTAAGTGGAGGGAGTTCTGAGGTCATTGAGAGTTAATCTCTCTCGAAAATTTCCCAAAGCGTACTTCACAGTCGGATCTGCTCGCAGTCTTAATCCCTTCTGGAGACGATTGTAAAAGACAGCAGCGATAATAGGTTTCTCTGAGCTCACCCAAGCTTCCTTCTCCACTATGGAAGCCAGAGTAATTACCTCTTCCAGAGAGAAGCGATGGTTCCCTCTCCAATTTTCATAGAGTGGAACCACGACTTCCTCAAATCGAACCAGGAACTTTTTCACCACTTCTTGGGAATTTTCATCGCTGACGAAGTAATAGGTATCGGGATAAAGGTACCCCTCCAGACTCTCTTTAGGTAGTGGAAAAGTGTAATCTTCCTTAAAAATTTGGGGATTGTCTATTAACCTGAGAAAGACATCTTCTTTCACGACTCCCTTGGAGCCCAGAATTTTTGCTACTTCCCATTTGGGAAGACCTTCGGGGATAGTGACTCGATAGATCTTGATTTGTCCTTTCCTTAACTGGTGTAAAACCTCGATCAGACTAGAGGAGGTTAATTCGTATTTACCTGCCTTAAGGTCTTTTTCCCAGTTGAAGATTTTGGAAAGAAGTATAAAAAGAAATGGACTCTTTATAAGCTGGTGCTGAGATAAAATCTTGGCAATCCTCAAAGAGTCCGCTCCTTGAGGAATGAGAACCTCTACAGATCCCTGGTTATAAGAGGGAAAGAAAATCAGAGAGACAAACCAGATTACTAAAAGAAACGCTCCTATTACGCATATATTCTTCCACCATAATTTCTTGAAATCCTGCATTTTTAAAGTTTTCATGGAAACCAGGGTAATTCTCTTTTACCCTTGTTAGAGGAAGGAATCTAGAGGATTATCCTTCAAGTATTTCTGAGAATCCAGATAGTTCTGTAGAATCACAGTAGCGGCCAGTTTGTCCCTGACCTTTTTCCTCTTGGAAAAACTTACCTTCGCCTCTTTTAAGACTCTCTCCGCAGCAGCCGTGGATAGTCTCTCGTCAAATAAGATTATTGGAATATTTATCCTTGCTGATAAATCTTTGACAAAGGAACGCACCTTTTTTGCCTGCCACCCTTCCTCACCTTTCATATTCTTGGGTAGACCCACTACTATCTTTTTTACCTTATGTTGAGAGAGGAGCTTTCTAATTTGATCTATGCTTTCATTGAGAGTAGAATTAGACCACCTCATCTGACCTATCCCTTGGGCTACGGTTTGAGAAAGGTCGCTCACTGCTAACCCGATACTTTTATCTCCTAAATCTAGAGACAATACTCGCATCTTTCCCTATACTTTTCTTAGTGAGGCATTATAAAGCATCCGATTGCAATTTTCACAATAGACGATTTCTTTGCCCCTTTTAATTCGGCCGATCAAAGAAGGAGGAACTTTTACATTACAGCCCTCGCAGATACCATCTTTGATGGGGACCACAGCTAGTTCATCTTTTAGCTGGCGAAGTTTCTCGTACTGCTCCAATAAAACGGGGTCTAATTGAGGGATCAATTTCTCCCGCTCCTCCTGGAATTTCTCTCCCTTAGAGATAAGCTCTTTTAAACTGGAGATCAAGACTTTTTTCTCACGATCAAGCTCATTCTTTTCTGCTTCCGCTTTTACCTTAAAAGAAGGAAGAAATTGGGTTAATTCTTCCTCTTTTTCCATCAATTCCAACAGGAGATCCTCTATTTCCCTTTTTTCACCCTCTACGTGGCTGACCTCTTTATCTAAGGCTGTAAATTCATCCCGTGATTTGACTTTGTATTTCTCATCCTCATGCTTGGCCAACTTGAGATCGACTTCATCTATCCTTCTTTCTTCTGCCCTTCTTTTTTTCTTTATTTCTTTCAACTCCTCCTGTTTGCTTAATAAATTCTTCTCCAGTTCACTGATTTTGATCTCTCGTTGTTGAATCTGATGAGAGTGTTTCTTTTTCCTTTGCTCATTTTTAGCTATCTCTGAGTCCAGGGCTTGAAGCTCAGTAAGTAAAAAAAGCTCTTCTCCCACCCCCTCCCCCTTAACGTATCAGCGGTCAGGTATCAAAGGTAATTGTGATTTTTCCCACAATATCTAAAGAAATCCCTTCCTCTGAACCCCATCTAATTTTACTGATTCATGGTCCTTGAGTTTGGTGCGGGGTGATGGGTTCGAACCAACGACCTCTTGCTTGTAAGGCAAGCGCTCTTCCGCTGAGCTAACCCCGCGTGCCCCCAGGGGGAGTCGAACCCCCATCGCTGGGATGAAAACCCAGTGTCCTTTCCGTTAGACTATGGGGACCGGATGAGCCGTGCAGGAGTCGAACCTGCGACCCTCGGCTTAAAAGGCCGATGCTCTACCAGCTGAGCTAACGGCTCTGTTAACCGAAACTCTTTATCTATAAGAGCTTCAGAAAAGAACAATTTTTCGGTTTTCTCTTTTTCTCTGACTCTTGGTCTTTAGTATTGTAATGATTTTTCTTCTGAAGTCAACATCGGGCCATTTGAGGTTCAGGATTTCTCCCCTCCTCATTCCAGTGCACACGGCAAGGGCAACGATGGGTTTGAGATATTCGGGGCAAGTATTATAAAGCCTTTTTATCTCCTCCTTTTCCAAAAATCTTAGTCTTCCCTCATCTTCCCGGAAGAACTTGACTGGCTTCATCGGATTCTTTGTTAGACAAAGTGCCAAAAGCATCGCCTCCTCTTCAGAGTTTCTCCGCTTGCTATCTCGTTCAAATCAGCGCAAATTAAGCAAAGATATGTTTCAGACCGATCCCTTATCGAGAGAGGAAAATATGACCCAAAAATGCCACCAGCGCCGGCAGATTTCCAAATAGTCCTGCCCAAAACCATTTATTGGTAATCCAGCTTCTTGTGACTCCATAGTGCGTCTTTGAGATAAGATGGCAGCAGATTGCACTTGAGAGTGCAAATACCCCAGCTATACTTCCTCCGTCCAACCTTAACACCTCCCTAAAAATCCCTCTATCCCACAACTGGATTGAAAAAAATCTCTTGATAGAGACACTTTAATTTTACCCAGGTTTTATAGGTTGCCTTGCTATGAGAAAGTACCTATATGAGCCTCTATGTGTGTCTTTTTTCTTGCCAATCAGCATAAAATCTTGATTTAGCCCGCTTATAAATTAATGGTTTTACAGGTAAAGGGAAGTCCAAAAGAAAAGGTCAAAACTTATCAACGATAAAAATTTCCTCATTGAATAGATTAGCGCCGTTAATTATGGCTAATTTTGTGTCTTTTATCATAGACTAGGAGCGTGTTTCAAAGACGAAAAATTCTCTATCGGATGGGTAAAAACCGACCCTTTTCTTCCACCCAATTAGCTAAAAAGTCTTGAAGATACAGGAAGTGTGTTGGGGATTTTTGGACTCTTTTGGGCTGTAGAATGGTCTATCGGAGAGCTTCTGTGGTTACATTTCAAGGGATTAAGAAGCCCACAGGAAGGTCATGTCTACCCTTCTAGTGTAGTTATCTGGGTGTTAAGTTATTTAACTTGAATTTAGACCTCCTTTTGTCTCCTGGCTAATCTTGAGACACACGTTATTTTGATCTGTTAAATAACCGTTTATCCTTTTTTCTTACCCTTAAAGATGATTATCTATCTTTACTATGTCACTTTGTTTCTCTCCGTCAAGTTTGCCTCTTGAAAAATTCACTCTAACCCTTTATAGCAATATCTTGCAGATATTCGCACCTTAAGAAGCTTACCTTAAAATACCTACCTTAAACCAACCCAAATTTTCTGAAGCAAAAATTTGTTGGAGGTGATATGTGGAGAAAATGAAGTCAAAAAGTGAGTGGGTGGACTTCAAAGATATAAAAGAGAAGGTAAATATGGAAGATGTTTTGCACCACTATGCGCTGCTTAAGGACCTTAAAAAGAAAGGAAGATGAGCTGGTTTGTTTCTGTCCTGTCCACGACGAAAAGCACTACAACAAAAACGCTTTTTGTGTGAACATCTCTAAAAACAACTGGCACTGCCTCTCATGCGGTGCAGGTGGTAACATTGTGGATTTTGTAGCTGCTATGGACAACGTAAATTAAGAGAAGCTCGGGTCTGGGCGAGAAAAGAAGTTACCCACAGGTTGCCCGTAGGTTTACCGTTTCGGAGACTTCTGTGCGGAATAATGGCTGAAGCTATTAAAATTGAGACACTGAGGCGTAGGGAGGGGTTCGAGTTATGTTATGCGATGGGGAGCGATAGAAGTCTGGCTAAATTAAGAGAGAAAAATGTCGTTGATTTGCAGGTTGGAATGCTGATAAAATAAGGGTTTAGTTTAGAGGAATGCGGTAAATGTCTTACTTTTATTATAGAAGACGACAAAACAGGAAGTGATTTTAATAAAAATTTCTTCGGGGCGGTAAAGGAAACACTGTCTAAAACTGGAAGAGCAGGGCTTAATCGCCCTGCTCTTCATTCTTTGTTCTAATGCTCCAAATCACCATACGTCTC
>NJBP01000063.1 GCA_005223085.1 Candidatus Aerophobetes bacterium Ae_b3b | reverse complement strand
AAACTTCGTAGTCCCTCCGACTCTAGAATACCAACTTAAAAGCATCACCTCTAACAGTCAAATAGTGGATAAGGACGGAAGTGGCGATGCTAGTACGGGTGACTTCGAGCTTCGTCAAAGTGATGGCGCACCGATACTTTCTACTACCGGCTGGTCTTATGATTCGGCTAGCCGTAAAATTATAGGCATTCCTACTGATGAAGTAGAAGTAGGGCAGGAGGTTTATCTGCAATACAAGTACTATCACCTCGTTGAGGAAGGGGGAACCGTTCCCTCCGATGGAGGGGGATTAGAGGAAAGAACAGTTAAGCTAATTAGCAGTGTAGGGGATACCGACGGTAACGGAACACCAAGCGAAAAGAGTGACATATTGGGAAATGATCTTACTGACAATGATCCACTCTCTCCTTCAGATGATTACGAGAGTTATAATCCCGAGACTGGAGAGCTAACTTTCATAGATAAGATAGGAAATTCAGTCTGGATCTATTACCTTCCCCAAAAAACTACTGATAGTGACGGCGATGGTTATGAGGATCCCACAGATGACTCCATCTTGGGTGTGGTTGAGGGTAGTTTTTACAATCCAGATGGGAGTCCTCCTGACGGGATCAGCAACACAAAAAAGGTTACCGTGACCGAGTATTGGAAACAAGGCAAGGATATTCAACGGACGGAGCAGCAAACCTACATAACCAGGTAGATAAGCCTAAATAGATCGGGTGTTGAATGAAAAAAAATGGCTATGTAAGTTACCAGAACTTTTTAGACAGATCACTAAAATCTATAAGGGCTCGCTTTAGCAAGGGCAAAATTATTACCGCTAGACATTTGGGTGCGATGCAAGAAAGAGCGGGCTTCACTCTAATAGAACTTATCATAGCAGCTTCATTGCTTTCCATGATAGCTTTGTTGATTTACCCAGCCTATCGAACTAATTCACGTTCTTACGACTTGAGTGTGGTAGAGTCGAGTCTACAGCAAAATGCCCGCCTGGGGATGAAGAAGATGGTGGTCAGCTTGCAGGAAGGTATGGTAGTCGATGTGGATGAAAATGATAATGATTGGGATCCAAGTGGAAATAATGCCTATAGGGAGAGCGACCCTTATTTTATGATACTTTATCTTCCCCAAGATTCTGATCCCGCGGTACAGGGAGACGAGATCGCTCTCTATACCGCCCTACGTGATGATCAAGATACCTCAGAGGATGAATCAAAACAGCCCCTAGATCCAGCGGATCATTCCTTACCATCAGGTTATGACCTGCCGGATACTCCCCTGTTATATATGCGAAGATATACTTCTTCTACTTCTTCCTGGAGCGACCCCGAACCCCTCATCTCCTCCGATGTCAAAGTCACTCAACTCTCCTTCATTCTTGGCGGAGACAATGAGGACGAGGTTCTCATTACTTTAGAGATAGCCCGAGAGGGGCCATCAAAAGAATGGCGCACCTACAAGCTAGCCTCAGCGGTAAAATTAGGAGCAAGATGAAGAATAATCAAGGTACTGCCATCATCCTGAGTCTATTAATAGTGAGTGTACTTTTCATCCTCACCTCTTTCCTTGTGCGCAAAGTAGTGACTAATGCAACCATGGTGGAGAAAACCGGGGAAGAACAGCAAAGTTATGCCCTAGCTAAACAAGGAATATTATATGCCTTGGATCAGTTGAATACCTGGGATGGGACAGATCCCGAATATGATCCCACGGATTGGACCCCTAACGAGGTCGAACAAGGTAATTGGTCTGATTATTCGAATTACAGTCTTATGGTCTATAAAAACCACATTCCTACTTCTGGTGGATATACTGAAGAAGAGGGTTATATCACCATTGAATCCCGAGACCTACCCAAAAAGTTAGTTACCCTTCAGGCAATAGCTAAGAATGATAGCCCTTTGCTTGACTATGTGAGGTTTATAAATTCAGAGGTGAGGTTTTCTTCAAATACGACTTTTGGGGATGTCAATTCTGGGGCTCTTTTCCATATCAATGGAAACCTAATACTGGATGGAGATGCTAATGAAATTTACCTTGAAGATAATCAGAGATTTGAGGTAGCGAGTGAGATCATATCCTATGACTCAGGCTCTGCTCAGACTGATAAGGTAAAAATTCAGCCAACTATTGAGGCTAGTTTCTCAAGCAAAACGTTGGATGATGATGGAAGCGGAAGTGATGGATATGGATTTACGGGGACAATTGTTAATGGGGACGAATACAGTCAACTTGACCCTGAGGCATTTAATACAGTTCAGGGTCGCTACTTTGATAGTGTTCATCTTCCTTCTTCTTATGACTATTCAGAAGATCCTGATAATCCTCAATATGTAAGCGGGGAAAGCATAATCTCCTGGCCTCAGATAAATGAGGAGCGATACGGAAACTTAGCTGATCTTCTTATTTCCGCTTCTAATTGCGGGAATCAAGGCCTGGCTTGGAATGATTGGTATCCAAGCCCTTTCTCTTCCGGAACCTATTGGAAGCAGGATGGTTCAACAAATAGTTATAACTATACTCCCCCCGGGGTCTACATAGTCTTGACCGATCAAGATCTCGACAATAGCGATGGAGACGATGATCCTGCCACGGGCAAAGACATGATGATAATAACTGATAGCGATGCTAACGATGATCCAGCTGAATATGACTCCGGTAATAGTTTCTCCTGGTCCACTTATTCCCCTTCCCAGACAATATATGCTCCAGGAGACATCCGGCTTGAGGGAATTATACCATCAGGAGTGAAGATAACAGTTGTCTCAGAAGGAGTTATCTACATTGAGGGTAATCTTTACCAAGGAGATAGCTCATCCTCCCTTGCTCTTCTGGCCAAGAAAAATGTGGTTTTTAACACTACCCATCGGTGGGTAGTAAACTCTGCCACCACCAATAGTACTATTCCCTACCGAGACGAGTGGGATGGTGATGCTTATCTTGAGGGAGTTACCGATACCACTAAGGTGAGTGCAACTATAGACACTGAGACAGGTCCCTCAATCCAAAGACAAGTTTTAGACTTCGGAGGTGGAACGAACAACGTTTGGCAGGTTGTCAGTGCAAATCACATTGTTTTACATAGATGTAATTGGACAGTAACTAAAGATACCATTCAACTCCAGGTTGAGGTTTCCTGGGATGGGAATAGTTGGGTAGAAATGGTTAACGAAAGTGGCAGTAGTCCTGTGCTTGTTGCCTCATCGGATGCAAGTGGCGAGATAGATATAGATGCCTATATTCCCAGTAGTTCCTCCTATGCGCGTGTATTTCGGTATTTAAGGATATCTCTAAAAGGGGACGGAGATGCGGATGACGATCAAGGAGGTCTCAGCATAGATAGTATCGAGATAACCCTTGAAGGAGTGGAGGGAGGAGTGGCAGTTTTTAGCGAGGAAGAGAACTGGGCAATAATTCCCGGGAATGGACTCAATTCTAGCAATAATCAACCGGCTGGTCTACCCTTGACTTTTAAGGGAGCCTTTTCGGAGCAGAAATGGGAAGAAAAAAGCAAATGGGATGGGACAGTCTCTGGGGACGGGCAAGCTGACTGGCCAAATACAATCTACAGGTATGACTCCAATTTATCCTCTAATTCTCCACCTGCCCTTCCTCCTTCGGTAAATCTTGTCTCTTTGAAGAGAAAGTAGGTAAATGTATAGAGAGTGCTGGGAACAGGAAAAGGGTAAAAATTCTTTCCCCGTTCGGATAAAGAATCACAAAGGCTTCACTCTGATAGAGGTTTTGATAATAGTGGGGATAATTATTATTTTGACCGGGATGGCTGTAGTGTACCTTAAAAATGCCTCAAACAAGGCTAAAATGAGCAAGGCTGAGGTTGAGATTGAAATAATGGGCAGAGCCATTGAACAAATAGAAGAAGATACTGGAAATTATCTAAAAAAGCTGGAG
Source organism: Candidatus Aerophobetes bacterium Ae_b3b (assembly GCA_005223085.1). Lineage (GTDB taxonomy): Bacteria > Aerophobota > Aerophobia > Aerophobales > AE-B3A > AE-B3B. Next base: position 7,261 of record NJBP01000063.1, on the reverse strand, counting down.
TATTTAGACGATCCAGCCCCCCCGCCTCATGGCTCCTTTTCTCCCTGGTGGGGACCCTATGTTTCCTCTTTACCGGTGGAGAATAAAGATCCATGGGGAAATGAATACCTCTATCTTTGTTGGACTGATGGAGGAAGATATTGGTACTGGGGTAATTGGCCTCCAGGTTGGAGCCATGGTCACCACTACGGATTCGTTAATCTCAACGATGACGGAATAGATAATGACGGAGACGGAGAGATAGATGAAGGCGATGAGTATATGCCCCGGGGGCGATATATGCAGATTCTAAGCATGATGCAAGAACAATCTACTGAAGAAGGCTTTATCCTGAGCAGTTCTGGTCCTGACGGAGAAGTTGACACCGAAGACGACATAGTCTATGGGACCTATTAACCATCAGCAAGAGTAAGAACACCGAGTAAGGTTAATAAGAGAATTTCCCAAATCCTGGATGGGAAAGGTAAACCCCGTTAGAAAGTTTAGAAGGGACTTTGAACTCCTCCCAAACTTCTAATCTTATTCATTTCCCCTTATACGGACAGAGCCTTCTTTCTAACGCGGTAAAGTGAATGGTTGGCAACAGAACGATAGGTCTTACTCCAAGTCTCATGAAGTTCAGAAAATCGCTGACTGATATTGTCCAAAAAGAGAATGGGCAGATGGCCCTGATTCTCGCCTTTGTATTTCTGGCCGTTCTGGGAGCCATAGGGATCAGTTTTCTTTATCGGATGAGGCTGGAAGATAGGGCCGTTTCCAATTATCAGGATAGCCTCAAGGCAGATTATCTTACCCAGGCAGGCATCGAAAGAGCCATCGCCGAACTTAGAAACGACACCAATGAATACGATGATCTTTATGAGCCGTGGGCAAGGGGTTTCCAAGAATCCCTGGGGGAGGGAAACTATGAGGTATCTGAAGCTGAGAACCCGGGAGAGAATGAAAAAGGTGAGAGGCTAGGTATCTTTGACGAGGCCTCCAAGATCAACCTGAATGTAGTGGGGACAGGAAAATATCATGAGGGATGGACTCCCTGGGAGATTAATCTAGGGGCAATAACGGCCATCAACAAGCAACTCGGCTCTGATGGGATAGATAATGATGAAGATGGTAAGACAGACGAGGAAAATGAGGGAGTCCAGGCCATTATGAAATATCGCTATGGTGAAGATGGGGCCCCAGGAATTAAAGATGTAGATGATGACCAAGATAGGATGGTTCTTCAGTCCGACGGCATCGACAATGATGCAGATGGCGAGGTAGACGAGCCAGATGAAGGAGTGGATGAGCCGGACGAGTACTTGCCTACTAGACCTTATGGAGATGATAATCCCTTTAATACGGTGGAGGAGATGAGGCTCATCCGCGGAATAGGAGATAAGACCTTCAAGAAGATAAAAGATTATCTTACCATATATTCTTATGATAAGAATGTGGACAAAGAAGGGAACTTAAGGATTAATATTAACACAGCTTCTGCCTTTACGATTAGCCAAGCTTTACGGGAGGTAGGTATCTCCCCGGAGGTGGCTGATCAGATGGCCGCCAATGTAGTTGATTTTAGAGATGAAGACAACCGTCCTACCGAGTGCAACGGCAAATACGGTCTTGAGTGCACGCCTTACATCAATGAGGTGATGCCCCATTTTACCACCTCGGTGTCCATGGCTGTAGCCGGACTGGCCAAGGGAGGAATTAGGTTTCTGGAGGAGAAAATAAGGGAAAAGGTCAAAGAAAAAATTAATGAGAAGATAAAGATAGACTCCTCCCCTATACTGGAAGAGGTAAAAAAAGGAACTTCCGAAAAAGAAAAGGAGCTAAAATTAGAGTTGGATAAAATCATAAAGCGCCATGAATCTAGAGACGAAGTGGACAGGCAAATCTCAGCTATTTTTAGGATCATGGGAGAAAAAGTGGCAGAAGCTGCCGAGGCCAAGAAAGTGAAAGTGGATATAGAAATAGAGTGGATTGAACTTTTTAACCCTTATGATAGTCGCTGCAAGATTGGAGGATGGAAGATCAAGACCTTTCGGGGCACAAAAAGAGTGGGGGGAACAATAGCTCCTCGCAGTTTCAAGCTCATCTTTAACATGGTCATACGAATGGAAGGAAAAACTATAGGCAGGGAAATTCTGAATGATTATAGGGATACGGTGATTTTAAGAAACAAGCAGGGCGATGTGGTGGACAAGGTATCCTATCGTAATTATGGGGCTCCCTGGAATGCCTTCGAGAAGAACGATCCCCGGGTGCGAGAATTCGTCAGTAATCTCCCCGGAGGAAGCCCGAGATTCCGTAACTGGTTCTGGATGCCGGATATAGGTGAAGGAAAGGATAAGAACGACTACAGCAGCTTCTATGTAAAGAATAAACCCTTTGCCAATATAGGTGAGATCGGCTTTATTCATGCCGGAAAACAGTGGCGGACAATAAAGCTTATCCAGGGGGGAGACTGGAAAATTTTAGATAAGATTACGGTAGCTGATCCTCCCCAGCTACCGGTCAGGGGAAGGATAAATATCAACACCGCTTCCAAAAAAGTTCTAGAGGCCCTGCCAGGGATTGATTCTTCCTTGGCCAAGGCTATAATCAACTATGGGGATAGGAAGGGACCTTTTAATGAAATAGGGGAAATACTGGAAATTCTTCTTATGGCGAAATTGGGCTTTAATGGGAAAGACGATGATGAAGATGGCTATGTAGATGAAGAAGATGAAACCGAGGCGATATTCCGCAGCCTTTCTAACCTCATTACCGCTCGCTCTAACTGCTTTACTATTGTCTCTCAGGGAAAAGTGATGCGATCTGAGGAAGTGGTAGCGGAAAAGAAGATAAAGGTAGTGGTGGATAGAGGCGCCTCTCCTATCAAGATCAAGTATTACCGGGAACTCCCAGAAGATTAATTTACTTTACCGGTCCTTTTTCTCTAAGCAGCGACTTTCTCATATCGATCCTTCGCGGAGGCCAGCAAAAAAAGAGGGAAGTATACTAATAGAATGTTCTTTCTTTTTTGTGAAATGGGACAGGACTTCTCGGATTGACTGCGATAACGACTCTTTTTTCTCTTTCCTTCAATTAACCATATCTTTGTACCTTAGCAATGCATTCCTCAAATACCGAGAGTACTCTCTCCACCTCCTCATCGCTTATTACCAGAGGGGGCTTGATCTTTATTACATTCCCCAATCCTCCGTATTTAGATATTCCGAACATAACACCTCTTTCAAGACCAAGCCTTACCACCTCGTTAGCTTCTTTCACTGCGGGTTCTTTGCTGTCTCTATCCTTAACCAGCTCTATTCCTATGGCAAGACCTGGACCTCTAACATCTCCTATAATTTCGTATTTTTCCTGTAAATCCCTAAGATGAGCTATAATATGCTGATTTAACCTGTTGCACCTTTCCAGAAGTTCCCCTTCTTCTAGAACATCAATGGCGGCAAGAGCTGCTACCAGTGAAAGGGGAAAATGAGCAAATGTAAAGGCATTCTCACCTGCATCGAATCCCTTTAAGTTATCCCTTACTATTATTCCGGCTAAGGGGAATCCTCCAGCAACTGCTTTACCAAAAACCAAAATATCAGGAACAACCCGATAAAGTTCAGCAGCAAACATCTTCCCCACCCTGCCAAAACCGGTCTGTATCTCATCCCAGATGAGAAGGACACCCTGGCGATCACAGATCTTTCTTACCTCCCTGTGAAACTCGGGAGGGAAAGAGATCTGTCCTCCGTTGCCCTGAACAGGTTCCATCATTACCGCAATTACTCCGGCATCTTTCTCTTTATCAATAGTCTCTTCCAAAAAGCGGGCACACTCAAGATTACAGGAAGGATAGCTCAGGTTAAATTTACAACGACAACAGTATGCCTCAGGCACTTGGATTACGTTTTCCTTAAAGTAAGAGAAAAGACTTTCTGGATCGGTCCATGAGGCAGCCATAGTGGGAAGATTTCTTCCGTGATAGCCATGCTCAAAGACGATAAAATACCTGCATTCAGGTCGATTTTTCATGGCGAGTTTCATGGCACTTTCTGAGGCTAACGATCCTTCCAGACAGAAATTAACCCGGTTAAGATCAGCGGGAGCAATCTGGGCTAATTTTCTAGTAAAAAGAAGCAGGGGAACACTGTCTAACTGATAGGCAATGTGGGTAGCTTTTTCCAGTTGTTTCTTAACTGCCTCTATTACCCGGGGATGATTGGCTCCTATGTTAAGAGAGAAAGCCTGAGAAGTGCAATCGATGTACTCTTTTCCCTCACTATCCCATAACTTGGCACCTTTTGCTCTGGTAATTATTATGTTAGGGCGCCCGCCCCAGCCATCCAGTAAAGCTTTGCGACCTAAAAGGATCTCATCAGAAGTAATTTTGTCAAACATTAAAGATACCTCCTTATTCAGTGCTTCTAACAAACCTTACATAGCGCTTCTTTTAAGATACCCATCGCCCGATCAACATCCTCAGTGATAATATACAAGGAAAGAGCGAGCAAAAGATTCACAATATCCCCTCTGGCATTAAGGTGATAGAGAAAACCTTTTCCCTTGCAGAAGTTTGTTATCTTTCCAGCAGCTTCTCCTTAAATGATTTGACCTGGGGGAAAGGGCAGAATAATTATGAGAAAGAACTGCTCTATCTCACAAAAAATTAAACCATGCCGTTTTATCTCTCAGCTTGCTTCCTAATTGGCTCTATTTGAAAAGCTTAAAGATAAAGGATCTAGAGGGAAAATAGGTCGGAGTATCTTCTGATAAGACCTTTTACAATAATCCCAGTTGGCGAAGCCCGGACTATTAAAGAATATCGTTTCCTTGGCGATTGATTTATAAGTAACCAGGTTAAGAAGGCCATCTTTCAGGACAATAATTTTCTTATCCTTGGGTTCAATATTCAAACTGCGAAGCATAGCAGGGTCATGAATTGATGTACGCTTGGACACTATTACCACTCCTATCCCATTCACGTCAAGAACAATGGCAGGTCCCATATCTATTTCCTTTTCTGTAAACTGAAAATCTTTACCCCAATATTTACCGTTGGAGATGACTCTTGCAGTACCGGTAACCGTAATTGGTTTAGCATTTACCTGATCTAGTTTACCTCCGACAGTAACCGTTAACCTCTTCCCTACTCCAGTCCGAATACATTTATTAACTGCCTCTAGGTCTACAATAACTGCTATAACTGCATTTTTAACACCCTTTTTAAGAAAACTCTGGAGAAAAAAAGGTACATCGCCTCCTCCGCCTGCCCAAAAGCAATCTCCCGTGTCAACAAAAAGTATAGGCCCACCTGATGTACCAAGAGCCTGCTCAATTCCTTCATCAATAGAAACAGTCTCCAAAGCAAATTCATTCCGTAGCTTCCACATTAATTGAGCAAATCTATCGGCCTCAAATTCCGCTAGTTGTTTATCTTTTCTAGTCACCACAATGGCACAGGGACCAACTTCTTTGATATCTGCAAGTGAGTAGCCAATAAAAAACGAAGCTGATAAAATTTCTTCTCTTCTTTCAAGCTCTTCGATTCTCTGCACTAGCTTTGCCCTGGGTTTAGGAGAGGATTCCCCAGGAAATAACGCAGGTAGTTTTCTCATTCTCATTACGGGTTTAACTTCATTTTCGATGAGAAAACTCATTACCTTAGCAGCTTGTTGTCCCACTTCGCTTTGATCAACGTGAGGATGAGTTCTGTATCCAATCAAGAAATCGGCATTTTCCACCATTTGCCTGGAAACATTGGCATGATGATCCAGGGTAACCCCTATGGGGATGCTGCTTCCTACAATCTCTCTGATTCTGTGAAGCAGATATCCTTCCGGATCATCTAAATCCTCAGTTACCATGGCACCATGAAGAACCAACAGAACGCCATCTATTTGTTGTTTTGCCTTTTGTATTCTCTCCAGCAAATTTTGCTCCAGAAACTTGAAAGCTGCTGTGGTAACCGGCCCTGAAGGTATCGCTGAAGCAGAAACTGTAGGAATAATCTCTATATGTTTATTTTCTGCAACCTCAAGAATACCCCCTATTTCCGTGTTTTTTCTTCCTCTATGGTAGTCCAAGATATCATTGTCAAATAGAAGTTGGTTTTCCTTGAAGCATTTTAGATCCGTTTTTGTAGGAGAAAAAGTATTAGATTCGTGCCAGATACTCCCCAGTACCACCCGCATAGTTTCGCTCCTTTCTATTTTTTCTTTAAGGAAAAACTTAGTAGATACCCACGGGCAAGCCCGTGGGTATCTACAGATATCGAATTTATTCGAGAAATGATCAAGGTCAATCCTTCCTGGAGTCGTACCCGGCTTTCTAACGAGCTAGCACTCCTCTGGAACTGGCGAGCAGCCAACTGGATCTATGTCGGCCAGAGTAAGGGGCGCAGCCGCAACGACCGCTACAGGAGACTCAAGGTGCCAATCAAGGATATTTACCTCCTGCCCTTAGTAAAGCGATTTCGGGACGCCTTAGGCGATAAAGGGTAAAGTTCTTCCAGCTTACCTGTTATCTATAGATTCCTTATCCATTTTTCAAGTGAAAAAAGGGAGTTCTTAAACCACCTCTTAATAATAAGAATTACATATATTTCTTAGCTGCCTTCTGAAATTCCTCAACGACATGATCACAGATCTCATCGGTTAATGTGGGTGATATAGATAGGAGACTACTGCGAGAGACTAAATCATCTTCAAAGGGACAGGTCCCCTTATCGTAAGAGTAATCTTTAGCAAATTCATTCAAGAGATCTGTCCAGGGACGACCAGCAGAATTAAGACCTCTTTTTTTAACTAAACTTGGAATTTGGTAATAGATGTGCAGTCCCCATTCAGGCATACGCAGGTTGTTTAATCCCTTGGGGCCTGTGACAATCTTGGTCTGACGAGTTTCTTTAACAACCCTATCACGGATCTCCTCAGTAGGCCAGACCATAAGTAAGAAAGAGCTACTATCACCTTCTGAATCGATAATACGGCGCAGTTTAAGTCCTTTTATCTCCTCAAGTCCTCTTCTTATGCGATATTTAGTATGATGCATACAGGCGACGATGGAATCTAGTTTGCTAAACTGTGTGAAAGCCAAGGCCGCGCAAAGCTCAGAGGAACGTGACCCTTGACCCCACATTTGAATTTTTGGATCATCAGTGACCAGACGACCACTTTCATCTCTGGGATATCCTAAATCGTGAGCAGCCCAAGCCCTGTTAAAGAGCTCATTATTGTCACATACTACTATTCCACCTTCGCCAGATGATAAATTCTTGTTG
>NJBP01000062.1 GCA_005223085.1 Candidatus Aerophobetes bacterium Ae_b3b | reverse complement strand
ATAGCCCTATTGCCTCCTTGATCTTTTGTTTATCGTATCCTACTATGCATGTCTGTTCATTGGCAACCACAGTGGGGAAAGAGGAATGGGGATTCCAACGCCGAACTTCATTCATAACAGATTCTTGTTCCTCGCCTTCCAGAAGGTCCACGTATACGTAGGAGTACTCGACTCCAAGCTTATCCAGAAAGTTCTTAGTTTTCTCACACCACCCACAGGTACTCAAAGCATAAAGAGTAATTTTTCCCCTATTTTCCCCGGGTACATGCTGCATCATAAGCTCTTACACCTCCTTTACGAAGATCAGGCTTCGTTTCAAAGTTAGAGGATAGCTTTCTCTGGGCATAATTTTACGTAGAGCCCGGTGGTTGTCAACCTCTCGTAGTTTAGAGAAGTTTGCAAGGCTCTAGTAGAGATTCTTTTTGATGGAATTTACCGCTGCCTCTTTAAATCTGCTCATCTTCTTGGAGAGAGTGATCCTCTCTCAGGTCCTCTTGTAGTCTTCAAGATGGCCATCACGTGCAAAGGAGGCAACCCGCTCCAGGAGATGCTTCTGTCCCTCCTCTGAGAGCGGCTTCCAGTTCCGGACAATGGTAAGGTTCTGACCGAGGACCTTAAGCGAGTCTATCCCACTCACCAGGGTATCGATAGACAAGGAGAGGGCATAGTTGATTGCCTCCTGGGGTGACACTCCAGCCTTGAGGATCTGACCACCAGCGAGGCTTTTCATGCCGATGATCCCCATGCCCCGCTCGGCCACTTGGGGCAAGATCTCGTTGGCGAAACTGCGGTAGTGCCCATCGAGCAGGTTGGTGGGAAACTGGATCGTATCCCAGGGAAAATCCTTATCTAACATCTGACCCAGCAGGCGGGGCCAGCGGTGTCCGGTGAAGCCGATAAACCTGATCTTGTCAGCCTCCCGTGCTTTAACTGCCTCCTCTATCGCACCTTCGGAGAAGATCCGGTCAGGCTCTCCCTCATGGATGATTTCATGGAATTGGAGCAGGTCGATCTGGTCGGTCCGAAGTCTTCTGAGACTCTCATCCAGTTGTTCCCGAAACGCTACTCCATCACGTCCGTGGTTCTTGGTCATGAGGAAAACTTTCTCCCGGTAACCATTCTTGAGAGCGCGCCCCATGATTTGCTCACTTCTGCCGTCATGATAACACCAGGCATTATCAAGGAAGTTAACTCCCTCGTCAATAGCAGTGCGGATGATGCCAACGCCCACCTGAGAATCGGACGGTTTACCGATATGATAGCCGCCTATACCAAGAACCGTCAGCCTCACTCCCGTCTTACCCAAGACGCGAGCGGGGATACCATTGATGCGCTCTACAGTCTCCATCTGTTTTCTCCTTTTTAACAAGCATAATGCTCTAGGAATGCGGCGATATTTTTCTCATAGATTTTACTCACTTCTTTTTGAGTATATTCATTGTCTCTCGTACAAAAGCGGGGAGGTTAAATGGCTACCTTGAAGTAATGATAATCAAAGTTTTCATATACTTTCCTCTCCTCTAAGTAATTAATTGTTTCACCATCCTAGCCGCCTTATCATAATCAGGATGACGTGTTATTTCAGGCACAATCTCTATATACCTTGTCCTATCATCTTTATCGATAATGAAGATAGAACGAGCAAGCAGCTTCAGTTCTTTAATCAAAACCTTTTAACTGTTCTGTCGGCCGCATTGCCCATTTCCTTTATTTTATTAGAAAGCTGTTTCCCTATCTCAATTACTTTTTGGTGATCATCGGCTGATGGAGGACCATTTATCTCAAGTGTTCCAACCACTTCGATTTTTGTCGGGCCTAGAATTTCCAGCGCTTGTCGTGGGGCCCCTCCACCCCAACCATAAGAGCTGAGAACAGCGCCATATTTTAAGGGTGGGCGCAGCGCCTTTACCAGATATGATGCGTATATAGCCAGAGGGTGCATCCCTGCCAACACTGTTGGCGTCCCCAGAACAATTGCTCGCGAATCAACAAGGTCCCTGGCTATATCGCCTATGTCCGCAGTGGGAAGGTTGTATAGACTTACCTCAATGCCTTCAGATAGTAGCGTTTCAACCATCGTTTTTATCATTGCCTGGGTGGAGTTCCACATGCTTACATAAACGATGATTACCTTTTCCCTTGTTTCTCCAGCAGTCCATGTACGATAAGCCTCAAGAATTCTTTCAGGGTTTTTATGAACAGGACCGTGGCTCGGTGCAATAATTTCAATCTCCAGCTCCTTTACTTTCTCCAGGGCTTTCTTACCCATATTTTTGAAGGGCATCATTATTTCACCAAAATATCTCTTGGCCAAGGGAATTAATTCTTCAACATCCTCATCGTAGAGTCCAAAAGCAGTATGAGACCCAAAGAAATCACAGGAGAATAGAATTTTATTGTCGACAAGATAGGTGAACATCGTTTCTGGCCAGTGGAGCCAGGGAGCCTCGATGAATTTTAAGGTTTTACCACCAAGTTCAATGATATCTCCATCTTTAACTGTTTTTATTCTTTTTTCTGGCACGTTATAGTAGATTTTCGCCATCTTTGCACCTTTTTCTGTGGTAATAAGCGATGCTTCTTTACTTACCTTGATTATATACGGAATCGTACCAGCATGATCTGGCTCAGCATGATTCATCACAATGTAATCTAGATCGGCTAGATCTATTACCTGACCAATTTTCTCACCCAATTCTTTTTCGAATCCTGGATTTACAGTATCAATAAGAACAGTTTTTTCTTTTCCCTTCACCAGATAGGCGTTGTATGTTGTTCCCTGAGGAAGGGGAATAAGAGCATCGAACATTGTGCGGTTCCAGTCCTTTACTCCTACCCAGTATACACCTTCAGATATTTCTGGCACACTATACTTTTTCATTTTTATCACCTCACAACTTTTTTTTTGCAATGTCGCTTAACTCGTTCATATCTGACCTGGCTCGGATACCCTTGGAAATTGGTGATATGCCAAAGTATTTCGGATTTATCCCCGTGGCTGAACTAGTTTTGGTCTTCACTTTCTTTGCTGTTTGATACTACACTATTCAGCTATACTCTGGTTGCTCACATGGCTATCACATCTACCAGCACGGCCTCATTTTGCCCATCAATGGCCATTATTCTAGCCAAAGATAGTGTCGAGCACCATCATGATGACGAAGCCAGCCATCAATCCAAAAGTGGCATCTCTTTCGTGGCCCTTTCGATGGCTTTCAGGAATCATTTCGTCACAGACGACAAATAACATCGCTCCGGCAGCAAAGGCAAGACCCAGGGGAAGAAGGGGCCGTGCCAAACTGACAATGGACACTCCCAAAAGACCTCCGACGGGTTCCACCAAACCGGTGAGGGTGGCGTACCACAGAGCCTTTCTTCGGTGATATTTTTCCCGCACCAATGGTAAGGCCACCGCCAGGCCCTCGGGCATATTTTGAAGTCCGATTCCGGTAGCTAGGGCCGTCCCGGCCCCCATATCTCCACTACCAAAACTCACTCCTACCGCCAGTCCTTCGGGAAAATTGTGAATGGTTATAGCTATAATTAAGAGCCAAATACCCCTAAGGTTTGAAGAGGGTCCTTCTGGTCCGGATATGAAATGAAGATGAGGGGTAAAGCGATCAACCAGATGAAGGAACAAGCCTCCAATTACGGTCCCCAGAACAGCTATCCAGATCCCGCCCAGTTCAATTGCCGGAATAAGGAGACTGAAGGCAGTAGCCGCTAACATCACCCCGGCGGCAAATCCGAGCATGACATCCAGTATTCTATCCGAAACCTGCTTGGTGAATAAAACGGGCAAAGCCCCCGCCCCGGTGGCAAGGCCGGCCACCAGACTGGCTAAAAAACCTATTCTTATGAGCTCTGCGCTTGGAGGCATCGGTCATCTCCCTGGGTCCTATGTAGATTCCTATTGGCTTTAAATTTTTCATCCCCTCATTTTCCCAGTGCCTGCTCAAGATCCATGGCATGTTCCTGTTCCATGGCCAAAATTTCTCTCAGGATAAAGTTTCCAGCAAAGGCTTGAGCTGAGAAGGATCCAGTTTTTGCCTGAATAAGGGACCTTTTTTGAGACCTGCCAGTTGGTCCTCGAAAGTTGGTTTTTGCTTTCGGTAAAAAATACCAATTGGTATTCTATCTCCCCACTCCTGAGCCCTTTCAAAAGCAGCTAATCTGTCAGTGGGATCATATTCTTCAGCTAGTTTATAGACTCTCTCTTTATACCAGCGGTAGGTGTTCTTTTTATTAAAAGTTACACAGGGCTGCAAAGTGTCTACCAAAGAAAATCCCTTATGTTGAATGGCCTGCTTTATGAGCCAGGAAAGATGATCTATATCGCCAGACCAGCCTCTACTGACGAAACCAGCATCCTGGGAAATAGCCAGAGAAAGAGGGTTAAAAGAAGATGAAACGACTCCTCCCGGTTGCACCTTGGTGACAAAGGCAGGATCACTGGTAGGAGAGGCTTGTCCCTTGGTTAACCCATAGACCTTGTTGTTGTGAACCAGCAGCGTTATATCTATGTTCCGACGAATGGCGTGAAGGAAATGGTTACCTCCTTCTCCGTAATTGTCTCCATCTCCTCCCACGCCGATGACCACTAACTCCTGGTTAGCTACCTTGGCCCCGGTGGCCACCGGAAGGATTCTTCCATGAAGACCGTTGAAGGTATTGCATCGCATATAGTGAGGCAGCTTAGAAGCCTGACCAATTCCTGAGACGATTAATACTTGATGAGGTTCTAGCTTAAGGTTCACCAGGGCTTTCTTTAGCGCCTGAAGAATCCCGAAATCACCACAGCCTGGACACCAGGCAGTAACCTGACCCTGGTAATCATCTATAGTGACCATAGTTTATCCCTTCTTTTTCTTTAATTCCTTAATGATGTATTGGGAGCTAAAGGGACGTCCATCGAATTTAAGGATCTTTCCCGTCACCTTCCTGCCGGTCTCAGCTCGAATAATACGAGCCAGTTGTCCGGTAGCATTATTTTCTACACAGAAGCTCTGCTTTGCCTTACTAAGAATAGAGGTTACCAACTGAGTAGGAAAAGGCCAGATCTCCTGAAAATGCATCAAACTAACGTCCACGCCCTGATCGATTAGAATATCCACCGCTTCTCTCAAAGCTCCATAAGTTGATCCCCATCCAATGAGGATTATTTGAGCATTCTCATGGGGATAAACTTGAGGAGGCTCAATCTCGGTGGCTAGAGCTTCTATCTTTTTCAGACGCTTTTGAACCATCTTCTTTCCCATCTCCAGATCCTCGGTAAGATGCCCATCCTCATCGTGTTCATCACTATCGGTAATGACAATTCTACCTTTCTGGGAAGGAAAAGCCCTCGGGGAAATCCCGGATGGAGTAAATCGATGACGTTTATAATCTTTGATTTTTGTCAGTTCCGTATCAGAAATGATTCCTCTCTCAATCTTCACTTTCCTAAGATCGAATTTGTGGCAGGTAGAGTAAGAGTCGGCCAGGTGCTGATCACTCATGATGATTACCGGCACCTGATATTTCTCCGCCAAATTGAAGGCTTTGACCACTGACCAAAAGGCATCTTCCGCAGTAGCCGGCGCGAAAATGGCCCGGGGGAACTCGCCTTGAGAAGCATGGAGTACAAACTCCAGGTCAGCCTGGGCGGTTCGGGTAGGAAGTCCGGTACTGGGACCAGGACGCTGAGCCTCTATGATAACCAGGGGAGTCTCGGTCATACCCACTAGACCCAGGGCCTCCACCATCAGGGAGAATCCTCCGCCCGAGGTGGCTACCATCGCCCTCACCCCGGCAAAGGAGGCTCCGATGGCCATATTGATGGCGGCAATCTCGTCCTCAGCCTGTTCGGCCACCAAACCAAATTCTCTGGCCTTCCCCGCCAGGTAGGTAATGATTCCGGTGGAAGGGGTCATAGGATAGGCAGCCATAAATTTGCAACCGGCGGCCATGGCTCCCAGGCTCAGGGCTTCATTACCACTGATGAGCATTTTTTTATTGCCTTTCCCGGATTGAAGCGGGGAAACCTGAGAATCCTTATAGTTTTCCCGGGTAAAATCGTATCCTGCTCTGGCTGCTTTAACGTTATTCTGGACAGTTTCCTCTCCTCGCCTGCCAAATACCTCCTTCAATACCTGGGCCAAAATATCGAATCTATAATCAAGAACTCCTAGGGCGGCCCCCACCGCTACTGAATTACTGAATAGCTTATTTCCCCCTTCTTCTCTGGCCAGACGCTCGAGAGGAACGCTCAGAAGATGAGGCTTTTTGGGGGAAATATCGATCTGCTCACCATCAAAAATTATCACCCCTTTTTCTTTTAGTTCAGGGCGGTGGATCTTGACCGTAGCTTTATCTAAGGCAATCAATATATCTACCTCTTCCGACAGGGCATACACCGGTTCCTCTTTAACTCTTATCTGAAAAAAGTTATGTCCTCCCCTTATGCGTGACATATAGTCTTGATTGGCAAATAGGTGAAAGCCACCTCGAGCGAGGGTTTTAGACAAAACATAGCCAATGGTCTGCATGCCCTGTCCTGCCTCCCCCCCGATCTTTAGAGTAAGATCAACAGACACATTCTGTCTCCCTTTATACCCTTAAATAGTGTTCTTCTCCAACTACTGAAGTACCTTTTTTCCATCGGTGATTCAAAAAATCATAGAATCTGCCAATCCGGTTATATCTTCTTTGGGTTTCCACAGTTCCCCGATTCATTTTTGCAGCTAGTTTTTTCTTTGATGCAACTATACGCAGGGAAAGCTACCTTGGTTGGTTCTTTGGCAAGTGGTTGACACTAAGGGAGTCTCTTCTTTCCTGGGAGAGCTCTTTTCGGCTCGACCTCCCTCAGTGTCTCTTCATTCAGAGTGGTAAGCTTCGAGCTTTCTGGTAAATCAGCTAAGTATGTCGCATTTTAAGCTAACAAAAATGCAATATTTGTCAACTGCTGATACTTCATCTCACAAACGAATCTAGCGAGGCTTCATCTCCTTGACGATCTTCGCTTTTACTGTAGAATATAGCCGCATGAGTCCAGGTTTCTGCTGGAAAAAAGAAGGTACTCAGGTAGCTTACCAGGACCAGAGGTAAAAAATGAGAAAAGTCTATCTTGACCATGCTTCTGGCACTCCCATTCATCCCCAGGTAAGAGAAGAGATGCTTCCCTATCTAAAAGAAATCTTTGGCAACCCCTCTAGCTTGCATCAATTTGGACAGGAATCCGCCAGCGCCATAGAGAAAGCGCGGCAAAGAGTAGCCGGGTTAATCGGAGCCGAACCCGAGGAGATCATTTTTACGGGCAATGGAAGCGAAGCCAATAATTTTGCCCTCAAAGGAATAGCCCTGGCCCATCAAAAAAGAGGAAAACACCTCATCGTTTCCTCAATTGAGCATTTCTCGGTTCTTCATTCTGCTAAAACCTTGGAAAAATGGGGCTTTAAGGTTACTTACCTTCCCGTGGACCAGTATGGATTGGTGGATCCTCTTAAAGTGGCCAGGGCCATGACCGAGGAGACCATCCTGGTTTCCATTATGCATGCCAATAATGAGATAGGTACCATCGAGCCCATAGAGGAGATCAGCAGGGTCGTTAGAAAAAGGAAGGTCTACTTCCACACCGATGCCATAGCCACCACCGGAATTATCCCTTTAGATGTGGGTGAACTGGGAGTAGATTGCCTGAGCCTTTCGGCTGATCAATTCTATGGTCCTAAGGGAGTGGGGGCTCTCTTTCTTCGTAAGGGAACGAGAATTATGCCTTATCTGGAAGGGGGAATACAGGAAGACGGGAGGAGAGCCGGTACGGAGAATGTACCCGGGATCGTGGGATTAGGCAAGGCGGCCGAGCTGGCAAAAAAAGAGATGGAAAAGCGCCGGCGACACCTGTTCTTCCTGCGAAAAAAATTGATCAATGAGCTTCCTCGAAGAATCGAACACCTTCGTATTAATGGCCATCCAAAACTCCGCCTTCCTAATAATGTGCACGTTTGCATCGAATTCATTGAGGGAGAATCGATGCTCATGCTTCTCGACAGCCAGGGAATTGCCACATCCAGTGGTTCTGCCTGCACTTCCAGGGCGTTGAAGGTCTCTCATGTTTTGACGGCCATTGGGGTCCCGGCAGCAGTAGCCCAGGGATCTCTTCTCTTCAGTCTGGGCACGGATAATAGCGAGGAAGACATAGATTATCTACTGGAGACTCTTCCTTCTGTAGTGCAAAGGTTAAGAGAAATGTCCCCCTTATACAAAAAGTAACATTTTTCCTTTTTGCCGCGTCTGTAGCAAGAAGTTGTGATTTTGCACGCAGTGTGGGAAAATTGTATTGGGAGGCCCCCTTTTTGCCCACAATGTGGAGCAAAGCTTAAAAAAGAATAGCTTTTAAAGGGATAAAGATGGCGGAAAAGGTAAATATTATCGTTTTTAGTGGAGATCTAGATAAGGTCCTAGCTGCCTTTAACCTGGCACTCGGCGCCGCGGCCATGGAGATGAAAGTTACCCTATTTTTTACCTTCTGGGGATTAAACGTGATCAGAAAAGATAAAAAGGTGAGTAGGACCAGGGGCATAATGCGCAAGATCCTTAGTTTAGTTAACCGAGGTGGGGTGAGGAGACTTCCTCTATCCCGATTGAATATGGGAGGTCTCGGAAGATCGATGATGAAGAAACTAATGGAGGATTCCAAAATACCTTCTTTGGAGGAAACGATCAAGATGGCCCAACAAATGGGAGTAGAATTTGTTGCCTGTACTACCACCATGGGGATGATGGGGATTTCCCGTGAGGATCTTATCCCCGAAGTAGGTAGATTAGCCGGCGTCGCTACTTATCTGGGGGAGGCCACAGAGGGGAAAATCAACCTCTTCATTTAAAAATAGGGTAAGGAAAAAATGAAGGCAGATGCGATTTTAGATACCCTGGGACTATATTGCCCCATGCCTATTGTGAAGACAGCAAAAAAAATCAAGGATCTTAAAATTGGGCAGGTACTGGAGGTCATCTCTGATGATGAAGGGATAAAAGAAGATATGCCTGCCTGGTGTAGGCGCACTGGAAACGAATTCCTGAGAATAGAAGAGGGGGAAGGAGAATACCGGGTCTACGTCAGGAAGTTAAAATAGAAAGAGGGATTTTGGAGAATAATACCCGAAGACGTGAAATTCTGGAAAGCATTCCCTTCCGAGTAGGCTATGGCGCTGAGATTGGAGATCTTTTGAAATAATGGCCAAGTTCCTGGGAAAGAGGTCATCAAAAATAAATGAGTTGATGAGATCAGTCTTCACTTATGAACTCCAATAAAACAAAAAAGAAGAATATAGCGCTGGTTCACTATTCCTATCCTCCTGTCATTGGCGGTGTTGAATTCATCATGGAGGCTCATGCCAAGCAATTCGCTCAGGCAGGACATCAGGTGAAAATCATCACCGGAGTTGGTAGGAGCGTTGAGGCGAACATTTCGATTCACCGCATTAAAGACTTTTCTACAGATTCAGAAGAGACAGAGATTGTTCAGGAAGAACTCAGAAATGGATTTCTCACAGAGCGTTTTGGAAAATTGAAGAATAAGCTTAAAAAAGAGATTCAAAAGGCCCTTGGTGACATCTCTGTCTGCTTTGTCCACAACGTCCTCACCATGCATTTTAATATGGCCTTGACAGCCGCCTTTTCTGAAATCATCAAAGAGTGGGGAGAAGAAAAAGATTTTTATATCTGGTGTCATGATACTACTTTCAATAATCCTGATTATCAGATTCCCAACCGAGGTAAATACCCCTGGAAACTATTGCAAGAAGTTCAACCTCACGGCCGATACATTACTATCTCCTCATGGCGAAAAAAACAGTTGAGCGAACTTTTCGGGATGGATTCTTCCTCTGTTCAAATCGTTCCCAATGGAGTAGACTTGAGGTCTTTCTTAGGAGTCACCGACTTCATCTGGCAGATAGCTCAGGATTTGGACCTTTTTCACCAGGAGATTGTTCTCTTTTTTCCTTCACGAATACTGAGAAGAAAAAACTACGAATTGGCAATACATATCACTCATGCCCTCAATCGACTAGGAGAAAAAAGTCTGCTTTTGCTCACAGGTCCGCCTGATCCCCATAATTCTAAAACTACAGAATATCTTAGTGAACTCTGTGCTTTGATTAAAAAGCTTGATTGCGAAAAAGAGGTTATCTTTATCCATAATTTAAAAGAAAAATACGGACAGGATTTTAAAATTGGCTACTCCCACCTTCAGGCTCTTTACAGTCTCTCTGATATTCTTCTCCTTCCCTCTTCCCAGGAAGGATTTGGCATTCCTCTTTTGGAAGCAGCCAGTAAAAAACTGCCCATTGCCTGTTCAAATATTGCCTCTTTCACGGAAGTTACCAAAGAGTATACCCTTCTTTTTGATCTTAAGGATGATCCCTACGAAATTGCCCAACGCATCATTGATTTTCTTAATAGTCAGCCAACGTATCAGCTGTTTAAGAAAATTATGAAAACTTATAGCTGGGAAGCCATCTATGAAAATTACCTGAAGGAATTAGTTAGTTGAGTAAAGGAGAGGATAAGGGTTCTATGAAGAAAGTCGCTGCTGATTTAATTTATTATAGGATTTTGCTCTCGTTGTTTAAAGAGAACCAAAAATTGGGCAAAGTCGATGAAGTGTATTGGCAAGATACGAGAAAAACCGTCTTTCTTTCTCGATTGGTGCCCCATTACTGAAGAGTGTGTGGGAAAAGGAAGATATTAAGCATTGGTAATAGACAAAAGGAGGCTATAGGTGGATCTTAAGGCTTTGTACAAGATAAGTTATGGTTTGTATGTAATCAGTTCAAGAAAGGAAGACCGACTAAACGGACAGATTGCCAATACCCTCTTTCAAGTCACCGCCGAACCTCCGGCCGTTGCTGTGAGCATCAACAAAGAAAATCTCACTCACCAATTTATTGAGAAAAGCCGAATCTTTAGTGCCTCTGTGCTCTGCGAGGATACACCTTTAAACTTTATCGGTCACTTTGGTTTCAAGTCAGGTAGAGACATAGATAAATTCAGCCAGGTACATTACAAAATCGGTGTAACCGGAGCTCCCATAGTTCTGGACCACACTTTGGCCTATCTGGAGGCTCGAGTGACCAAAGAGGTGGATGCGGGGACCCACACTATCTTTGTAGGAAAAGTAGTAGAGGCAGAAAACCTCAAAGAAGGGGTCTG
>NJBP01000061.1 GCA_005223085.1 Candidatus Aerophobetes bacterium Ae_b3b | reverse complement strand
AGCTGGAAAGATGGAGAAAGCTCGGTGTCAACCCTTTCAATCAACCAAACCTTGAAATGTACAAAATCGAAACAGGAAAGATACTGGCAAGAGGAGAGATGTGAGTAAGAAAATCGGTTATGGTGCTATCATTATAATATTTGGTGCAGGCCACCTCGGCTTTCTTTTATTGGAGGTTGATCATTTAATCAAAGCAAGGTGGATGGTTATAAAATCGAAATCAAAAAATATTAGCAGGTGGGCAGGATGAAAAACAAACTTTTGATAAAACCGGAAGATGTGAAGCCTTCTTTTCAGAATTGGCAAGTAAAAGGTGCATTAAATCCTGCAGCTATTCGGCTTCCCAACGGTAAGATTATGTTATATATCAGGGTTGCAGAACAACCACATATGCATAAAGGCAAATTAATTCATTGCCCAATTGTAGTGCCTGGAAAAGGTTATAAAATAGGTATTGAAAAGATAGATAAATTAGATATTGTAGGCAAAGAAGAGCATGTAATTCATCTTAAGAATGGTACCTGCAGATTGACAACTTTTTCGCATTTTAGAAAGGTAATCCTGAATGAAAATGGTTTTGATGTTGAATATATTGGCAATAAACCCGTTTTTACCGGCACCCCGCAGGAAGGACAGTATGGGGTAGAAGATCCAAGAATCATGAAGTTAAGAGACCAATACGCCATGAGTTATGTTACTGTTTCCGCAAAAGAAGGGGTATGTACTTCTTTGGCTGTATCAGAAGATCTAGTAGATTGGCAAAGAAAGGGGATCATATTTAGAGAGCAGAATAAGGATGTCGTCATTTTTCCCGAAAAAATAGATGGAAAATTTGTTGCATTGCACCGTCCAGAGGGTTTTTTTGAATTTAGCAAGCCTTCTATCTGGATTTCCCATTCACCTGACCTTATTTATTGGGGAAAAGAGAAAAGTATTATCGAACCAAGAGAAAATTCATGGGAAAGCGAAAGAATTGGTCCAGGAACACCTCCAATAAAGACTGACCAAGGATGGCTGGAAATATATCATGGTGTTAAAAAAGTGGGAGGTAAAAATGTTTACAGCGCTGGTGCTACTTTACTGGACCTTAAAAACCCGGAAAAGATATTGGCAAGATCTCCAGAAAACGAACCCCTATTTTACCCAACTGAAGATTACGAAACTTCCGGATTCGTTAATAGTGTAGTTTTCCCCACCGCTGCAATAGCAGATTTAAATAAAAAGGATCTATTGATATATTATGGGGGGGCTGATAGTATAACGGCCGTAAAAAAGATACGGCTACTGGACATATTAAATCACATGGAGTACTACTAAAATGACCAGAAAATCAAGAATTCTATGACAATAGTATTTAGTGGGACTGGTGTCGACTTTGGATTCGCTCAGGGCACGAGAGGTCCTGTTTCCCATTTTCCCTGATATCTCGTGTGCCGAATTTTATTTGAAGACAATCCGGAGGAACTATAGGAATCACTGTACTTTGCAAGGTGGATTGACTATCTCACCGATCACTTTTTCGAATTCTCTTGATGTTGAGACTATTTCTGGAAAAGAAAAGCAATATTCGTTATATCTTTTCTCAATGCCCTCTCTTACTTCTTGGTTTAATTGAATTTTAACGTCCCGGTCGCTTCTAGGCTGATTTCTTCTAGTATTTCAGGGTCTCCCATCTTGTTTCTTCGTCACCAATAGGGTGAAAGATCATAGTTGCGTTCTGAAGTTCCAATTATTTTATGATAGGGGAGAGTTCCTCATTACTTAATTTACCATTACATACACACATATTACAAAATCAAAACAGGAAAGATACTGGCAAGAGGAGAGATGTGAGTAGAAAAATCGGTTATGGTGCTATCATCATAATATTTGGCGCTACTGGAGACCTGACCAAGAGAAAATTGATACCAGCGCTTTACAATCTATATGTAAAAGAAATTATTAACGATAAGATCCCCATAGTTTGTGTTGCCAGGCGTCTCATTACCAAAGATAAATTTACAGAACTACTAAATCCTGAAAAGTTCATAGCGCAAGTGAACCAGAAAAGCTTATCACAATTCTTGAAACAAGTGTACTACTATCCCATGGATCTTCAAAATAATATGACCTATTCACACTTTGCGGAATTCATTAGCAGGGTCGATCGTACACATGACTGCAGAGGAGGGAGTTTTTGATCACTTTTTCGGTTATTGTTCCAACGCTAAACGAAGAGAAGCTCATAGGTACCTGCATTAGACACCTGCGTCAACTTGACCCGGATGTTGAGATAATTGTTGCTGATGGAAAAAGTGACGACAAGACAGTTCATGTGGCGGAGAAACTGGGAGCTATTGTGGCCCGCTCTGAACGGGGACGAGGATATCAGTGTAATGCCGGGGCGGCCCGTGCCTCGGGTGATGTTCTTCTTTTTCTTCACGCTGATACCAAACTGCCGCCCTGTGCTTTTGTACAGCTTCGGCCGTTTTTTCAGGATGATAAGGTAAATGTTGGTGTTTTTCGATTAGCGCTTGATGTCAAACATCCAGTGCTTAATTTCTATGCCATGTGCAATCGACTTAATTCAGTATTAACCCGCTTTGGCGATCAGGGTATTGTGATACGCACATCTTTTTTCCACGCCATAGGCGGTTTTCCTAACTGGCCCTTGTATGAGGATGTGCGGCTGTTGCAAAAAGCGCGAAAGAGGACACACATCTATCTATTTCCCGGGACGGCAGTAACATCAGCCCGAAGATTCGTGGAAAACGGAATTCTCAGGCAGTGCTCCCGTGATGTGTGGTATATGCTGAGCTATTTGCTAGGTGTATCTCCATCTCGGTTGGCAGTAAAGTACGATGGCATCGCGAAAAAGAAAAAAAGCGCTTGTTAGCCAGGGAGAGATGCTGTGAAAAGGCGTGATTTTGATATGGTGGTTATTGGAGGGGGTGCAGGGGGCCTATTTGCGGCAACCGCCGCGACACTCCTGGGTGCGAAAACCTGCATTGTAGAAAAGAGGAGATTGGGAGGTGATTGCACCTGGTCTGGCTGTGTTCCTTCCAAGGCACTACTAAAGTCCGCTTCAGTAGTACACCTTGTGGGGCGAACCGCAGAATTTGGCTTGGGAATCCAGGGTGACTTTGTGGTAAGCAGCCATAACGTAATGGCGCATGTACGCCGCATCATGCACGAGGTTTCCGCTCACGAGACTGCCGAAGTTATCGAGGAGAAAGGAACTACTGTAGTTTTTGGCAGTCCACACTTTGTGGATGAGGAAACTATACGGGTAAGAGACGAAGCCATCCGATTTAAGAAATGCGTCATCTCCACTGGCTCACATCCGGTTACTCCGGCCATTGAAGGATTGGGGAAGATCGATTATTTAACCAATGAGAACGTTTTTGATTTGGAGACACTGCCTGAGGATATGATTATTTTGGGAGGGGGCCCCGTTGGCGTCGAGTTGGCTCAGGCGCTTCAGAGGTTGGGGGTGAGAATTTTCCTGGTAGAGATGATGGAAACGATTCTTTTTAGAGAAGACCGGGAGATGGCTGAGATTCTGGAGCGAAAATTTAAGAGTGAAGGAATCGAAATTTTGACTGGCAGAAAAGCAGTAAAATTCACCCAGAGCGATGGGATCGTTTATGCTACTTTGGAGGACAAAAACAAGAATGTCCAGCAGATTTCAGGTGAGCGGGTGCTAGTTGCTGTAGGGAGAGCACCTAACACAGAAGGGCTTGGGTTGGAAAGGTGCGGGGTAGCGTCTACACCAGAAGGTATCACTGTCGGTGCCCACCTCGAGACAACGAACAGGAATATCTTTGCCTGTGGTGATGTTGTAGGGCCGTACCTCTTCAGTCACATGGCAGCCTATCAGGCGCAAATCTGTGTGAGGAATGCACTATTCTCCAGACCCCTCTGGCAGAAGGCCAACTACGATAATGCGGGGTGGGCACTATTTACGGAACCAGAGTTGGCTCATCTGGGATCAACTGAAGAGGAGGCCCGCAGGAAACATAAGAACATACGGATCTATAGAACCAGCTTTTCAGAATGTGACCGTGCAATTACCGACGTAGCAAAAGAGGGACTGGTGAAAGTAATTGTCAATAAAAAAGGTCTTATTCTGGGGGCTCACGTTGTGGGTACTGGGGCGTCCGAGACTATTCAGGGTTTCCTTATCGCCAAATCACTGAAGATACCTCTTTCTAAGATTTCTGAGGTGGTCTTCATCTATCCGACACTCTCTGAGGTAGTTAAGACAACTGCTACCAAAGCGCTCCTGGAGAAACTGAATAATCGGTGGGTAAAGTCTCTTTTGAAGTTGGTAAAGAAGATCTAGGAAGAGGGTAAACAAATGCCAGCCAGTGAGGAAAAAGCGTGCCTTTAGAACGTATTTTGATTATATTTGTGAAGTACCCAGAGCCCGGATGTGTCAAAACAAGATTAGCGCAAAGTATTGGCAAAGATAAAGCAGCCTTTCTCTATCGGACGTTTGTCGAACTGCTCCTAAAGAAAACCAGCGACATGAGTTCTGAGAGATTCATATTTTATACTCCCGCTGATAAAAGAGAGAAGCTTTCAAGCTGGCTGGGTGGCCGCTCAAAGCTATTTCCCCAGAGAGGAGATAACTTAGGGCAGCGGATGTCCAACGCTTTCCGGTTTGCTTTCGCAAAAGGTGCCCGTGAAATTGTGATTGTGGGAACGGACATTCCCCTCCTTGATAAGGAAGTTGTCCTTACGGCATTTAAGAAGTTAGAGAACCGCCAGTGTGTGATTGGGCCATCGTTGGATGGAGGATATTATCTTCTGGGGCTCTCTCACTTTGAGGGAAAGATTTTTCAGAACATAAACTGGGGAACAGATAAAGTGTTGAATCAGACTTTAGGGGCGGTAAAGCGTCTAGGACTGACCTACAGTCTTTTAGAGGAGCGCTTTGATGTAGACGATGTTGAAGACTTAGTCCGGCTTAAGCTGAGTTTGAGAAGGTATAGAAAGGCAGGATCGCCCGAATTAGATTTCCTCAGTGGTAGGCTTGACGAGCTATCTCTCAATACGCACTAATACCACAGATTCTCGATATTCTCAGGAAGGGTGAGTTCTGGGAGAAATGATCGTGAATGGGAGCGCCATCAGGAAAGAGCTCAAAGGGAGCTTTTGTGTCTGTTTGAGGGACAATGGGCCAACGGGATGCTCCCCCATATCATCTTTCGGTACAGGGGTGAGTATTTTCTTGGACCTGAATTCTGGTAAACCGAGCTTTCTCGCTATGCTCCCCGGATAAAAACCTCAGCAATAACCCAGCCTCCGGTGCACGCAATTGCAATGTGGCATATATAGGAACGCCGAGGACCAGAAAAGTGCCAAGTCCTTTGTCAGGAAAAGATCTGGGTGCAGATAATTTCTCGTGGACCGGCGCCTTGGTGATTGATCTGCTGTCAGAAGAAAAAAGAGCTACATAACCCAGAACCTGTACCAGTGCGTGATGATTTGTGTCGGTAAAGAGAAGAATTAAGAATAACCAAGGGGGAGATCACATGTCTAAATCGAAAAACACAGCAAACGTGCGAAGAAAATACGATCGTATTGCAAACTATTATGACTTCTTTGAAAACGAGGTAGAGAAACGACTATTTAGAAAGTTCCGAAGAGGAATGCTAGGCAGCCTTTCTGGTAAAATTCTAGAGATCGGAGTTGGTACTGGAAAGAACTTTCCCTATTATAATAAGAAGGCAAAAGTTACTGCAATCGATATAAGTCCAAACATGTTAGAAAGAGCAAAGATTCGAGCAAAAGACCTCGGTTTGGAGGTAAGATTTTATCTTATGGACGCACAGAACCTGGATTTTCCTGATAATCAGTTTGATCACATCGTGGCGACTTTCCTGTTGTGCTCAGTTCCTGACCCGGTAGAAACAGTGAAAGAAATGAAAAGGGTTCTAAAATACGATGGAAGAATACTACTCATAGAGCATGTTTTAAGTAAAAATAAACTCATTGCTCTTTTGGAACATATCCATAATCCATTTACGAGAGCGTTTTTCGGATTCAATATTAATCGGGATACAAAAAGCAATATCAGAAAGGCAGGAGTAAAAATTCAAAAAGATGAGAACTTAGCTTTTTTCGATGTATTCCGAAAATTCACCTGCGCAGAAAACAGAAACTGTAGCTAACTTTCACCCTTTCATATCATTTCACCAATCTTTGCCCGGGGTATCCCACTTCTGTTCCACTCTTTCTTCTTTCCTTCGCTCAAATAAACACCCCCGTGCTTCCTATTTTTGTAATAGTTGCATACTAATTGATGGGGCCTAGTCAACTAACGTATTTTTATGGTCCCTATGAGAATGGGAGCATGTTGTAAGCTCGCGGTCAGTTTTGCGGCACAATCCGATACACCTTATCATCATTGGATCGTGGTCTACCCCTGCCATCCCTGTTGCTGGTCAGAAAATAAAGAAATCCCTCAGGGCCAACCACCACATCTCGTATCCGTCCAAATTTTCCCCTGGAATAATCCTCTGCAAACCACCTCTCTATTCCCTCAACCGTATAGGAATGGTTTCCCGTTCTTTTTAGTCTAATCCTGATGAGCGCGTTGCTTCTCAAGGTTGCCACAAAGAGATCTTCTCTGTAGAAGGCGATTCCTGAAGGGGGCGTGGTTTTCTTCCACAGCACCAGTGGGTCGATATAGGGTTTCTTACCGCCTCTCCCGATAACCTCTGGCCACCCATAATTTCCCCCTTTGATAATCACATTGATCTCATCGTGAGCAAACTTGAAAAATTCTCCCGAAGGGCCATGCTCGGAAGCGAAAAGATCCTTCGTTTCAGGATGCCAGGCCAGTCCCTGCGGATTTCTGTGCCCATATGAGTATATGGGAGAATCTGGAAATGGATTATCCCTCGGAATTGCTCCCTCGGGCGTAACACGCAAAATCTTCCCGCCAAGTGAATGAAGATTCTGTGCCAACTCAGCATTGAATGTCTCACCTGTTGTAACGTAGAGCATACCGTCGGGTCCAAAAGCAATTCTTCCGCCGTTGTGATTTTGCCCTCCCGGAATCTCGTCTACTATTACCCGATCAAGAACTCCTTGATCTCCCAAATCCCGCAGCCTGATGACCCTGTTGTAGAGTTCCTCCTTTTTTCTGTAGGTGTGCATCGCATAAATATATGGCTGTCTGGGAAACTCCGGATGGTGGGCAAGACCCATTAGGCCTCCTTCACCATAGTGGACGGCTCCCGGTTCAGCATAGGGTTTTTCCTGGAGTACTCCATCTTTAATAAGTCTTATTCGTCCAGACCTTTCGCTGAGCAGGGCTCTTCCGTCAGGGAGAAATACGAGAGACCATGGAATGTTGAGGTTATCGATCCACACCTCGACGCGCACGTTAGCTCCCCCAGGAACAAAAGTCTCCTCAATGACGCCTGAATTAGTGACCGCGGAGGGGGAACTCATCGCTGGAGGAATGGGGGCGGTGACCCACCAGATGGACACACATAACGCAATAACAACCCCTGTTTTCCGGATGGGGTGAATCTTACCTCTCATTTTATTCAACCCTCTGTATTGGATCACGACCAGGGAGCTTCGAAAAATTAGCTCATTTTTGGATTATGTGCTCTGAATGGTATACTATCTTGCCATCATAATTTTTGTCTTTCTTACTTCAGATCGATGGTAACTACTTCTCCAAAGGTTTCCAAATCTCGATCGAATAACTCCTTCGAGCCCACCACCATGATCTTCATCTCATCCGGGCGCAGGTGCTCTCGAGCAACCTGCAAGATCTCCTCCGGAATTATTTCTTCGATTCGCTCCAGGTAAGTCTTATAATAGTCCCCAGGGAGGTCATAAAACTCAAGGGAGGCCGCTCGAGCTGCGATTTCCAGCGCTGAGGTGTATTGGAACACAAACTGGTTAATGATCGCGTTCTGGGTCTTCTTCAACTCCTGTCGGCTTACTGCCTCAGTCCGAATACGCTCGAGCTCTTCCAGGAGAAGCTGGATAGCTCTTCCAGTGGCATCGGCTCGCACAATTGCGTACGCTCCAAAGATCCCGCGATAGCGCTGCCCTCCCGAGACAAAGCTACCAACCGCATAGGCTAGTCCCTGTCTTTCTCGGATCTCCCGGAACAGCCGGTCATCCCCGGTAGCGCTACCTCCTAGAATCCGGTTCATCAAATTGAAGGGAAGGAATTCCGGGTCTTTCTGCCGCAGGGCCGGATGACCCATGATGATGGTACTCTGACCAATCTCTTTAGCTGCATAGTAGATGGTCCGTTCCGATTCTGGTGGCAGGGCGGGAATCTGGGGAAAATCGATCTCCACTGGTTCCCACTTGGCAAAGGCGGTTTCAATCTTTTCGATCAACTCACCTCTTTCAAAATCCCCTGCAACAGCGAGAATCAGGTTACCCGGATGGTAGAATCTTTGATGGAAGTTGATAAGGTGCTCCCGGGTGATGTTTCGGATGGTTTCCCCGGTGGGAAACCAGCTCAAGGGATGTCCTTGGGCTACCTTTTTGCTGAACTCACGAATTGCGACCTGGGTGGGTCGATCATATTCGCGCCGGATCAACTCCAGGGTGCGGTGCTTGGCCACCTCCAGCCTCGCCTCCTCGAAAATCGGATACATCAGAATGTCGGCAAATAGTGCGATCACCTCATCCAGGTGTTCACTCAAGGTGGAGAACCCGGAGGCCGACGCTGAAGCAGCGAGGAACTCCAGACGCTCATCTACCTCATCTCCGGTCATACCCTTGGTACCACCCGTCCTCATCACCTCAGCCGTCAATGAGGCTAGTCCCACCTTATCGGGCGGGTCATAGTCCGAGCCCGCTCGAATGAACGTCTGTGCCTTAACAATCGGCAGTTCATGATCCTCGAGTAGATAGAGAACTATTCCGTTGTCGAGTTCCATCCGCTCCGGCTCTGGGGGAGTAAACTCAAGAGGTTCGAAGATGAGTTCAGACGGATGGGGAAGCTCGGCGGTGGGATCGAGTTCGGCTGGACGGGCTGCCCCCTCCACGAAAAATGCTGCTGAGATAATAATGACGACTAGGGACGCTACGAAAAGTGAATACCCAATCCTGCCATGCTCTTGCTTGTCTCTTTCCACCATGGTCTACTCTCCTCTGATCATTTCTGTCTCCTGCGCCTTTTTTACTAGCGTGGCCACGGTCCGATTGTCCTCGATCAGATAGGTTTGAGCAACTTCCATAATCTCCTCAGGGGTAATCGACTCAATCATACCGGGATACTCGAGCATTCTCTCCCAGCCACCGAAGAAGGCCTCGTAGTACACGAGCTGAGAAGCTAGGCCCTCGTTCGACTGAAGAGTGTAGATAAAATCTACCCGCACTTGATTCTTTACCTTCTGGAGCTCCCGCGCAGTAACCGCTTCAGTTTTCAGCCGTTCAATTTCCTCATACAAGATCCTTTCCAGATCCTGGCTGGTATGAGGGACCTGGGGAACCCCATGGAAGAAGAAGAGATTATCATACCGGTTTCCAGGGAGACTGGATCCGGTCTTCACCGATAACGCCAGCCGTTCTTGGATCACCATTCGTTTGAACAAACGAGAAGTCCTGCCACCAGTCAAAAGAATATCGATCACATCAAACACATACGCTGCCCGGTCGGGATAGGTAGGCTTATGGTAGCCAACAAATACTTCCGGCCCAGCATCGAATTTAACTACCACCCGACGTTCCCCCTGCTGTTGGGGCTCCCGGGTCACTACCTGGGGTGGGGGCTTTCCCGGAGGGATGACCGAGAAGTACCTGCGAATGATCTCGATATCTTGCTCTGGTTGAATACCACCCATCACGGCAATGACTGCGTTGCTGGGGATGTAATAGCGTCCATAAAATTGTCTAAGGTCACTCCGGACCATCCGTTCCAAATCGGATAGCCAGCCGACTGTCGGTCTCCCATAGGGGTGGGCTATGAACGCTGCAGCGAGAAACTGTTCTGTCAGGAGTCCGGTGGGATCGGTCTCGGTACGCTGACGGCGCTCCTCAACTACGACATCCCGCTCTCGGTAGAACTGACGGAAAACTGGATTGGCAATGGAGTCGGTGGTCAGCCGAGCCCATAGCTCCAGTCGGTTTGAGGGGAGTGAGACCATATACATAGTTCCATCTTGCCAAGTTGCTGCGTTGAAACCGACTGCACCATTCTCATCATATATTCTATTGAGTTCCCCCGCCTGTATATACATTTCTGCCTCAGCCTGAGCAGCTTGCAATGCCTGTCTCAGTAGCTCGATCTCCTGGGAACCTCTCTCGGTGTCCTGGACTCTCAGAAGCCTCTCAGCCAACTCGTCCACTTTTTCCAGGAGAATGCGCTCCTTTTCATAATCTTTGGTACCTATGGTGGTTGTCCCTTTGAACATCATGTGTTCAAGGACATGGGCGAGTCCTGCCTTCCCGCGGGGCTCGTCAACGCCCCCGGTCTTGAACAACACTCGGAAGGAGACTGTCGGTGAACACTCACGCTTGACCATCAGGATTCTAAGACCATTGTCCAAAATGAATTTCTGTACGGCCTCGCGTAGCTCGAGATCTTGGCCATTGGCGACTGCCAAAGATACCAACAACAGGGCAGCTACTCCCACCGTTACTAACGCCGAAAACAAAAAATATCGTCTGCACACAGGATTCCCTCTAGAACCAGACCTGGATTGTTTCATCGTAATCATCTCGTTGTCAAATTATCATCAGCCCTTTAGGCTTATCTTTGGCAACGTATTGGCACTACCCGTATACTTATTACCTTGGTTTATATTTTTGTCAATCACCCCGGGAGATGGACCGGCATATCGTTCTCGGAGGATCTCATGTAGCGAACAAAGAGATTTGGTATAAGAGTCGCCATCCCAAATCTAAAGAAATATCTTACCAAGTACAACAACGAAAAAGATTGCGCCAACCAGTCATCTTGCTTTTTCATGGGTATTCCGCTAAGTATTCCCCCACATCCTCTCTAACGAGCTCAGTCTCACCTCTTTCTGTATTCTCAGAGATCCTTATCAGAAGACTCCGGTCAGATCGGCGAAAACAGACAGTTATGGTTTTGCAATTGTCTCTCAGTGTTTTTAGGAGATAGGAGTGGTTCTAATCACACTGTAGAACCATAGACTGGAATCTCTATGTGGTCTGTGGTATTGTGGAAAAAAGTTCTTCTCTATAAGTTGTCAAGCTCCTAAGCTTTGGTCTTCGGAGATCAATCTTCTCTAAGTCGCCTTAGTGACACAGAATAGCTATTCGAACTCTGGTTCCCTGGTATGGTAGAAAGAGTAATGAGTTAGGATAGTTAGATCACTCTTTGATCTTGTTCAGTTGCTCTTTACCGGCTATCACGTAACCACCAGTCAACTAGAATGAGGAGGTAGCATTATGGTAAAGAGCAAACCTAAAGCTTACAAAAAAAGACAGCACGTTGGGATAAATCCTCATTCGCTGCGGCCGCATAATCCTTATTTTAGGGAGTTCTTTGACCATTTGGTAGAAGAAGGTAAAGATGAAAGACTCGCTAAGGTCGTCTGCGCTAACAAGTTTGTAAGGGCCTCCTGGGCTATGATGCAAGGGAGACCGCTTTTCTCTCCTCCTACCCGGAGAAAGAATAACGTTAGTGATAATCCATTAGCTAAACTAAAGGGATTTCTTTCTCT
>NJBP01000009.1 GCA_005223085.1 Candidatus Aerophobetes bacterium Ae_b3b | reverse complement strand
ATAGCCATCTTAGAGGGTTTGAATTTTTCAAATGTTTCGCGCACTACCCCTTTTGATTTCTCAATTAATTCTGCACATCTTTTCTTTACCTCTTCGCTCATCTTTAATCCTCCTCGTATAATATGTTCTTCGGTCGTATTTCTTACAATTTAGCCCATCTTCTTAATTCGGGGCCTTAATTTCTCCTTCATCTCCCTTGCCATAACTGATGTGCCAATTATGTTGTTTAGCTCTTTAGGATCTTCTTTAAGACCATACATTTCCCAGATATTGCTATCTTGTCGGTAAATTATTTTTTGCTCATCTTCTTGATAAAAATAGATCGGTTTATCTGTTTCCTTTTCTTTGTGACCTATCTTACTAATAGATTCTCCAAAGCATCCCTTCTTGGGATAATCTTCAAGGGGAAGAAGGGAATGACCTTCAAAATCATTTACTGGCTCAAGGGCAAATAGATGAACTATAGTGGGGGGTATATCAATATTACTAACTAAGGCATGGCAAACCTCAGCCTTAGCCGTGTCATAATCATAAATAAGGAAAGGTATATCTATAAGCTCTGAATACATCTTACCATCATGAGAAAGACCACCGTGTTCATTAAATTCATCACCGTGATCTGAGGTCATAATAACTAGCGAGTTCTTTAAAAGGTTAAATCTCTCCAATATGCCAAAGAAATCCTTGATGTAATCATCGACCTCCCGAACATGAGCGTCATAGAGCTTCTTTAGAAGCTTTACCGTTCCCTTATCCGAAGCATCTCTCTTCAACAATACATTCTTAAATAGAGTGAACATCTCGTCTTGAGTGAGATTGACAGAAGGATCTACCATGTCAACATATTTCTTTTCAGGAATATAAGGCTCATGGACATCCATATAATGCAGCCATAGGAAAAACGGTTTGTATTCTTTCTCTTTAACACGCGAGGATAACCACTCACTCACCTCTTTGTTAATCCCATCACCCTTTACATAAGGAACCTCTGGAGTAACATCTGCCTCCATAGAATCATAAAAGATGTCCCAACCTCTATTCCAGCCAAAAAAATCACACAGATATGGATTTGAATGAAACGCGGCTGTTGTAATTTTAGTTTTTTGAAGAACCTCAGAAATCAAAGTCCTTTTTGGTGAAAGCTTCTTTCCTCTCCCATATTCAAGATAATAAGAAGAGGTGAGTATCCCCGGAAATGATGCCTGGGTATATGGTCCAATGGATTGGGCCTTTGTAAATCTGATGCATTTATCCTGCAAAGAATCAATAAATGGAGTTAATTTATCTTCATTACCATAACACCCTAAGGTATCTTTTCTTAATGTATCCACCGTTAACAAGATAACATTTTTCATCTAATATTCCTTCCCTTCAGCTAATAAATACTCATATTTTTTTAGAAAATAAGGAAGAAGTTGCAATAAACTCAAGTAACACTCAGATAAACAAATTTTTGAGAATCTTCTATCAAGTTACTTTATATTCACACCAATATCAATCATGTATTCTCATTAGGAGCTAACGTTACCCTAATAGAATCGTGACCCCCAGAAGCTATCTTTATGGCTTTTTTATACTCTCTTAAAGGAAAAGTATGAGTTACTATCATATCTACTTTTACTAATCTTTTTCTCAGATACTCAATAGCCAAAGGATAGCAATAAGGACCTAAATGTGAGCCCCGAATGTTTAACTCTTTTTGATCGCCAATGATGCTCCAGTCCACTTTAGCCTCATGACCAAATACTCCAAATTCTACATAGGTGCCAAGTTTTCTTATCATTTCCAAACCCTGCTCTACCGCTTGAGGATAACCACTAGCTTCTATGTAAATATCGCATCCATAACCATCACTTGAATCCTTTACTCTAGCTACAGCATCTTCTTCAGCTACATTAATAACTATATCTGCTCCTAATTCTTGAGCAATCTTAAGTCGTTTTTCTTTCGTATCCAACATTATCAACTTTCCTGGATTTTTTAGTTTAGCTACCTGCAACATACAAAGACCAATTGCTCCAGCACCAGCAATAACCACTATATCTCCCAACTCAATGTTTGCCCTTTGTACTGCATGAATAGCACAGGATAAAGGCTCAATCATTACCGCTACATCATCGGGTAAATCTCTTGGTACCTTATAATTGATAGTTCCCTGAGGGAATTTCATATATTCAGCCATCCCTCCATCATCTATTCCTCCATGAAACCCATATACATTGTTAGTCTCGCACATCCAATATTTCCCACTGAGACAAAACCTACAATTCCAGCAAGGTAAAATCTGTTCAGAGATCGCTTTATCTCCAATTTTAAGATTATATTTCTCAGATGCTCCAGGACCAAGTTTTACTACTTCCCCGATAAATTCATGTCCCGGAATAAAGGGAGGCTTGACATAAGGAGCAGGAGGTCCTTTCCAGAATCTATCGGCTCCCTGGTAACATTTTAAGTCGCTGGCGCATATGCCCACTTGTTTTACTTTGATTACCACCTCTTCAGGTCCGACTTTGGGTATGGGAACTTCTTCCAAACGATAATCTTGAGGCTTGTATCCTACCACTGCTAACATAAAATTTTTCTTAGCTTTGGGACTAAACATCTCTGTCTCCTATTAAAAATAAATTTCAATAAACAAAAAAATGGGCCTCCTTTACCTAACAAAGATGTAGCGCAGACCTTTAAGTTTACCCGTCATGACAAGCACTACATTCTCTTATATCTAAAGACCTGAACCACGGATTCCTGCTGCTTTAACAGCAACTAATACCTCTTCTAATTTTGTTTTAGGGATAGGCATCATTTCATATTTTACCTCTCCCTATCCCCTTAAAATGTCTCCCTCATTAATTTGTTCAATTTATTACTCCTCACTTAAACTCCACGATTGTACAAAAAGACTAAAAAACCATTGCCTTATCAAACGTTATATTAAACGGTGAATAAGAATAAAATTTATGAAATAATCTCCCTAATCAATTGAACCTCCCATATTTGATTCCCGCTTCAACAAACCGTATGTAGTTTTCTTTCATTCTATCCGAGACAGATGATAGAGGGCCTTCGGTAGTACCTAATATGAATTTCTCTTTTCCACCAGAGAATATAGCCTCTTTTACCTTCTCATCAATTTCCTCAGGAGTACAGTTCTCCATATCGCTGATTTGAATATTACCCACTAAAGTTATTCTACCTTTAACCTTCCTTTTTGCCTCTCCAATTTCAATGTCTCCACCAGGAGGGGCTTCTACAGGATCAAGAAGGTCGACTCCCATATCAATCAACTTGTCTAGAATACTTCCCACTCGCCCATGACAGTGTACGGCTACATAACTGCCGTAACGATGGACCAAATCGAAAAATCTACTATCATATTTTAGCACAAACTCATCGTAGAGTTCGGGAGACATCATAGGTGGGGTTGCTTGCTCTGAGCCTCCAAAGTGAAATATGGGGCCCACTCCATTTTGGAGAAGATATTCAAGCTGTTCGAATATTCTCTCGAAAGCAGTTTCGATGAGTCTCACTAGGGTAGATCTCTCAGTTGCACACCAGGTCAAAAACTGCTCAAAGGGGAAAAGTTGAGATACACACACCATGGGAATACTTACAAATATGTACATCAAGCCGCCTTTCTCCTCTATCTCTCTTCTGTATTTGAAAAAATCTTCAATATCAGATTTTTGAAGAGTATAAGGAACAGAAAGGATCCTTTCCACATCTTTTTTATCTTTAATTATATACTTTCTATCCCAAACTGTAGAAATATCTTTACGCTTCTCACAAATATATTCTAAATTGCCTTTGGGGGTTCGAACTTGATACTTTATCAAAATAGAATCATTTTCTTCTTCCACTTTAGCCACTTTTATAAATTCTCTAGGTGTTAATAAAAACCATCTGTCAAGTTCTCGAAAGTAGTAAGACCAGACTTTTTCACATTTTTCATTAACTAATTTGGTAATTTGCAAGTAATTAGGATCTTTTGTCAGCCAATCATCTAAAGCACTTATCCCGTCCTGCAGTAAATTGCTTATTGGCGGTACTACTGGAACATGAGCAGGATTGATCACCCGAGCAGTTAGAAATGGAGCATAGATGGGAACTCGGTCAATCTCTTGGCCCTTGATAGCACCCAAGATCCGTTCTTTGGAAGTCATTGTAGTCCTCCTTGACAAGTGTAATTAAGAACAGGTATTTGAAGTCCAGATCTGCAAAAAAGGTAGTTGATATCTTATTTATCGAGTTTGCGTGGCCGCCTCACATTTCTCAAGAAATGTGAGTTCTTCAGAGGCCATCTCGTGAAATCGATAGTGACTTCCTACCCCCTCTGACCACGTGTACATGTTCCTCTCCTTCATGTAGTTATCCATTTAACCCCTTAACCTTTTAGTGCACCGCCCAGAAGTCCTTTAACAATATATTTCCGTGAGAGGTGGGCAAAGAGAAGCATGGGCAAAAGCATGAGTATTGCTCCGGAACTGACCAATCCCCAGTTTACGCCTTCATAAGAAATCAAATCTATTATCCCCACGGGTATGGTTTTGGTAGCGCCCCGGGTTAGGATGAGAGCGAATAGAAATTCGTTCCAGGACATTAGAAAACAGATAATAGCAGTTGTCGTCAATCCTGGAGCAGACAAAGGGAGAAAGATCTTGTAGAAAATTTGATAAATGGAAGCTCCGTCAATACGGGCAACTTCTAATAGATCTTGGGGTACTTCATTGAAAAATGTCCACATAGACCATACAACCAAAGCCACATTAAAGTTGGTGTAGACAACGGCGAGCCCTATTCTTGTGTTTATTAGATTCAATCTCTGATACAATATGAAATAGGGAATAATAAAGATCATAGGAGGTATCATGCGTGCAAGTACAATGTACACGAGAAGGAAATTCTTAAACCTGCTCTTTAACTTCGAGAATGCAAAGGCGGCAGGAACTCCGATAATCATGGAAATAGCAAGAGACAGACTTGCCACTACAAAACTATTAACAAAGTATCTCCGAATTGAGGGATTAGAAATTGCATCGAAGTAATTTCTAAAGGTAGGAGTGAACACCCAGAAGGACTCAGGCCTAAACGCCTCCAAGGGAGATTTAATAGAAATCAAAAAAAGCCAAATGAGAGGAATAAGTATAGCGAATAATCCTCCAATCGTAATCATTATGAGTACTGCTTTTTTAATATATGCGACACTCTTATATTCCATGGTACATCTCCTCAGGGAAGCAACTCTTTTCTTAACGACTGACAAACAAGGATCTGAACAATGAGAAACAAAGCACGGAAGTTAGAATGAGCATTATTACCATCAGGGCCGAAGAGTAGCCAATATCTAAATACACAAACCCGTTTAAATAAGCATAGTAGTCTATACTACTGGTTGACTTGCCTGGACCTCCACCGGTCATCATGAAAATCAGAGGGAATATCTTCATACTTTCAATAACTCGGAAGGAGAGAGCTAAAAGCAAAGCCGGCTTGAGTAAAGGTAAGGTAATGTGCCAAAATATCTGAGTACTACTGGCACCGTCCACGTGTGCTGCCTCAAAAGGCTCTTCAGGAAAAGATTCCAAGGCTCCGAGCAATATGAGCATCACGAAAGGAAACCACTCCCAAATGGAGGCGATGATGATGGCCGTCACAGCTCCCCGAGCACTACCCAGCAAAGATACGGTAGGTAGACCTAAAAGGTTTAACCAGGCCGCAAGACCTCCTAACTGTGGATTTAGAAATATTTTCCAGACCAGCCCCACAATAATCGGAGCCAAAACCATAGGGAATATGAAAAGAGAACGAGTTTTCGAGATTGTTTTTACGTTAGCATGAAGGAGAATTGCAATACCGAGTCCCAAAGCCATCTGTCCGGCCACGCAGAAAATCACAAAATACAGGGTAACCAGAATTACCTGGATTAAATCAGGGTCTTTCAACAGATATGAATAGTTGTCCCATCCTACAAAAGTAGTCCCCCAGGGTCTTGCTAGATTCCAGGAAGTCGTTGAAATATAAACCATATATGTGAGTGGAATTATGGTCAGTGCTCCAATTACTATAATCATAGGCACCGAAAATAATGCATTAGCCCTTTTTTCCTCTTTACGTAAAGCCACGGATAAACCTCGACAAAGGTGGTCTCAGAGAATCACACGTCTGAGACCACCTTTGGTATTTATCTGCCGGGAACGGAGATTATTTGTAGTATCCAGCGCTTTTCATAATCCTATCTACGGTGGAGTTAGCTCCACTAAAGGCGTCTTGTGCGCTCTTAATACCTGAAGTCACCTCAGACAGAGCTCTGGCAATGACATGCCCTACTGTGGGCCATTCCGGAATTGGAGGAAAATACAGGCTTCTGGCCTGCAGAGTTTCGTTAGATATATCCAAAAAGGTTCCTCCAAAATAGGAGTATTTTTCTCTGAATCTGGGGTCTGCAAATACCGACCTCCTGGTTACCGCCAAGTACTGACTTATTTGGCTAGCCTCTAAAAGCACCTCTTTACTACTAGCCCACTTGATGAACTCCCATGCGGCATCTTTCTGCAGAGAACCTCTGGCTATACCAATTCCATGTTCTGAAAAGGCGGGAAACCATCCCTTTGGGCCCCGGGGTGTCTTTGCTACCGCGACCTTACCTACCACGCTTGATCTTTCGGGATCCAAGAACAGACCAGCAAGAGGATGCCCATCTATCCACTGAGCAGCAAGACCTTTCTGGGCATACAAGATAACCTCTTCATGCGAAAAGGTGTTGATCCCGGGCGGGCCATACTGAAATAGTTCCTTCCAGAGATTGGCCGCCTTTAGGAAGTTTGGATCGGTGAGGTTGGGGTGAAGATCATCGGGATAATCCTTGAAAAACGAGCTATATCCACGGGCGATCAGCCCAAAAGGCCACATGTTCTGCTCGATACTCGGTTTCCCTCGGAGTACAATGGCAGCTATCTCATCAGACTGGATCTTTTTGCTGATATCCAATAGCTCTTCAAAAGTCTCCGCAGGACCCGCTATGCCGTATTTATCAAACACATCGGTCCGGTAGTAATAGAGTATAGTGGCCGAGAATATAGGAAGAGTGTACTGTATCCCTTCACGACTTCCGAATTCCATTCCTACTTTGAAAAAATCATCTGCGTCAAAGGCTGAAGGAGTAAAACGGGAATCTTGAAGGTAATCATCCAGTGGACTAAGCCACCCAGCTGCCATATACTGAGGTTGGTTAAAGGGAGGAACTTGGACTATATCATAAGCATAACCACCCATGGACAGTTCACTTACTTGCTTAATGAAATTATCCTCAGTTCCATATAATTCGATTTCCACTTTCATCCCCGTAGCTTTCTCGAAATGGGGAGTCAGTTGCTGAATGGCTTTGCTGTAAAGATAATTCAAGCTGATAAACCTAAGAGTGGTTCCCTCATAAGGTCGTCCGGCTTGAAGAACATCTTCTCCTATCACAGTCTCTGCCTGAGCTACTGCCGCTGTTGTTCCCAGAACAACGAAAATACTTAACAACAATACCATAATTCCTACTGACAATTTTCTACACATGCTGTTCCCTCCTATGGGTTATTATGGATAAAGTAGAAGCAGGTAAGGTACGATACCTTTCTGGTCATACTTCATAAATCGCAACCTCCTCTTACTGCTCCTTTGTCCATTGTTTTCGTTATTGGTACGCTCCTCTCATCCCCCATTCCAATCTCACCTCCTCCTTGGATTGAATTGAGAAGAGAATAAGTCAGTTGGCCTTACTGTCACTTGTTTCTGCCATAAATCCACTGTACTTAGGCAAATCTTCCTCTTTCAATCAAGTAAACTGAGTACTCTAAATTCTTCGCTTTTAGACCCCCATATTCTGGACCGTATCGGTATGCTTTAGGGATAATATGGTTATGCCCATAGACCGGATCAAACGTGGAAGAAAAGGGATTAACAAATTCCCAAACAATCCTTCCTGTTTTTGTTACCTCGAAGATTCGTCCTGTTGCTGCCTCACATATCAAGGTATTCTCATTGGGTAGTCGCTGACAGCTAGACATATAAGCACTATAGAAAGCCATCCAGGGGTCATCCTTGTATTCCCAGACCATTTTGTTAGTAGCCGGGTCTATCTCCAGAACGCGGGAGTATCCTTGGGAAAAATGGATACAATGTGTCCCGTTATCGAACAGAAGAATATTCCCATTTTCAAGGACGGTAGCATGATTTTGATGCCCTAGTTCTCCTCCGGAACCCCATCGCCACTTGATATCACCCGTAGCCTTACTGATGATGCATATAGTGTTGAGCCGGGCAAAGCTAGCCAATATGTCCCCATTTGATAGGATCGCGAATGAATTAGCCTCAGTCCACTGACTGCGAGGGCACAGAGGACAGATGGTATCTATTTCTGGATCCAGGTGCTCGTATGCCAACCATTCCCATACCACCTTGCCACGCGGGTTGACCTCTCGGAAAGAATCACCCCACATAATTCTATCCTTTTCTGTCCCTGCCATACCACCTTCGATTTTAGCGGAAATATCCTTGGGTACCTCCACCCATCTGAGGACCATGGTATTTCCATTGGACAAACGACAAAAACTATGATGCAAGTATGGGTCTTTGTAATTCCAAGCTAAGTTGCCATCCCAATCTACTTCTATCAACTCTCCCCCAGCACCTCTCAAGTCGGGTAAAAGTCCTTTTTCTACATGCCCGCCATAAAGGAAGTTACCGTTCTCCAAAAGTATTCCATACAATCCTGGCGGATAGGGCATCTTCCATTGATGAACAACCCGCCCCTGCATATCAATTAACACTGTCTCAGTTGATCCTAAAGGAGTAAACAAAGTATACCCATTATACGCATTTGACTGAATATAATGGGTAACACCTTTCAAACTGGTTCGTGCGATTCCCATTGGATTTCCTCCTTGCGGTACTGAAAATATTTACTTAGCGCCAGGTCCATATACTGCGTTTAGCCACCTAAAATTATTAGGATCTAAGTTCTTTCCTTTTAATCCCTGATATTCATGTCCATAGCGGTAGGCTCGATAGATTAGGTTAGCCTGACCGTAAGTCAAAAAGGGACCATAGAAAGGACTAACATATTCCCAAATTATCTCTCTATCACGAGTAACCTCGAAAATGCGGCCTCCATGAGTTTCACATATAAGAGTATTTTCATTTGGTAATCGCTGAGCTCCTCCCATACCAAAGGCATAAAACTCGGACGGAGGATCATCCTTGTATTCCCACTCAATTTTATTAGTAGCTGGATTGACCTCCAGTACTCTAGAATAATAATCTAAGTCTTGTGATAAGAAACGGTGTGGTCCATTATCAAAGACTAGGATATTTCCATTGTCCAACATGGTGGGCTCATGCTGGTGGCCTAATTCGTCACGACCCCACCGCCAGATGATATTTCCGGTAGCCTTATCAATAATACAGATAGTATTAGTCTGACGAAATGAGCCTAGTATATTACCATCTGGTAGAACACTGCACGTATTCATGTGAGTCCACTCACCCCGATACTCTAGAGGACAAATAACATCCATCTCCGGGTCTAGGTGCTCATATGCCAGCCACTCCCACACTACTTCACCATCGGGGGTGACCTCGTTAAGGGCGTCAGCCCACATAATCCCATTTTGCTCTGTACCTGGGATACCACCCTTGACCTTATTTTTTATGTCATCGGGCACATCTACATATTTGATAAGCATAGTGTTTCCGTTTTTCATACGATAAAAGTCGTGATTAAATTGTGGTTCTTCGTACTTCAATACCAGGTTATTATCCCAATCTACCTCTATCAAACACACACCTCTGTCTTCTTCGGTTTGCTCATAATGCTCACCAAAGAGGTAGGCAAGCCCTGGTCCCATTATACCCCCCGATTTAACACCTTGATAAAGGAGATTACCATTGGCAAGAAACCGCGCAAAATTCGGTTTATATGGTTCTGTCCTCCAGCGATGTACAATTCTACCTTGCATATCAACTAGCCATACATCCTTACCAAACATAGGACTAAATAAAGTATACCCGCTATATGCCCTTGAGGGAACATAATGGGTGACACCTTTCAAAGTTGTCCGTGCAATACCCATTAGATTTTCTCCTTTCATAAATACATTAGATTACTTCGGCTTTGCGAAAGAATCTTGAGAATAGAGAAGACTCATTTAACACTTCCTGGGTAACTTTTTCTTATCCTAAGCTAGATTGGCCTATACAATTTCTCACAGCGTTTGCCGCTCGTTCTTAGGCCTCTGAGCGGTATCCTTCCAGATTAAAACCCTTCCCTCACTTCATACTAAGAGCCACAAAGACCAGGCATAACTTTGGCATTTGCTATTGAGGCGTTCTACCTCCATCTCAGGAAGCTTCTTCAAGGAGAAAAAAACAATTGTCTATTTTCCCCTACTATCAACGCTCAATAGCCTAATGATTCAAGCCGAGAACGAACAGCTCTCTCAGACTCTTTAGAATATGTTGCCTCCCCCTTTTTTACCATAGATAGAACGGATGGTTTCTCCATATTCTTAGGAATTGGTAAATCAAGAATATCTAGAACCGTTGGAGCAACATTAAGTAATGATACTTCTTTAAGCTCTCCCTCCGCTGGTATATCCGGTCCGCTTATAACAAAGTACCCAGATAGACCACGTGCTACATCATCGGAGTCTTTTGCTGTATCAAATGAGTATATCTTTTCCCGGCCATGGCCTAACAACTCACTGGTACCTAACTGACCTTCACTAAAGTTCACAAACAAGTCTGGACCATATTTTGCGTACGAATCAAAATATATATCATCTCGTTTCCAAATCTGAGTGTTCAAATGATTTCCAAGTTTATCAGGGATATCTTTCAGCTTAGCAGCCAATTCATCCAACAGCTCATCGTAACTCTTGGGGTCAACAATTCCTTTCGGTTCTCTTCCCTTCATATTGAGATATAATTTACCACCGTAACCTGTACTCCAGCATTCTGTCTTAGACCAGTCCACTTTAACATCTTTGAGTGAAGTCAGCTTCATCGGATACTCAAGAAGAGTCATATATCCCTCTTTGATTAACCATTCATTAAGATTAATCCGTCCATCAAGTTTTTGAATGCTATAGCCACTATGAATGAATAATACCACATCCCTAGGTAAACTCTTACCAAGTTCTCCTACATTTTTATCAATCCAGACATAGTAATCATGTAAAATATCTTTATAACAAGGATCAGAATCGTAATACTTGCCCTTTGAATCAAAACAACGATATAAAAGATTTAGTATACAATTACTTCCCATTACAACTGTCATAACATAGTCACAATTCTTTTCATTGATAAAATATTTTGTTAATATGA
Source organism: Candidatus Aerophobetes bacterium Ae_b3b (assembly GCA_005223085.1). Taxonomy (GTDB): domain Bacteria; phylum Aerophobota; class Aerophobia; order Aerophobales; family AE-B3A; genus AE-B3B. The sequence goes on along the minus strand of NJBP01000009.1, from coordinate 34,398 downwards.
AACGCTGTGAATCCATATCATAAATATTTTTGAGCACATGACTCTTATCTATTTTGCTGCAATCCATATCGGCCTCGGTTACATCTATAATATAATCCCCAACCAACTTATAGACCTCATCTTTGAGGCTATCAGGAGAAGTAAAGCCACGATCCAGGCTTAGGGTCATAAGACCAGATATAGCGTAACCTGCCGGAATCTTTGGAGATGGCCAGGTAACCGGTACACTAATTATCCCCACTCTCTGTCCCATCTTGGGAAGAATTGCTTGTAATAGATCGACTCTCCTTGTAATCTCAGAACTAACCACTTTTGTCTCACTATAAGAGAACTCGTTCCTATAGGTAAAATCCCAGATACCGTGGGATCCAGGGCCCCGACCACACTGAGCACATATCCATGCCTGAGGAATAGTAACAGGAACTATACTTTCCAGACTTCCCCATATTCCCTCCTTTTGCATCTTCATCAAGTTAGGCAGTTCATTGGACCACTGTCTAACAAACTCAGGATTAAATCCGTCCAAACCTAAAACTACTATTTTCGCCACACATAGACCTCCGAATTTCTGATCATCTACGAAGAGAACTGCAAGTTAAGACAACATCACTTGACAAACATCATCCTTACTGCAGTATTCTATCTTTCCTTCTAGGGCTTTTTTCAATTTCTGAAGATATGTTTCTTAGTTTTTTACCAGTATTAAGAAAAACACATGGGCAAAAAGCTCCTATATTTGCATGATTCATCGTTCGTTCTCTAATGATTTCATTCTTAAAAACTTACTTTAACTTCAACTAGTTCTGAGGTTTTTCGCGAAGCACAGTGCCCATATCCACATATCACACAACGAAAGTGAGAATTGTCAATCGTCTTTATGTGAGCATATTTTCTAGCTACTGGTGGATCTATCTTGCAAAGACCTTACATAAAGCGTAAAATGTCCCTGAGGCAACCGAGTTTCCATTCCTTCATAGGAAAGCTCAACCGAATAACAGCATTTGTCTCCCCGCACTACCGTTTCACCGAATTCAAAAGGAATTCGCTCACTGTAATTAATTCTTCTCACCAGAAAGACAGGAGAGTTACAAGGAATATCCAGTTGTTTAGCCTCAAATTCGTCTGCGAGCACAGGGGCAAACGTTTCCTCTACTCTGGTGATGTGTATGTTATATTTTCTAACTAGAGTATCCCAAAGAGCGACTTTTTCCAGCTCTTCTTCGTCTAAGCCGGGAACCGTCTTCTCTCCGAAATAGTCTGCAGCCAGCGCTATAGGTCTTCCGTCGGCGAGCAATAACCGCATTACCTTATGAACCATTTCTCCTTCCGCAAGCTGCAAAATAGTTCTTACATAATAATCAGACATGGTTTTCTCATTCTGCAAGACCCGAAAGGAGGAATCTAATCCTTGTTCTTGTAAATCTTTGGCGATGGCATCAAATTTATGAAAGGTTAGCCTGGGCCCAGCGACAAAGGTCCCTTTCCCTCGCTTTCGATATAGAAGCCCCTCTTCTTTTAGTTTTGAGAGCGCCTTCCTTAAGGTATCTCGACTTACCTGATATTTCTCGGATAACTGTCTTTCAGAGGGGATAAGAGAATAAGGAAGCCATTCTCTACTTTCTATTTTCTGCCTCAGTTTCTCGATAAGTTGATGATATAAGGGGATAAAGGATGTGCGCACTAGAGACATTTTTTTCTCCCCACGTGCATGTATGTAAATATATGTATCAGTATACCTTAGTATACCATTAAAATCATTTTTGTCAACCCCCCTCCCTCCCCCCCGAATTGAATGTGTCGTTGCAAAGTGATAATGTCATAATATTGCAAAGTGAAGGTGTCACTCCTGCATGAAATTTGATATACTATTGTAAATGTCAAGTACTTTTCCCAGTGCTTCGGTAAGGTAATTTCCCAGTAGTCTGGTAAGTAGTTTTCCCACCTTCCCGGTAAACAGATTTCCCATTTCTCAAGAAGTTAGAAATGATCATACCTCCTTTTTTTGATTTTTTATTCTGTAGGATTCTCCATCCAGATTGAAAATTCTGGCGTGATGTAATAATCTGTCCAATAAAGCCGTGGTCATGACACTGTCGCCCATCATCTCAGCCCAATTGTCAAAGCTTTTGTTGGAAGTAATGATAATGGATAATTTTTCATACATCTCACTAATCAGGTTGAAAAACAGATTGGCCTCTCGTTTCTCAAGAAGTAATCATCAAATGCTCACCTTAGTCCTCAAATTCGACTATCATCAGGTTAAACTCATCTCCGTTTCCGATGGCATCGTGACTGGCGATGAGAATTCCAAATTAGGTATTCATATACGAGGATTTATAAATGAACTCTATCTTGATGACCTTAGGAAAAAGACGATGCGTGGCTTAGAGGGGCAGAAGCTAAGGGGGTTCAGTACCGGTGAAAATGTATATGGATACCGGACTGAGCCGGTGGGTGAGTTAAAGCTGAACAAAAAGGGGCAGGCTAAATACGAGGGAATGGTTCATTAAAAACTGGCGGAGAGGGTGGGATTCGAACCCACGGAGCACCTTTGAGGCACTCAATTGATTTCGAATCAATCGCTTTCGACCGCTCAGCCACCTCTCCCAAAAAGGCGGAATTCAAAGATCAAAAATAAGTTAAACACAGAGAAGCGCTTACTGCCCTGCAATGCGCTGAATCCTGATCACCGATGTCTAACTACTCATTTTGATCTTTACTTTTTGATCTTCGACGCGGGGATTTTTTTAAACTGGATTTCCTTTATCTCTAGCTCGGTGAAGGGTTGGCGATGACCATATTTCCGATGATAACTCTTACGCCGCTTAAATTTGTAAACTATGATTTTTCGATCCCGATCCTGCTTGGTAACCTCAGCCACTACTTTGGCCCCTGCTAACCAGGGACTACCAATGAAACTTTCCCCATCCTTCTTTATCAGCAATACCTTATCTAAAACTACTTTTTCTCCTTTTTTTGCGGCTAGTTTTTCAACCCTTATCAAGGAACCCGGACTAACTTCGTACTGTTTTCCACCCGTTTCTAATATGGCTATCATTTTTAAGCTCCTTAAGTCCCTGTCCTCCAGGAGGAAAGATATTCTCTTTGTTCTTCACTTAAGCCGTCGATCTTAATCCCCATGCTGCTTAATTTTAGCCTGGCAATATTGGCATCGATGGCTTTGGGAACTTCATAGACTCTTTTCTCCAATTCTTTTCTTTTACTAACCAGATACTCACAGCAAAGAGCCTGGTTGGCAAAACTCATATCCATTACCAGGGAAGGATGCCCTTCGGCACAAGCAAGATTAACCAACCTACCCTCCCCTAGCAAATTAATTCTTTTACCTCCCTTTAATTTAAATTCCCTAATATCTTTTCTTGTTGTTCTTTTTTGCCCGGCTAACTTTTCTAGATCTTCTAGATTAATCTCTACGTTGAAGTGGCCAGCATTAGCCACTATCACGCCATCTTTCATCTTTTCAAAGTGGGATTTTCCGATAACATTCTTATTCCCGGTACTGGTGACAAAAATATCTCCCTGGCAGCTCGCCTCTAATAAGGGCATCACTGAATAGCCATCCATAGTAGCTTCCAGGGCTTTCAATGGATCCACCTCGCAGACAATAATCTTAGCCCCCATTCCTCTAGCCCGCATGGCTATACCACGCCCGCACCAGCCATAACCACAGACCACGAAGACAGAACCCGCTAAGAGAACATTAGTGGCTCGTAAAATTCCATCAATAGTAGATTGACCGGTCCCATAACGATTATCAAAAAGATGTTTAGTATTGGCATCGTTCACAGCGATGATAGGGTATTTTAGAGCACCCTCCTTAGCCATACTTCTTAAACGAATTACCCCCGTAGTAGTCTCCTCGGTTCCTCCATAGATTCCCGAAGCTAAATCCAAGATCTCAGTATGAATAGTAGAGACTAAGTCTGCTCCATCATCCATAGTAATATGAGGATTTATTTCCAAAGCAGCACGAATATGCTTATAATAAGTTTCTCGATCCTCATTTTTAATAGCAAAAACCTCGATCCCGTGGTCTTTCACTAGCGATGCAGCAACTTCATCCTGAGTTGATAAAGGATTGGAAGCACACAAACGAACCAGACCTCCCCCATCTCTCAATGTCCTCATCAGGTTAGCAGTTTCAGAGGTAACGTGCAGACAAGCAGCAATTCTTGTCCCCTCCAAGGGCTTTTCCCGAGAAAATCTTTCTCTAATTAATCTTAAAACCGGCATCATCGAATCCGCCCATTCGATGCGACTCTTTCCTTCTGGAGCTATCCCTATATCCTTAATGTCATTCATCATCCTTAAGTATCTCCTTTAAAGAAAATTTCAGAACTTTCCCTGGTGCGCTAGGTCTCCTTTTCCTGGTTAATCAACTGAGTGGCTAACCCAATAGCTGCGATTAAGCTCTTTGGAGAAGCAGTTCCTCTGCCAGCGCGGTCAAAAGCAGTGCCATGGTCAACAGAGGTACGGATCAGAGGAAGTCCCAGGGTAATACTTACTCCCCCCAAAAAATCCCACAGCTTGAGAGGAATATGTCCCTGGTCGTGATACATGGCAATGACAAGATCAAATTCTCCCCCTTTAGCCCGATAAAAAACGGTATCCGGGGGTATTGGTCCGGCTACATTCATCCCCTGCGAACGAGCCTCTTTAACAGCAGGTGAAATCTCGGCGATCTCCTCTCTACCAAATAAACCCATCTCTCCTGCATGGGGATTGAGGCCTGCCACGGCTATGCGTGGCTCGGGTATACCCAATTTCTTGATAACTTCAAAACTTAATTTAATGACGGTAAGAATCCTTTCCTTGTTTACCGCTCGGCAAGCCTCGGTCAAAGGAAGATGTCCACTAATATGGGCCACCCTCAGATTTCCTGCTATCAGCATCATACAGACCTCTTTTCCCCCGCAGAGTTCAGCAAGAATTTCCGTGTGACCAGAATAATGGTATCCTGCCTTATTAAGAGACTCTTTGTTCAGAGGAGCAGTTACTATGGCCTGGATTTTACCCGATAATGCTAGATCAGTGGCCCGCTGTAAATACTCAAAAGCTGCTTTACCTAACATAGGAACCACTCGACCCTTAAGCAGAACCCGAGGATCAATATTATGTAAGTCAAGAACTTCAATGACTCCCTGGTTAAATTTGGCATTATCTACTCTTTTTATCTCCTCAACCTTAATCTCTGTAGTCATAGTCTTAAGGGCGTCTCGGATGGTAGCAGCATCTCCAATAACCAGAGGCCTGCATAGCTGGTGCACTTCAGGAAAAGAAAGAGCCATGGCAATGATCTCAGGTCCTATCCCGGCAGCATCACCCATGGTGATGCCCACTATTGGCTTACCAGAAATCACTTTAGAAAAACTCCTTCAACCACTCCTTAATTCTTACTCCCAATTTGTCCTTGGAAACAGACTCTTCTCTTTTTTTTATCCCATAAAGAATTAGACCGACAGCCGTAGCGTATATGGGGCTGGTGAACTCCTTCGGCTCCTTTATACGGGTATAACCGATTCTTGTAGGTAGCCCTAACTTTTTTTCAGAGACTTCTTTGATTCCTCTTAATAGGGAACATCCTCCTGTAAGCACAACTCCAGCTGTTATTAAATCCTTATACCCGCTTTTTTTCAGTTCCCTATCCACCAGCTCGAACATTTCCTCAACCCGTGGTTGGATCACCTCAACCAACTCCTCTCCACTGGCTATATATGTCTCCCTTCCAGCTACCCTTTCTACTTCGATCTTCTCATCCGTATCAAGGCAGCTCAGAGAAGCTGATCCATACCTGACCTTGATGTCCTCAGCTTTTGCTCTTGTAGTATGAAAACCCACGGCGATATCATTGGTAATATGATTACCTCCTACTCCCAGCACCGTCGTGTATCTCATCCCTTCTCTGAGAAAAATAGCTAGATCAGTAGTTCCTCCACCAATATCAAGAAGAGCTACTCCCAAATCCTCCTCCTCAGGAAAAAGAGTAGCCATAGCTGAGGCTAAGGATTGAAGAACCATTCCCTCACACTCATACCCTGCTTGCAGAACACCATTCTCAATATTCTGTCGACAGGTAGAGGCAGCGGTAATGATATGTGCTCTTACTCCTAGAGTGGCGGCGCTAATTCCAATGGGTTTTTTTACTCGGCTTTGCTCATCCACGAGGAATTCCTGAGGTAGAACATGAATAATTTCTCTATCGGGAGAAAGAACTAGATGAGAAGCATCCTCTAGTACTTTTTCTACATCCTTGACAGTAATTATCCTATCCCCTTTTTCTATTTTAACCAATCCATGACTATCTTGAGCTTGAATGTGATCACCGGCAATGCTAACCCAACTTTGTCTTACCTTCAGACCGGCATCAAACTCGGCCTTGTTTAAAGCTTTTCTGACCACCCGAGATGCCTTCTCAATATCTGTAATTACCCCCTTATTTAGACCTTCAGAGGGATCTATTCCAATTCCTATAAGTTCAAAATCTCTCTCCTTTTCCGTTTTGGCAATAAGAACACAGATTTTGGTTGTCCCAATGTCCAATCCCACCAGTACGTCATCCCTCAAGGTTTGCCCCCGCGTTTTTGGGATAAACTATTCGGTCCCCACTACAATCTGATCTTGAAAACGAATATCTACATATTTAATATCTCTACCTTTGCTTCCTTTCGCTGCTAAAACCAAGGGAAGGTAAGATAGATAAGCTAGATAAGGAGATTTCCCCAGATAAATCATGGGACCATTCTTAAGGTATCCAACCATAGCACCTTTATTATCCATCTCTATTTTGGAAAAGGATAGTTCTAATTCTTCAGCAGCGTGAAGAATCCTCATCACCAGTTTTATTCTTTCTGGTCTGGATGACCAGCCATTTCCTATGATCATGGGTAGATCCGTGATCTTTTTCCCCTTTCCTAAAATAACCCCTTCGTAGTCTACCTCATAAAGACCACCTTTTTGGGACAGGTAAACAAAAGGCATCCTTTCCTCTACCCGAATAAGAACTGTGGAAGGAAGAATTCTTTTAACCTCAGTGGTCCTGACCAGAAGACTGGAGCTTATCCTCTGAGCTATTCTTCTTAAGTTCACCTGAAAAATGGATTGTCCGGAAGGAATATCTGCCCATTTCAATATTTGCGCTTGGGATAATCGGTTAGTTCCCTCAACCCGGATAACCTTAATCTTAAAATAAGGAGAGGTTAAGATAGGTTTACCTATTACCCATACCAAAACCGCCAAGCTAGCAACTAGAATGAGAGCCTTAAGTTTTCTTTGACGTCGCAAATATTTCCTTCTTACCACATGCTCAAGCGAAGAATTTCCCTTTTGAAAATCCGGCCTCATCCTCTGCACAACCCTCTTGACGGTATAGGATTGAAAGTCTATTCTATTAAATAGCTTCTAGATTATCTCCAATTCAGGTTCTAATGAAATACCAGATCTGTCTCTGACTCTTTTTTTCACCTCCTCTATTAGCCTGAGCACGTCCTGAGCTGTAGCTTTCCCTTTATTGATGATGAAGTTAGCATGCTGATGCGAAACCTGAGCATCTCCCATCCTTAGCCCCAGACATCCAGCCTGTTGAATAAGATAACCAGCCGGATAAGATGAAGGATTTTTGAACACGCATCCCGCGGAAGGAAAGGAAATCGGTTGGGTAAGAATTTTTCTTTTTCTTATCTCTCTCAAGCGAGAAAAAATGTCTTCCTTTTTTCCCGAGGACAAGGCTAAATTAACCTCAATTATTACCCAATCCTTGTGTGCAAGAAAAGTGGAGGTACGATAACCAAAATTCATATCTTTATCCGAAAGAACAAAGTAGGTCTCACCTTTATTCAATACTTTCACCGATAAAACCCTCTGGGAAAGCGATTGTCCAAAGGCACTGGCATTTCTTACCATTGCTCCTCCTACTGTTCCCGGAATTCCAGACAAGGATTCTAAGCCTGAAAGCCCCCTTTGGGCTGTAAAATTTATCAAAGTGGATAAGTCCGCCCCTGCCCCAACCTTTATTTCTTCCTTGTGATTCTCTATTTTCCTGAAGGAATCGCCCAACTTAATTATCACTCCTTTGAAACCCTCATCTGGCACTAGCAATTTGCTTCCGTTACCAATAACAAAAAAAGGAATCTTCTTTCTTTTACAAAAAGATAGGATCAGTTTAAGATCCTCCAGATCCTCCGGGACTACAAAGAGGTCGGCTACTCCTCCTATCTTCAAAGATGTTAGATTCTCCATAGATTGATGAACTACTGTTTTACCTTTAATCTTCGGAAGCTGATTTTCCCTGATCTGCATGGTCTTTCCCTCTCTCCTGTACAAGTTTGTTGTCTATTTTATCCTAACTGTTATAACAAGTCAACTCTTTCATCATGACCTTGATTGGGAGAAATGAGAGGAAGGAACAGAGGTTAGCCAGAGCAAAATAAAATGTCAAGGAGGTATTTGATAGTACCAAGAAAATATTAGTATTTAGAAGGTTTATACACGTATCGAGGGGAAGAGTCCCGAGATACTTCTTGACTTTAAAGTGGAAAAAGCTACTATCTAAATAATGAAAAAATATGAGTTTATCAATCATACAGCCGATTTGGGCATCAGGGTGTGGGGAGAATCGATTGAGGAGCTGTTTGAAAATGCCGCCTACAGTATGTTCGACACCATAGCGGATCTTAACCGCGTGGAACTCAAAAAAACTATGAAAGTAGAAATCGAAAAGGAAGAACTTGATGAATTATTAGCTGATTGGCTACGAAATCTACTTTATAAGTTTAATGGAGACAGATACCTTTTGAAAGAGTTTAGGGTAGAAACCATAGACACTCAGGGTCTTAAAGCAAAAGTGAAAGGAGAAAAACTGGATTTATCCCGTCATCATCTAAAAAGAGAGATAAAGGCGGTTACCTATCATGGCCTTGAGGTTAAAAAGGCTGATAGAGGGTGGGAGGCTCAGATAATATTCGATATATAATAAAAAGACAGCATATAGCGTTTAGCGTATAGTGAAAAACGAAAAAAGCAAAGTGAAAAGCGCAAGAGTATAGGGCGAACGGAATAGGATGTTCAATCCTATACGCTAAAAAACGAGATACGAAAATGCCTGAAGAATTTAACATAAAGAAGATTGATAACTATCGCTGGGAGATACCTAAATCTGAGGGAATGAGAGTACCGGGCCTTCTTTACGCTGACGAGAAGATGCTCAAAACTGTTGAAAAGGATCGTACCCCTCTGCAGGTTAAGAATGTCGCCTATCTTCCCGGAATAATAAAATATTCTCTGGCAATGCCTGATATGCACTGGGGGTACGGTTTTTGCATAGGGGGAGTGGCTGCAACTGACCCTGATGAGGGGGGAGTCATCTCCCCGGGAGGAATTGGCTACGATATCAACTGCCTCTCTGGAAAGAGTCTAATTCTACATTCCCTTGGCTACACTCTAAGGATTGAAGAATTTGAGAAATTATGGTTCGAAGAAAAGATAGACTGTTTTAACTTTAAAAGCGAAAATTTAACTTCTACTGCTATTATTAATTTCTTGAAGCGTACTCCCCAAAATAGAGTCTATAAAGTAACTACAAAAACTGGCCAGAACATTATAGCCACCGAAGATCATCCCTTTTATACCAGGGATGGAATGATTCCTTTGAAAAAGCTAAGGACAGGAAATGAAGTAGCTATATATCCATTTGAAGGAGTCCCATACAAAAAACCTGGCTATGAAGTTATTGTCAGCGAAAAACAGATAAAAGAGCTTCTCTTAAAAACGGGTAAAGATTCTCGTGGCCAAGGCTTAGAGCAGATTATTTCTCACCTGAAGAAAAGAAAGCTCCTGCCTCTACGCTATGATTCGCCTCAACTCCCCTATTTACTGAAGATAATGGGATATGTGTTTGGAGATGGTAATATTCACTTTGTAAAAAAGAGGGGGAAAGGCGTCACCTCTTTCTATGGTAAACCTGAGGATCTTGAGGAAATAAAAAAAGATGTTTCTTCTATCGGATACAATTGCTCTCGTGTATATTTTAGAAAAAGAGATCATAAGATAAACACCTCTTATGCAAAGTATGAGTTTACCAATGAGGAGACCCACTGTAAAGTTGTCTCAAGTAGTTTTGCTATCCTTTTAATTAGCTTGGGCGTCCCGCTGGGCAGAAAGACAACTCAGGATTACTCTCTTCCCAATTGGCTCTTTAAGGCTCCCCTCTGGCAAAAAAGACTCTTCTTAGCTGGTTTCTTTGGGGCGGAACTATCCACTCCAAAGACTATGCTCAATCATGATTATAATTTTTACTGCCCTATTATTTCCATGAATAAAAAAGAAGGATTTGTGGAAAGTGGAAAGATATTTTTGGAGCAGGCCTCTTCCCTGTTAGCTGAATTTGGCGTAAAAACCCAAAAGATTAGCCAAAGGACTGAATATGTAAACAAGGAAGGGAAAATATCTTACCGACTACGCTCAACCCTCTCTGGCCAAGCAGAAAGTCTGATCAATCTTTACAGCAAGGTTGGCTTTGAATATAACAAAAAACGACGTTTTCTCGCAAATGTAGCTGTGCAATTCTTAAAGCTTAAACAGCTTATAGTAAAAAATAGAAAAGAGGTAGCCATAGAAGCTCTAGAATTAAAAAAAGAAATGGGAATAGGAGCTAAGGCCATTCATAAACAAATTAACTCCCCTTATGTTAACTTGCGTTTTATAGAGCGCTCTATTTATGAAGGAAGGAAGACCGAGCCGAGAGTTAGTTTTGACTGTCTTTCTTTCGAGGAATTCTTAAAAAAACACACAGAAGGATTGGGATATTCAGGGATGCTCTGGGATGAAATAATTAGCAAGCGGCTTGTGAATTTCAATGATTATGTTTATGACTTCACGGTAGAACATCCTCATCATAACTTCATTACTAATAACTTCGTCGTCTCCAACTGTGGGGTTAGATTAATGAGGACAAACCTCACTCTTCCCGATGTAAAAGATAAGCTGCGCCATCTCTTAGCAGCTTTGTTTAATAATATTCCCTGTGGTCTAGGCTCTACCTCTTCTCTTAAGCTTCCTTTCCATGAGTTAAAACAGGTTCTAAAAAAAGGAGCGAAATGGGCGGTGGGAAGAGGCTATGGTTCAGCAGAGGATTTAGAGAGGACAGAAGATTATGGAAGAATGGAAGGAGCAGATCCAGAAAAAGTCAGCCAGCGAGCTCTGAAAAGGGGAAAGAACCAACTGGGAACTTTGGGTTCAGGTAACCATTTCCTGGAGATAGATCTAGTAGAGGAGATTTATCTTCCCCAGGTAGCTGAGGTTTTTGGTATAGCCCGGAACCAAATTGTAGTGACCATTCATTGCGGGTCTCGCGGCTTGGGCTATCAGGTTTGCGATGATCATCTGGCCAGGATGCGCCATGTGGTTGACAAGTACCACATTTCTCTTCCCGATCGCCAGCTCTCCTGTGCTCCACTCACCTCCCCTGAGGGTGAAGACTACTTTGCTGGAATGGCAGCTGCGGCTAACTACGCCTGGACTAACCGGCAGATAATAATGCACTGGACGAGAGAAGTTTTTCAAAGGGTTCTTAACCTTTCGCCGCGAGATTTAGGGATGGATTTGATTTATGACGTCTGCCACAATATCGGTAAGTTTGAAGACCATCTGGTAAATGGAAAAAAAAGAAAGATTTTCGTTCATCGCAAGGGTGCCACCCGGGCCTTCCCTGCCCATCACCCACTCCTGCCTTCTGTTTATCAGTCAGTAGGACAACCCGTACTAGTTCCCGGGGATATGGGAACTAACTCTTATGTAATGGTAGGAACTCCCCAGGCTATGGAAGAAAGCTGGGGAAGCACCTGTCATGGAGCTGGAAGAATGATGTCTCGCTCACGCGCCAGAAAAGTTGCTCGAGGAAGAGCCTTAGAAAAAGAGTTAGAGGATAAGGGAATCCTGGTGATGGCAAAAGGCCGAGAAACTATAGCTGAGGAAATGCCCGAGTCCTATAAAGATGTTGATCATGTAGTGGAGATAGTGGAGAAAGCTAACCTTTCCAGAAAAGTGGCTAAATTACGTCCCCTGGGAGTAATTAAAGGATGAGCTAGGAATGCTTCAGTAATTTATACTCAATAGAATCGAGGAGAGCCTCCCAACTGGCTTCGATGATATTAGGAGATACCCCCACCGTAGACCACCTACCCTCCCCATCGGAGGATTCGATTAAAACCCTGGTTTTGGCCCGGGTGCCTGCTTTCGTATCCAGAATTCTCACCTTATAATCAGCCAGGTGCATCTGGTGAAGATGAGGATAGTGTTGTTCCAGGGCCTTTCGCAGAGCATTATCTAGAGCATTAACCGGTCCATTTCCCTCAGCCACTGTATGCATAAGTTTTCCTTTCACTCTCAGTTTTACTGTGGCCTCGGAGATTAATTTACCATCATCTCTTTTTTCCACTGTCACTCTGAATCCTTCCAGATCAAAAAGCTTCTTATAACTACCACTGGCTTTCTTGACCAAAAGCTCAAAAGACCCTTCTGCCCCTTCAAATTCATAACCCTGATTCTCCAATTCCTTGATACGATGGATGATCTTTTTGGTAAAGGATTTCTTTTCTTCCGATCCTAACTTTTTTTCCTTCAGTTTATAAACAATGTTGCTCTTTCCTGCTAGTTCGCTAATCAACACTCTTCTTTTATTACCCACCAATGTGGGATCTATATGTTCGTATGTTTTTTTGTCTCTCGAGATAGCACTAACATGCATCCCACCTTTATGAGTGAAGACTGATTTGCCTACATAAGGCTGATGATCATTGGGAATAAGATTAGCTAACTCACTAACAAGATGGGAGATATGGGTCAGTAATTTTAGTTTCTCCCCCGGAATACAATCAATCCCTAGTTTCAATTTTAAATTGGGTATAACTAAACAGAGATCAGCATTTCCACATCTTTCTCCATAACCATTTATAGTTCCCTGGATATGGGCTATCCCCAATCTAGCAGCAATAATAGAATTTGCTACTCCCATCCCAGCATCATTATGAGCATGCATTCCCAGAAGGAAATCTATCTCTTTTTGTACTTCTTTAATAATCTTCTCTATCTCGTGCGGCATGGAACCCCCATTTGTATCACAAAGAACCAGACAGTCTGCCCCTGCATCACGAGCTACCTCCAGAGTCTTTAGAGCATATTGAGGATTATCCTTGTGCCCATCGAAAAAATGTTCGGCATCAAAGATTACCTCTTTTCCCTTTTTTTTAAAGAAATTGACCGAATCTTCTATCATACGCAGATTTTCTTCCTTGTCGGTCTTCAGTGCCTTTTCCACATGAAAAACCCAACTCTTCCCAACGAGAGTAACTACATCAGTTTCGGCCCCCAGTAAAGCACGAACATTTGGATCGGCATCTACTTTCTTCCCCGGCTTCCTGGTACTTCCAAAGGCAGCTATTTTAGAGGTTCGAAAGGAAACTTTCCTTATCTTCTTAAAGAATTCCATATCCTTGGGATTAGAACCAGGCCATCCACCCTCAATGTAATCAAAACCAAGTTTATCCAGTTCCCCGGCAATCTCTATCTTGTTCAACAGGGAAAAGGAGACTCCTTCTGCCTGTGTTCCATCCCGCAGGGTGGTATCGTAAATCTTGACTTTCATCCTAGGCATTTTTTTTCTGTCTCATCCGGTTCTTTATATACTTCTCTAATCCTCCCTGCCTGATCAATTCCTGCAGGAATGGAGGAAAGGGAGCCACAGAATAACTTTCCTTTTTGGCCAAGTTTTGAATTTTCCCCTCAACCCAATCTATAATAAGCCTATCATTATCTCTTATTCCTTGAGCCGCTTCACGGCACTCTACAATAGGAAGACCAATATTGAGGGCATTACGAAAAAAAATCCTGGCAAATGAGGCAGCAATTATAAAGCTCACCCCCGCTCCCTTTAATGCTATAGGAGCGTGTTCTCTTGAACTCCCACAGCCAAAATTTTTCCCCGCCACCAAAATGTTCCTTTCTTTAACTTTTCTTAAAAAATCCTTGTCTATAGGTTCCATACAATGTTTGGCTAACTCTTTACCATCAGTGATGTTAAGATAAACCCCAGGGATAATCTCATCAGTATTAATGTTGTCTCCATATTTCAGCGCTCTACCTTCTATCTTCATCCCCCACCTTCTCCTCTATCCTCTCCATTACTTCAAGAGGGGTTGGCACTCCGCCTCCCAATCTTCCATAAAAATATACCGGAACTGCCCCTTCCACAGCTAATTTAACATCCTCCAACATTTGTCCTTCGCTCATCTCTACCACAAAGAAAAACCTAACTCTGTCGGTTAGCTTCCTAATGGGGCTATAAGGAAAAGGCCATAGGGTAATTGGTCTAAGAAGACCTGCTTTTATTCCCTTTTTTCTAAGTCTAGTTACGACCTCAGAGGCAAGACGAGCCATGCTTCCATAGGATACTAAAAGAAGCTCCACATCATCCGTTTGCATGGATTCATATTTGACTTCGAGTCGACGTATCCGGGCATACTTTTCTTGAAGCTTCTTGTTGTGTTCCTCCAGAACTCCTTCCTCCAAAAACAAAGACCTTATTATGTTGGGTTTTCTTCCTTTATCTCCACCAATTATCCAATCTTTCTTCCTTACTCCTTTATTTTCTTCTTTAAACTCTACCCCTTCCATCATTTGCCCTAAAATGGCATCGGCAAGAATCATGACCGGATTTCTATATTTATCAGCTAGTTCAAAAGCGAGATACGCTAAGTCAAGCATTTCTTGAACAGAATTAGGAGCTAGAACAATGAGATGATAGTCTCCATGACCACCCCCGCGGGTTGCCTGAAAGTAATCTGACTGTGAAGGAGCTATATTACCCAATCCTGGGCCTCCCCGCATTACATTAACAATTACTGCGGGAAGCTCTGCTCCAGCTAGAAAAGACAAGCCCTCCTGTTTCAAGCTAATTCCTGGTCCGGAAGAGGAGGTCATGGCTCTTGCTCCTGTGGCAGCCGCTCCATAGACCATGTTGATGGCAGCTATCTCACTTTCTGCCTGTAAAAATACTCCGCCTACTTCTTTCATTCTCCTGACCATATAGGCGGGTATTTCTGATTGAGGAGTAATGGGATAACCAAAATAGCAACGGCACCCAGCCTGGAGAGCCCCTTCAGCCAAGGCCTCATTACCGGAAAGCAATACCTTTTCAGACTTTTTTATCTTGCACCTATCCACCTAAGGATATCCTGATAGGTTATAAGCAGAATTAAGGCAATAAGGATAACAAAGCCTATATAATGGATTAATTCTTCCTTCTTTGAGTCGAGAGCTTTGCCTCTAATCCCCTCCACAGCCAGAAACAGGAGTCTTCCCCCATCTAAGGCTGGGATGGGAAACAGATTAAATAATCCCAGGTTAATGCTTAAAAGAGCAGCCAGGGAAAAAAGAGGACTTAGGCCCATTTTGACACTTTGCCCTATAATTCCAACAATACCCACCGGCCCGGCAAATTGGGCGGGAACCTTACCCATGATCATTCCTCCCAGGGCAGTAAGGATAAGTTTAGTTATAAAGAATGTTCTCTCTACCCCTTTAGCCAAAGCAATTAGAGGGCTGTACCGGACAAAGACTTGGGAGGGAGAAATGCCGATCATTTTCCTCTTCAGTTGGGGATCAAAAATAGGTTTTACCTGAATGAAGAAAACTTTCTTTTCCCTTTGAACCTCTAGTTTAAGAACAATCTCTTGACTATCCTTTATGGCAAGCGCCATCTCTTCCCATCCTTTTACTTCCTGTCCATTAATCTTTAAAATCTTGTCTCCGGGTAAAAGAGAAGCTGATGCTGCAGCTGAATCTTTTTTAACCTCTCCAATAATTGCTTCTTTCAAATTAAGAGTTTGAAAACCCATCATAAAGACGAGAGAGAACAAAATGATAGCTACCAGATAATTCATTGCCGAACCGGCACTCAACACCAAAATCCTATCCCTTAAAGGCTTACGATAGAAGCCATTTTCTAAATCTCTTTCCCCTGGCTCCATTCCCGCTATCTTTACGTAGCCTCCTAGGGGAAAAACTGAGATAGAATATTCAGTCTCACCTTTTTTAAACCCCCATAATTTAGGGCCTAAACCAAGGGAGAATCTATGAACCCGTATCCCGCATTTTTTTGCGGCCCAGAAATGTCCCAATTCATGCGGGATAATTAAAAGAAGAAAGACTCCTAATACAAATACAGCCGTCACAATCATGAGAAATTTCCCAGTGTTATCAAGTATTTGACGTAGTAGTAGAACAAAGGAACGGTGAAAAGAAGGCTATCAAACCTGTCTAAGACCCCTCCATGCCCAGGAAGAATTCTACCAAAATCCTTTATTCCCATCTCGCGCTTTAACATGGATTCAAAAAGGTCCCCTATCTGCCCGACCATCCCTATCATGACCCCTAAAGCTAAAGTATGAAAGAGGGGGAAAGTCAGCCACAATCGGGAGATAAGCATAGCAACACAACTTATTAGGACTGCCCCGATAAAGCCCTCCATGGACTTATAAGGACTCAGGCGGACACACAGTTTATGTTGACCCCATCGTCTGCCTATTAGATAGGCTCCTGTATCACCCAGCCAGGTAACAAAGAAAACAGTTATTACTAGCCTCGCCCCTGAGGTCTGGCCTCTCAAGATTAACGCATAGCTAAATAGAAGGCATATATAGAAAATCCCCCCCATCGTTAGGGCAATATTAGTAAAAGCATCCTTTGTCTCAAATTTTAAAAATTGCCTCATAAAGACACAGAAGATGATCAAAATGAGAACTGGAGGTAGAGCCCTATCCCCCCAGATATAGATAGAAACCGGGACAAACATGCCTAACGAGATACCCTCAATTAAGAAAGGCTTTTGTCCCTTTTTTTTAATTCCCTGGTAAAATTCAAATAATGCCACTGCACTGATGAGACAAACCAACCCCAGAAAAACTATTCCTCCCCACCATATGATGAGAATAAGAAAGGGAATAAAGATGCAAGCAACAACTGTCCGCTTCAGCCACACCTTAATCTTCGCGTATTCCTCCAAATCTCCTTTCCCGGTGGGCATAATCTTCAAGAGCTTCGATAAACTCTTTTTTCCCAAAATCAGGCCAAAAAATAGGGGTAACCCAAAACTCGGTATAGGCGATTTGCCACAAAAGAAAATTACTTACCCGATACTCGCCACCGGTCCTGATTAGAAGATCAGGATAAGGTAAATCATCGGTATACAGATATCGCTTAAAAAGAGTTAAGTCTATCTCCTCAGGAGAAAGATCTCCCTTTTTAACCTCTTGAGCTATTTCCTTAACCGCATCCAGAATCTCCTCCTGTCCTCCATAGTTAAGGGCCAGGTTAAAAATAAAATCCTCATTGCCTCTCGTTAAGGACATCGCCCTCCTTATCTTCTTTTGCATTGATGCCGAAAGACTCTCCCTTCTTCCGATAACCTGAAATCGAATTCCTTTCTTATTCATCTCATCTATTTCCTTGTTAAGGTAGGCTTCAAACCTCGACATGAGAAAACTTACTTCCCAGGAAGGCCTCTTCCAGTTCTGGCAGGAGAAAGCATAGATGGTTAAGATCCTTATCCCGAGATCTGAGCAGACCTGAATTATCTCCCTTATCTTTTCAATTCCTACTCTATGTCCCTCCATCCGAGGTAGACCCTTCTTCTTAGCCCATCTACCATTGCCATCCATAATAATCGCCACATGCTGAGGCAGTTTATTTTTAAGAATCGACACTGGCTCTACCTTTCTACCAAACTGAAGAGAAACCCTGCTTCCGCTACTACCTTGCCCTCTACCGTGCAGGTAGCTTGAACCCGTCCGGTTGCTTTTCTTAAATTCAACACCTTTACCCTGGTGATTAGCTGATCACCGGGAACTACCGGTCTTCTAAACCTTGCTTTATCAATTCCTGCAAAGTAGGCTAACTTTCCCTGATTCTCACTTTTATTCAAGAGGTAAACCCCGGCCACCTGAGCCATAGCCTCAACAATCAAAGCAGCCGGTACTACAGGATGCCCGGGAAAATGACCACTAAAGTAGGGCTCATTTACCGTGATATTCTTCACTCCCACTATTTCTCTTTCTCCCAGCTCGAGAATCTTGTCTACCAGAAGGAAGGGATACCTATGAGGAAGTACTCTTTCAATATCGTTTATGTCCAAAAAACTTCCTTCTTTATTCTTTAACTCCTCAAGTTTCTGAATTAACTTAACATGGAAAAGATGACCTGATTTTACCGCCATAATATGAGCCTGGATAGGTCGGCCCAGCAAATAAAGATCCCCTATTAAATCAAGTATTTTGTGACGCACAGGTTCATTAGGAAATCTTAGCCCCTCCTTATTTATGATCCCCTCCTCACCAATCACTACAGCGTTCTGCAAAGACCCTCCCTGAACTAAACCCTGTTTCTTTAACTCCTCCACCTCTTCCATAAAGCCGAAGGTCCTGGATGGAGCAATCTCCTGAGTGAAAACCTCCTCGTTAATGTTAAATTCAGCAAATTGCGACTTAAGAGGAGAATGAGGAAAATCGACGGTATAGGTGATTCTGAGTCCATCATGAGGAAGAACAACCAATCTTCTATCTTCTTCCTCTATCCAGAGAGGCTTTTTAATTATAAGGAATCGCCGGGGAGTAGCTTGTTCAACAATACCTGCTTCCTGAATCAATTTTACAAAAGGAAGGGCGCTTCCATCACCAGCAGGTACCTCCTCCTCATTCATTTTTATATTTATATTATCTATTCCGAGGCCTGCTAGAGCAGCTAAAATGTGCTCCACCGTACGAACTCTTGTCTTTCCTTCTCCTAAACTTGTTCCTCGCAGATTACTTACCACTTTGTTAACGCTGGCCTTAATCTGGGGACTACCGGGTAGGTCTTCCCTTATAAAAACTATTCCCGAGCCCGGGGGTGCAGACTCTAAAGTTAAAGTAACTTCTCTACCCAAGTGGAGGCCAGTTCCCTTGTAAAAAACGACCTTCTTGATAGTGCGTTGCAGTTGCATTATTTTTTCCCTCTATTCATCTTCTCAAGTTTTCTCACCCGTTCCAGAAGCTTAGGTAGTTGGTTGATGATAGCCTTTACCCTTTTTTGTTTAGAGTGCGGTCTTGCCGGAAAGCCGGATACAAATTGATTTGGCCCTATATTCTTGGTAACTCCCGATTTAGCAGCGACTATGGTGTTATTACCAATCCTTACATGATCGGTTACTCCCGCTTGACCAGCTAGAATGACCCCATCCCCTATAGTTGAACTACCCGAGATTCCCACTAAACCAACAATAGCTACATTTCTTCCTAAGGTGACATTATGTGCAATATGTACCAAATTGTCGATTTTACATCCTGAGCCTATTCGTGTTTCTCCAATAGTTGCCCGATCTATGGCCACATTGGCTCCTATCTCCACTTCATCTTCAATCACAACCTTGCCCACCTGAGGAATCTTGTAGTAGGACCCATCTTCTTTTTTAGCAAAACCAAAGCCATCAGAACCTATCACAGTTCCGGAGTGAATGATCACTTTTTCCCCTACAATTGTATTATCCAGAATAGTAACCCGGGGGTGTATGAAACTTCCTTTGCCGATTCTTACGTTGTTACCCAGATATACTTCAGAAGAGATGTAGACATTATCCGCTAATTTAACTCCATCGCTGAGGACTGTATATGGACCCATCGTAACATCTTTACCCATCTCTACCTTAACACCAATTAAAACCGTAGAATGAATTCCGGAAGGTCTCGGTGGTTGAGGAGCAAATAGCTCCAATACCTGGGCAAAGGCTAGCCTAGGATTTTTTACCTGTATAACAGGCTTGGAGAAATCTTTAACCCCCAGGGGAACTATAACAGCCGAAGCTTGACTTTGGCGAGCCTGGTGCAGGAATTTCTCGGAGATAGCTAGAGTAATTTCTCCTTTCTTTGCCTCTTCGACCTTGGCCACCCCCTTAACCTTTACACTCCCATCCCTCTCTATTCTTCCGTCTACTAGCTCCGCTAATTCTCTTAAACTTTTTTCCATTCTTTATCCTGCTAATCTTTAGTCAGTTGGAGAAATGGAAGGAGTGGATTCGGAGATGGCTCTATATTTTTCATTCAATTCGGATAGTACCTTTTCCGTCAAATCAAACTCCGGCTCCGGGGTGGCATAAATTAAGGCTTCCTTATGAAAAACCAACCTGTATCCTTCCCGTTCAGCCATGGACCTAGTCATAGCGTAGATATCTTTCACTATCTCATCCGTATACTGTTCTCTCCGTCCCTCCAACTTTTCCGTAATATCCCGCGCTAAATTGTCCAATTCTCTGGCCTTCTGGTCTATCTCAACCTGCTTCTCTTCTTTGGCAGATTCAGTAAGTATTAACTCCCCTTCCTTGAGTTCATTTCTTAGCTTTTCGATTTCTTCTTTTAACTTTTCTAAGTTCTGCCGTTGTTCGGTCTGACTCTTCTTAAGACTTGCCTCCAGATCCCCAGTTTTTTTATATCCCTGAAAAATCTTTTGTATATCTATATACCCTATCTTAGCTATCAATGCCGCTTTGGGAGCACGAATCCCCAGTCCCAAAAGAAAGCATAGCAAAAAAGCTAAGAAAAGTAAACACCTGTTCTTGGCTAGCGACTTCATTGGTGGTCTCCTTTTAAATCTCTATCTTTATTCCCAAAGATTCTAGAATTTTACCTTCCTTATTCCTCATAATCTCTCGTTCTTTTTTTTTCTCATCGGCATGCCCAAGTAAATGAAGGATTCCATGAACTACCAAAAGAGCAAGCTCTTCTTTAAGTCGATGCCCTCCTTCCTTTACCGCCTCTTTAGCTCTTTCTACCGAAATTACAATCTCACCCAAAAGATTCTCCGTGGAGGAGAACTCCCCACCCAAGGGAAAAGCCAGGACATCGGTTGCCTCCGAAATACCACGAAATTTATCGTTTAATTGTTTGATCGTTTTATTATCTACCAGGACTATGCTCACTTCTTTATCCTTGTGCACCTGCTCATGAAATAAGGCTGCGGAAGCTACCTTTTCTAAAAACCTTATGTTTACCTGTAGGTTCAGAAGACTTCTTATCTGAATCTTGGTATATGTGTGCTCAGGGTTCACCCGACCACCGATTGACTCTTTAGCATCTCCTCCGGATACCTTCCACGGGTGTGGATAACACCGGCAAGAATCCTAACGAAGGCATCAGATATTCTGGCTATTTCTCCTAAAGTTAAATCACACTCATCAAGTTGATTATCCTTCAATTTATTATTCACCACTTTCTTTACCTGCGATTGTATACCCTTCAGAGTTTTTTGGGCAGAGAAACGAAAGGCGGCCTCTACTGAATCTGCTAGCATTACAATAGCTGACTCTTTTGTCCGGGGTTTGGGACCGGGGTAACGGAAATTCTCTTCATGTATTGATTCTTTCTCTTCCCCCCTTTCCTTTAGTGCTTCCCTATAAAAATAGGCTATCAGTCCTGTCCCGTGATGTTGCCTGATAATGTCGGTAACAAGTCCAGGGAGTCGATTCCTTTGGGCAAGTTCTATTCCGTCTTTTACATGAGAGATAACAATCATAGAACTCAAATTAGGAGCCATCTTGTCATGATAATTATTCTTGCCTGTCCCAGCATTTTCAAAGAAAAAATGAGGCCGAAGAATCTTACCCACATCATGGTAATAGGCTCCCACCCTGACCAAGAGAGGATTGGCGCCCAGGGCCTCTGCCCCGGCTTCGGCTAGACTGGCGACCATTATGGTGTGGTGATAAGTCCCCGGTGCTTCTATAGATAGTCTGTTCAAAAGAGGAAGATTGAGATTGCCTAGCTCCAGCAATTTGATATCGGTAGTAATGCCGAAATAGGTTTCCAGGTAAGGCAAAACCGTCAGAGCCAGAATGCTAGAAAAAAACCCGCCGCCCATTCCCCAAAGGAGGTCCCAATGGTCAAAAGAATAGTTAGCAAGTAGACCCACAGCTAATATAATCAATACATTAGATGTACCCACATAAAGACCACCCTTAGTCAAATCGGTTCTCTGGTGAACGAAGGTAGCGCTGTAGGCTCCCACGATTCCCCCCATGACTAGAACCGGCATAAGGTTCAAACTCGCAGCATTAATGCTAAAGAGGATACTGAATAGCAAGGTTACTAAAACCGACAATGAAGGTGCAAAAAGAAGTGAGCCAAGGATGGATAAAAAAGCAATAGGAATAAAATAGTTGGAGACTTGAGGTAAGAGGATGATAATTCTACCCATGAGAGCCATCGAGATGATCAAAATCGCACAGAGACTCAAAGGTTTGGGTATAAGAAATTGCACCCAGAACCGCCAAAGGTAAATGAAGAAAATAATGACAAAAAAAGTAATCAGAATGATCATTCCTAACTTATTGAAAAAAGTTATTTCACTGGTAGGGGGTAAGAGAAAAACCAAAGACAAACTCGATATCAATCCCACTCCCCAGGCCCATTTCCAGAGATGAGATCTAGCAAAAATATCCCTAATTTTGAATCCCGGATAGTTGGATTTTTCTCTTTTTTCAAATCTTTTAACTATTTTTAATCTTTTCTTCATGATTTTCATAAGCCTTCACTATTTCCTGTACTAGACGATGCCTTACCACATCCCTCTGAGTAAGATAAACGGTTTCTATCCCTTTTATCCGTTTAAACAATGACTGCACTTCAACTAGACCTGAGGAGCGATAGGCAGGAAGATCGATCTGAGTAATATCCCCTGTAATCACAACTTTGGAACCAAAACCCAGTCTGGTTAAGAACATCTTCATCTGCTCATAGGTTGTGTTTTGTGCCTCATCTAGAATAATAAACGCATCATTCAAAGTACGTCCCCTCATATAGGCAAGAGGAGCAATTTCGATAATTCTCCTGTCTAAAAGTGTCTGAAATTTATCAGCAAAAATTAAATCGTAGAGGGCATCGTATAAAGGACGCAGATACGGCTCTACTTTATCCTCCAGTCCTCCGGGTAGATAACCCAACTTCTCTCCCGCCTCTACTGTGGGACGAGTTAGGATTATCCGCACAACTTCTTCCTTCTCTAAAGTAGCTATAGCCATGGCTACTGCCAGATAGGTTTTACCAGTCCCTGCAGGACCGATACTAAAAACCACATCACTGTTCTTCATTACTTCGACGTATTTTCTCTGCCCTTCGGTCCTGGGTCTTACCTTTCTCCCTCGAGAGGAAGTAAGTATAACTGAGGAAGAATCTTCCTCCAGTCTTCCCTTCTCTCCTTTCTTTATCCTTCCCAGGGCAGATTCTATCTCCTCCAAATGAGGCGAATATCCTTTATGTAACTGAGAGAAGATTTCCTCTACAATTTGTTCAGCTTGTTTTACCCCTTTTTTTTCTCCTATAATTTTCAAAAAATTATCTCTGAGGATGAACCTAACTCCCAACTCCTTTTCTATAATCTTTAAATTTTCGTCTCTTTTTCCACAGAGAAAGGACAAATCTCGTCCATTATCTATCTTTATTTTTGCATCCATAAGCTTGACTCTACCTTTCTGGACCCCTTCCCGAGGCCAGAATTCTTATTTTCAAGGGGAAAATTCCTGGAAATAATGCAGAAAATGGGAATTATGCTTTCCTGGGCTAATCGAGCAAGAGGTTGAAGTAATCTGTTAATTAGTTTTCTTCCTTAGCTATTCTCTCTAACTTTTTTCTCACTCCATCCTCTAAGTAATCAGATACTCTTAGATGGGATCCGGGCGGGATAGATGAATACTTTTTCGTTAAAGCCTTCTGGCAGGTCTCAACCTCTCCGAGGAAATTTTGAGGAGAGAGAAGTAGAACTCCTTTGTCAACCACAGTCATCCTTTGAGAATAATCAGCCGTAACCACATAGATATAGTCATAGTAAGATTTATATTGACACGTAAATCTCTCAATATAGGAATCAGCTGTTTTACCTTTTCCCGTAAAAATTATCTTTAAATTAGTACTTATCTCTTTCTCAGTATCTTGACAGGGACGCCTATAGGAATCAAAAATCACATAACCTTCCACTCCTTTCATAGAAAAATAATTAGACGCAAGTCTAATTAATCCCTCCTGAGCCCGATAGGCACTCTTCTTTAATAATCTCTTGAGCAAAGGAGAACTATAAATTACATTATAACCATCAACTAAGATAGCAACTTTCATCAAGCTGTGGTAAATTCCGTGGCTTTACATACCTAAATATAATAAAAAAGGAGGACTAAATATCCTCCCTCCTCTTGTTCTTTCCTTAATCCTATGAATTTCCTGAATGAAGATGACACCCAAGTCTCGATTAACTAAAGGACTGTCCTCTCTGTCTCTTTGTCAAATATGTGAGCCAAGTCCATTTTAGCAACAAACTCAGCAGTTTGACCTGACTTTAAATCGACATAAGGATCAAGCCGGGCGACAAGAGTATATTGATCGCATTTTATGTGGGCAAGTTTTTCCGAGCCTACAGGTTCTACTACCCATACTGAAGCTTCAAAGACACTCTCTGGATCATAATCCCTGACCGTCGATTTAGCATCGATATGCTCAGGTCTAATTCCCAACACTGCCTCTTTGTTGATATAGTCCTTCACCATCTTAGCCTGTTCAGAAGGGATTTTCAGTTTAAAGCCTTTGGCGCTAGCATAAATATTACTGTTATCTTTGACAATGGTGCAAGGAAGGAAATTCATAGACGGAGAGCCGATAAACCCTGCTACATAGCGGTTGATTGGATGATCATATATGTCTTGAGGAGTAGTCACTTGCTGGATTATCCCCTCATTCATGACCACAATTCTATCACCCATGGTCATTGCTTCTAGCTGATCATGAGTAACATAAATAGTGGTGGTTTTAAGACGCTGATGCAGGTCCAGCAGCTCTGCTCTCATGGCAATTCGTAGTTTTGCATCAAGGTTAGAAAGAGGCTCATCGAATAAGAACACATGGGGATCACGTACGATGGCTCTTCCCAGAGCTACTCTCTGGCGCTGTCCACCGGAAAGCTCCTTCGGTTTCCTATCGAGCAGCTCACCTATACCCAGAAGATCGGCGGTTCTCTTTACTATTTTATTAATCTCTGGTTTGGGAACTTTCCTCAACTTCAGTCCAAAGGACATGTTCCGGTACACATCCATATGGGGATAGAGGGCATAGTTCTGAAAGACCATGGCGATATCTCTATTCTTGGGGGGAACATCATTGACCATTCTATCACCAATATAAATCTCCCCCGCTGTCACCTCTTCCAGACCGGCAATAGACCTTAAAGTAGTGGTCTTTCCACACCCGGAAGGTCCTACCAGAATAACAAACTCCCCATCTGGAACTTCCAGATTAAAATCCTTAACTGCCACTACCTTTCCAAACTCTTTAGTTACATCTTTTAGGCGTACCTCCGCCATTATACTTCACCTCCCTAATAAAAAACTTTTTTGAAGGTGGGCTCGTGATTTTGAGCCCACCTTCTTTTTACTCCTAGAAGGACGCCGCAAACTTCACTTCGTACTCGGTGAAAGCTCCGTCGTCCATACCCTTATCTACACTAGCTACGGTTAAGCTCATGTTCACCGCTTCCGCCAGAGGATAGGTATATGTTCCTGCAATCTTCTTATACTTATCAGGCGTAGGCCCAAAATTGGCCCCATTGAAATGCTCGTCGCAACCCTTGTAT
This sequence comes from Candidatus Aerophobetes bacterium Ae_b3b, assembly GCA_005223085.1. GTDB lineage: Bacteria > Aerophobota > Aerophobia > Aerophobales > AE-B3A > AE-B3B. Next base: position 8,691 of record NJBP01000009.1, on the reverse strand, counting down.
TCGAGGGCTAGATCGCCGAGACCTTCATCCAGAGCGTAACCGACCTTCCCATAGACACCTGAGCCGTCCGAAAGCCCAGTACCTTCAGGGCTCCAGCTGACCCACTGAGCATTTATGGTTACTGGAGCAAGATCTACTTCCAACTTACCTCCGTAAGAAGAACCATACCAGGTAGCGTCCGTAACGTCAGTGGTGACACCCTGCACTGCCACACTGAGCGGTTCTACGTCAAAGCTCAAGCCGACTCCGTAGTTCCATTTTGTTTCCTGGTTTCCCCAACCCCATGTCCCACCGGTATTCTTAAATACCACCGTGCTATTTGCCACCAGCTTCAGATCCATATCCAGGGGATGGAAGGGGACATCGAGTTTGACCCCGGCTTCCTTGGGAATATTAGCCGCTCCATCAATCGCTCCAAACCATCCATAAGAATAGACATCGAATACCCCGTAGTCTAACCTGGGCTGTAAGGTAAGGCTGGAACTATCAAAGTAGACCTTGAGGTAGGAACCGTCGTCCTCTACAATCTCGGGACTCTTATCCAGTCTGATCCGAGGAGCAAACTTGGCCTCCCAGGCACCGGAGGTTAGTAACACATCGTAGTGCATCCTCACATCGCCGTACTTAAACACGGGACTGGCTACCTCGCCTATCAAACCCCACGTAGATACCGATGTATTTTCGTCACTCCCGTATATCTTCCACTCCACCGATCCGCTCGTGGTTATCTCAGCCAGGGCAACACTGCTAAACATAAGGACAGATACCCCCAGCGCTATTGCTACCAATAAGCCTTTCTTCATTTCCATTTCCTCCTTTTAACTTTTATCATCATTGCCTTCCCTACGGGTTTTGTTTATCTACCTCTTTACCACCCCCTTTCCTCAGAAATCTTCTTTTTATTAATATTATTAATACATCCGCGATATTTTGTCAACCCTCTTTTTTTAAGAGGATATCGCCATGAAGTATCAGGTAAATTCTAATACTCTCTTCCCTATCTGTCAAGAGAACCTCGGGACTCTTCCCCTTCGTCGCTGTATATCGACTTTGGACTGCTTCTGCTCGTCTTCTCGTCTCGGGAAAGACGTGGAACTCGTCGCTGCCTGCGGCACCTTACGGCCGCTCCTCAGACATCACGGCTTTCTTCTTCCTCAACTCCAAGACTCGTTAAGGTGGCTGATATAAGGCTCCTTTGGGGAAAGTCCCTCGATACACGTATAAATCTTCTAAATACAAATACCTTCCTGCTACCATTGAGAAAAGTATTTTTTATTTTATCAAATGTTTCAAAGAAAGTCAACTGAACAAAAACCTATTTTTCTCACTATATCTACCGTCTCAGTTTTGTCAAATTGTATCTCAAATTTTTTCTTTGTCAAAAGCAAGCTTCATTATCTATTCTACTAAATCTTTCAAAACAGTCAAGGGGGGGTCAAGTGTAACATATGAAACTCGTCGGGTTAAACATCTCAATGATTCAGTATCTCCTTTTCAACATAGTGTACGCCTTGAGAGGTAATCGTTATACGATCCTCAGATTCACGCTTGACCAAATTATCTCCCTCCAAAACACTCACATTGAAATCTAATTGCTTTTGCGTGATTTTCCACTTTTCTGCCAAATGTCTATATTGGAAAATAACAGACTTAATATCGCCCGTCTCTTTCGCCTTCTCATAGACTTGCAACAGGATGTCGTGTCTAATTTCCGAATTTTGGACTGTCTTCATCTTTTCAACCGATTTTCTTGCCGCTTCTTCGCTATATCCAGGGGCCCTCTTTCTTATCTTTTCCAGTATTTCTTGGATTTTCCTATCAAGAACTCTAATATCTTCCTCAGTTTGATCCCAAGCAGTAATGGACAACCTATAGGAGGGCCACACCTCTTCAGGAAACCTGATCCAGATTTCCTGTTTGGTTCCATAATCGGCTACTGATACAGGTAATTTTAGTGGTCCTATGTGCAGTATTCCAATCTCATCATGATCGCCAAATACCCGTTTGAAGAAACCACTCATGGCGACATTTGACAAAGACAAGGTTACGGCGAGGATAATGCCTAGCGGAATTAAAATAAATTTTGTCTTCAATTTTCTCCTCCTTCCGTCTGCAACACCTAAAGGCAGGAGTTTGTAAGAATCACCGAAGGCAAACGTCTACCTACGATAGCACTCCCAGTAAATTTTGAAATTCCAATATTTTAAACTATTTATCTAGCTTTCTTTTCATAAAGCAAAAGTCTAGATGACCTCAACTTATCTTAAGTTACAAGATTGGTCAAGATATCGCGAAGAGATGAGTTAATTGTAACATATACCAACTTTTCTTTTTGTCAAGTAAGATACACGACTTTTGCCAGCATCTTATCTAGATCTACCCAGCCCACTGTACATCGGCTCTAATCCTTTAATCCTATTTTCGCTCGACACCCTTTATTATCTCCTCAAACTCCTTTTCTGTCAAGATGTTCAATCCTAAACTTTTAGCTTTTTCATACTTAGAACCGGAATTTTCGCCTGCCACCACATAGTCGACACTCTTACTGACGGAACTTATGGCCCTCGCTCCCAATCTTTCTACCAGGTCATTTGCTTCCTGGCGGCTAAAATGCTCCAGACCTCCAGTAAAGACAAATTTCTTCCCGGCCAGAGGAATCTCTCCTTTCTCCTCTTTTTCCTCCTTCACCTGAACTCCCCATTTCTTCAATCTCTCCCATAGCTCTTTATTCTTCTTCTCTCTGAAAAACCAAACTATTGACTGGGCAGTTCCAGGGCCAATTTCAGGAATGACCTCCAGCTCCTCCTGGGTAGCTTTAGCTAGGTCCTCGATTGATCTAAAGTTCTGAGCCAGGATACGAGCTCCTCTTACTCCCACATATCTGATCCCAATAGCAAAGATAAGGCGACTCAAGGGTTGTGATTTACTTTTCTCAATTTGAGAAAGAAGATTTCCAGAGGATTTTTCTCCCATTCTCTCTAAACCGGAAAGAATGTCCAGATTTAACCCATAAAGATCCGCTACATCTGAAACTATTCCTTTGTCAACCAGTTGATCAATCAATTTATCCCCCAGACCCTCAATGTCCATAGCTCCCCTTTGGGCATAATGGGCAATTTTTTCCTTGAGTTGTGCCGGGCAGGATGAACCAATGCATCGGCTCACTGCCTCATCCTCCAGTCTTACCACCTCTGCCCCACAGACCGGACAACTCTTGGGCATGGAGAATTTTTTCTCGGTGCCCTTTCTTTTACTCTCCACTACTTTCACCACCTGAGGGATGATATCACCTCCTTTTTCAATTATCACCGTGTCCCCTATTCTGATATCCTTTCTCCTGATCTCATCTTCATTATGCAAAGTAGCTCTGGTAATGGTAGTTCCAGCCAAAGGAGTAGGGTCAAGGACAGCTACTGGAGTAAGAGCTCCTGTCCTTCCCACCTGAACAGTAATGGTCCTTATGGTAGTAGTAGTTTGCTTCGCCGGAAATTTATAGGCAATGGCCCACCGGGGACTCTTGGTAGTAGAGCCGAGTCTCATTTGCTGATCTACGCTGTTTACCTTAATTACCATCCCGTCCACGTCGTAATCCAGCTCCTCTCTTTTTTCAGCCCAGGAGTTACAGAAATCAATTACCTCTCCCATGCCTTTACAGAGCTTAACGTAGCGGTTTATCTTAAATCCCCATTCTTTCAATTTTTTAAGGCATTCCATATGAGTAGAGGGAATCGGCACCTGGGTGGAATAGGAAAAAAGATAGATGAAGTTATCTAGAGGTCTTTGATGGGTTATCCTGGGATCTAGCAACTTAAGCGAACCAGCGCCAGCATTGCGAGGATTGGCAAAAAGAGGCTCTTTTTTTCTTTCCCTTTCTTTATTCACGCTAAGAAATCCCGATTTAGTCATATAGATCTCTCCCCTGACCTCTATTCTTCCGGCCACCTTTTTACGTAGTTTCAGAGGAATCGTATGAATAGTCTTGAGGTTAGTGGTAATCTCATCACCTCTTCTACCATCTCCCCTGGTAGAGCCCCTTAAAAAATTCCCATCCTCATACAACAGGGAAATGGAGACCCCATCTATTTTTAGCTCCACTACGTACTCAAAATCTTCTCCTGGAAGCTCCCGATGAAGCCTGCGCTCAAATTCCCCAATCTCTTCCTCGGAATAGGTGTTTTCCAGACTTAACATAGGAATGGGATGTTCTACAGTAGGAAATCCCTCCACCGGCATACCGCCAACTCTTTGCGTAGGAGAGGTAGAACTCTGGAGGGATGGATACATCCCTTCTAAATCTTTTAGCTCCTTTAGCAGCTGATCATATTCATAATCCGAGATTTCGGGGTTGTTTTCCACATAGTATTTATAATCATGATAATGGATCTCGTTCCTCAGTTTCGTTACCTTCTTTCTTATCTTGTCACTAACCATTCCTACGTCCCACCCTCTGCCTTTTTACCCACCCGGACAAATCTTCTTCTTCCCACCTGTAGTACATGTTCGTTTCTAAGGGAGATCTCTACATTGATATCCTCGATCTTCTTCCCATCACACCTCACCGCTCCCCCCTCAATGAGGCGCCGAGCCTCGGAGCGTGTCTTTGCAAGGCCCGTGAGCTCCAGAAGCTTTACGATCCAAATTGTATCCCCTTTCGAGGCCCTTGCATCTACGGACTCGCTTACGCTCACGGAGTCGCTCACATCCACGTAGATAATATCCGGAGGGAGCTCACCCCTTTCAAAAACTCTTTCAAATTTATCTTCTGTTGCCTTAGCTGAGGAGGTGTCCCAGTAAAAGCTCACTATCCACCTGGCTAGATCCTTCTTGGCTTCCTTCGGATGAAGTATTCCCTTAGATAGAGCTTTTTCCTTAGAGCCTATTTCTTCGGCTTTAAGGTCCGTTAACAGTCGAAAGTAGCGAAATATAAGTTCATCGGGGATAGACATGATTTTCGAATACATCTCGTAGGGATCCTCAGATATTCCAATATAGTTACCCAGACTCTTGCTCATTTTCTCCACACCGTCCGTTCCTTCAAGGATGGGCATAGTAATTATTATCTGAGGAGGTTGTCCGTAGGATTTTTGTATCTGTCTTGCTAAAAGCAGATTAAACTTTTGGTCTGTCCCCCCTATCTCTATATCCGCTTTCAAGGCCACTGAATCATAAGCCTGCATCAAGGGATACATAAATTCGTGCAGACCTATAGGATAATTTTCTCGATATCGTTTATGGAAATCATCTCTTTCCAGCATTCTGGCAACAGTATGGTGAGAGGCTAGCCTTAGGACACGTGAAAAATTCATCCTGCTTAGCCACTCAGAGTTGAACCGCACCTTAGTTTTGGCAGGATCAAGAATCTTGAAAGACTGATGTTGGTAAGTTTTAGCATTGGCCATTATCTGGCGGCTGGACAAAGGCTTTCTGGTCTTAATCCTTCCACTGGGATCCCCCACTCTGGCCGTAAAATCTCCAATTAAGAGAATGACCTGGTGTCCCAGATCTTGAAAGCATCTTAATTTAAGAAGAATAACACTGTGTCCTAGATGGATGTCGGGAGTGGTGGGATCGACCCCAAACTTTATCTTTAGGCAACCCTTATTCTTTATCCTCCTCAGGAGGTCTCCTTCCCGAATGATCTCCACTGTATTTCTTTTTATTAGCTTAAGCTGTGCCTCTGGACTCATAACCTTTGCCTTTCATTAACCTGCAAAACGAATTTAGCTTCCGGTACCTGGCGAGTAAGAATTCTTATAATCTTATCCGATAGGTCGGACAGAGAGGAAAATCTATCTCTATCCAGCCAGATTATTCGATCATCTCGTCTGAACCAATTAAGTTGACGCCTGGCAAATCTTCTGGTATCCCGTTTAATCAATCTTACGGCTTCTTCTTTTGAACATTTTCCCTTTAAATACTTCACAATCTGCCGGTAACCCAGTCCTTGCATGGAGGGAAGATCCTCCGTATACCCTCTAGCCAGAAGGTCTTTAACCTCCTCAATCAATCCTTTTTTTATCATCTCATCTACCCGCAGCTCAATTGAACGATAGAGAGATTGCCTCTCTCTCTTCAAGCCAATTATAACCGTTTTATCTAAGGGGCCGGGAGACTCTCTTTGATAGGAAGAAATAGTCTTACCCGAAAGGTAGTAGACTTCTAGAGCCCTGACAATTCTTCTTTGATCGTGTGGATGTAGACGAGCGGAGGCGAGCGGATCTATCTCTTCGAGCTCTCGATACAAAGTTCCCTCACCTTGGCTTTTCTCTCTTTCTTTTAACCTTCTCCTCAAGCTCCAATCTGTCCCCGGACCGACAAACAGCCCATCAATCACGGCCCTTATATAAAGTCCGCTACCACCCACCAAGATAGGTAGCTTATCCTGAGCCTGAATTCTTTCAATAATAGCCTCGGCACGGGATTTGAAGTCAGCCACGTTAAAGATCTCATCAGGAAAAACTATATCTATAAGATGGTGGGGAGCCTTCATTAGCAGGTCAGCGGAGGGCTTGGCCGTGCCAATATCCATCTGCTTATAAACCTGGCGCGAATCAGCAGAAATTATCTCTCCCTTAATTTTCTGCACCAAGTCTGCTGCTATCTCGCTCTTGCCCACCCCTGTTGGTCCCACAATTACTAAAAGAGCATCTAACAAGGAATACCTCAGGACAATTCCTCTCCGTCGCTGTATATCGACTTTGGATTGTGTCTGCTCGTCTTCTCGTCTCGGGAAAGAACCATTCCCCTCAGAGCCCAACAGCCAGCTTTAACTATCTCTACCCAGATAAACCTGCCTATTAGATTTTTTCCTCCCGGGAATATGATTATCTTATTTCCTCTGGTTCTCCCTTCAACCTCATCAGGATTCTTTTTTGAAATTCCCTCTACCATAACCTCAAACTTTCTCCCCACTAGAGATTTATTTTTCTTAAGAAGAATTGCCTGTTGAAGCTCAATTAGTCTTCTTAATCTCTCCCCACTAATTTCTGCAGGAATCCTTTCCTCTGACTGGGCTGCTTCAGTCCCTCTAAGAGGAGAATAACAGAAAGTGAAAGCGCCGTCAAAGCCAACTGTTTCTACTAACTCCAGAGTATTTCGGAAATCTTCTTCCTCCTCTCCGGGAAATCCTACGATAATATCGGTAGTGAGAGTTATCTCAGGAATTGCCTGGCGGAGCTTATCCACCAGATTTTGGTAGTGTTTTCTAGTATAGCCTCTCTTCATCCTCGACAGAATCTTATTAGACCCTGATTGAACAGGTAGATGAAAATGCTCACAGACCTTATCCAGACGAGCCATTTGATCAATTAATTTATCACTGAGATCCTTGGGATGGGAGGTAGTAAATCTTATTCTTCTTATACCCTTTACTCGGTTAACCTGGATCAGAAGGTCAGCAAAGTCTTGATCGCCACTCAAATCTTTACCATAAGAATTTACATTCTGCCCCAGAAGAGTTACTTCCTTGTATCCTTTTTGAGCCAGTTCTTCAATTTCTCTTAAGATCTCCCTGGAAGATCTACTCACTTCTCTACCTCTAACATAGGGAACATTGCAATAGGAACAGAAATTGTTGCAGCCTCTCATTATAGAAACAAAGGCACTGAATTTGCTCTTTCTCAGTATGGGCAGACCTTCAGGAATTGTTCTATTCTCCTCTGCCCTGACTACTCTAGTACATCTTTTCTTAACTTGCTTCTCCCGATTATCATTACCTGAAATTTCTTCTAATACCTCGGGCAACTGATAAAAATTAGAAGTACCCAGAATAAAATCTAGATAGGGCGCTCGGTGTAGAACCTCCTCTGGTTCTCTTTGCACTAAACACCCGGATAAACCCAAAATAAGATCAGGCTTTTTCCCCTTGAGCTTCCTTAACTCTCCCAACCTACTATAAATTCTATGCTTAACTTTCTCCCGCACATAGCAGGTATTAAGAATAATTATCTTGGCTTCCTCGAGATTATCCGTCAGGTGATAGCCGCTATTATTCAATAGGCCAGCCATAATCTCAGAATCATACTCATTCATCTGACATCCGTAAGTACGGATATAGACTTTGGGAGAATTTTTGCTGTAGTTATGCTCTTTCTTTTTCATCTATCTCCAACAGCTTTCTTCCTTTATTATATTTGTATCCATAAGGCGCATATCTTGCCGCCTTGCCAATTTATTAAACTCCTTCTTTCCACAGGCTCATTGAAGAATATTCCTCTTCCACCATCTCTCGTTTGTACTTCTTTGCCTCCTACAAGTACTATCTGAGCAGTCATTGGCACATCTATGCCAAGCAGCGATCTAATACATAAAGACATATAGTGGGCGTTTATTTGTGAATCCCTAGATAGCAGTTTCTTGGATAAAATAGTGACTTCTTTTTTGGATAACGTGTTGTCTCGAGTGTTTTTCTTTAGATCAGCTAATATTTCAATGATAAGAATTGGAGCTATCGCTATGTAGTAATGTTTGAACAAAAAATGGATTTCTTCTTGAGAAAGACATTGAAGAGTTGATTTATCAAGAAGTATTACTGGTCCCATAGAAATTATCCTATGCCTCTCAATATCTTATTGAATCGAGCAAAAACTTTCTTGAGGTCAAAATTTTCTCCCACGCGAATAACAGGCATCAAATCGGTCTCTACTTGATGATATAGCAGCTCAATAGCACTTTCGTCCAATCCAAAATTAT
>NJBP01000060.1 GCA_005223085.1 Candidatus Aerophobetes bacterium Ae_b3b | reverse complement strand
GTTAAATGATCTAATATTTATATTCCATGAATGCCTCGTACATTGCACGAATATTCTCCAAAGGCACATCTTCGCTGATTTCGCCACCAGCAACAATCCCACCATCCGATGCTCCAAGAACCTCGAAAACCTCAAAGACATGTTCTTTGACTCTAATAGGCGAGGCGTACGGCATTATTTTTTGGCGATCAAGGTCGGTACGGAAACAAATGTGTCCAGCATACTCATGGGCTATTTCCAACCCAATAACTGACGACTGACAATTGAGTACATCAACGTCAAGGTCTATAAGGTCCGGCAAAATTTTGGTGATATTTCCGTCGCTGTGAAACCAGACATCAAGACCTGCAGACTTTACTTTTGAGAACATCTCCTTATATACTGGCTTAAAAAATGATCGCCAAATACGGGGTGAGATCATAAGATTATCTTGGGTACCCCAATCATCAGCAAAATGTAGAGCCTGATATTCGTAATTAAGCCAGCGATCAATCCAACGAAGGTTAAACATAAGCAAATCATCTCGCAATCGGTAAACCTCCGGACGGTCCTCAATTAAATCTACTAACAATGGCTCAAAGCCGCGTAATTGCTGCATTTGCTCAAAGAAGGTAATCCATCCGCCTCGAGCATAGTAATCATCATTTTTACCCGCCATATGACCACTATAAAACCTCCATTTAGGTGGTCCGGCGTCAAATTCTGGCCAGACAAATTCATCGTAACGTGACCAATCTGAGATAGGATATTCAATGGGGATACCGCATCTACCCTCAACGGTAACTTTCCATATTGTACCAAACTCGTCGCGGTTTATCCCTTTTTTGTACATTGGAGGGAGTTTCTCACGTGGCAGGTCGGGTAACAAATGCCAGCCAAAATCCTCATGAACAGAATCAAGGATCTCCTGCAGGGCAGTGCCATATTTAAACTGCGCGGAAGGGAGAATAGCATGTGATATTGGTGGTCTATCAGGCTTTCCAAGATGAATAGCTTTTTGAACTCTTTCTCTGCTTTTCATTTTTTCTTATTTCTGGTATAGCAAAAAAGTTTAAATTACCCTTAGTTTTGTTTATTTTACACCCTAAATGATTCTACTATTTGCGAGACAAACCTTACTTTCTCTATATCACCTGGTGGAGAAATCTCGTCCGAAATTCCCAAGATCAAATTAGGGGAAAATAAATTAAGCACTTTTATAGTATATTCTTCTAATTCTTTATATGAATAATGAGGTAAAAATAAAAGCATAGGAATTCCATCTATGAGTATGGTATCTCCCAGAGCTTCTTTCAATTCTTCTAAAGTTATGTCTCCTTGTGGAAGGGAAGTAGCGCCCTCTACTCCATCAAAGCCAGCATCATTAATATAAGGCAACAAAGGTTTTAATGAACCATCCATATGAATAAAACAAAATTTACCGGCTTTATGCAATTGCGCTACTCTTTTTTTATAATAGGGGAGAAGATATTCATTGAAAATCTTAGGTGGGTCAAAGCGAGCATCGATATTCTCTCCGAAATTTAACGAAAAAACAGGACATTTCGCTAATACTTCGTACAATTGGTTCTCTGCTTCTTCAGCTGTTTTCAAGTACTCTCTCATTCTTTTAGGATAATCCTGGAATGCGTATATAGTATTTTCAACTCCCATATATTCTAGTAAAAGCCTTTGGAAAGGACTTCGTTCCCAATAAAATTGAATAACACCTCTATGGCCAACTTTATTCTCTGCTTCTTTATAAAATTCATAATCAAACCTTGCTTTTGTGTTTTTTACTATACATTCTAAAATTCTCAAATCCGAGATGCTTTTAGCAGGGTGTTCAACATAATGCCAAGAAGTTCCCCATTCCCCTAATGTCTTTTTTCCTCTTAATTGTCCGATAGGGGTTTCATAAGTCAGATGTATATCATTATTTTTTCTTACCTCTCTAACTTTTACTCTTTCTGTATGCTCAAATTTTATATAAGTTTTGGGAGACGAAATATCCGTTGTAGAGCCGTAATAGTACCTTACTGAAGCACTGAGATCATCATAGATTTCAAGAACCCCTTTATTTTTATACTTTTCAGGAAGAGTTCCTTTAACCTTCCTCACGTCATACCAATGTTCAATTCTTGGCTGCCATACTATTTTGTTTGCTCTCTTTTTCGTATAAGTAGCCATTATTCTTTCTCGGAAATTTGAACTGTTAGAATACATTACACTCTCTCTTTAGAAATTTTTCTTAAATTTTTAGTAAATAATTTTATAACTCCTGCCAAATAGAGGTCTTTTCGAATACATCTTCGGGGAACTTGTCAGGGGCAAGCCTTATTACACTATTTAGCCTTCTAACTGTTCAAAAGATGACATAGTTCGATCTTCGTTGATAAAGATACCTTCTCTATGGGGAAAGCACGCAGAATTTCAGGCAGAATGGCAATGGTAAGAAAAAGAGGGAAAGAGCGGGTGTAACCGTTGCGTCATGCTATACGGGCCTTAAAATTCTATCCCTTACGGAATCTCTGAGCCTATTGATTATAATTGCTGCAATCACCAAACATCCAAAAACAATTTCTCGGACAAAAGGAGAAACAGCAAACATCGAAAGTCCAGCTTCAACTACAGCCAAAAGAATTAATCCTGCAAAGATATTTACCACCGATCCTCTCCCCCCCTTCAAGCTAATCCCACCGATTACAGCAGCAGCAAAGGCCGGGAATAGCGCTTCCGTCGCGGTATACGGGCTTATAGCAAAGAGAAATCCAGTATAAAACAAAGCTGACATTCCGCAGAAAAAACCGGCAATTAAATATGCGAAGAAGTACATTCTACCTTTATTGATTCCAAGCATGCTCGCCGTTTTAGGTCCAGCTCCCACAGCATAGAGATGAGCTCCAAAGCGTGTAGAACGGAGCACAAACCAAAGGACAATAAGGGTGGCAACAAACACAGATAGAGATATTACCTCATTATTCCCTATCATCGTGTAAATTTTTGGAAGATCTGTTCCATAAATTGGATATGGGTGAATTAATAAATTTCCACCAAAAAATACCATAGAAGTCCCCAACGTTGCAAGGAATGGGTTAAGCCCTAAGAAACCTACAAGGGATCCATTTAGAGCTCCACAACCCAATCCGAGAATTAGCGGTAGGAGTATAGTCAGGGGGGCAGGAATAGTGTCTGGTAACCACCATACCATTATCATTCCTGCCACCATACCTATAAAACCTGTCATCATACCAACCGAAAGGTCAAAATTTCCAGAGATAAGACATATTGATTCGGCAAGTACGATAAATCCCAGCGGAACTGCAGAATAAATTATAAAAACGAGCGTACCCCATCTAAGCATTCCCGTTGGTTGCAATACAGCGAAAATAACATAGAACAATATCGCAAGGAACCAGGCTATTTTCTCAACAAAAAACAACATTACTTCATCACGAGTTGCACCCATTTTTTCAACCCTTCTTCGTCTCTCAACTTAGTAAATTATTTCTTGATGGGATCTTGGCCATCATGACTTGAAGTTCGTTAAACGATGTGTTCTTCTTTTGGACATCAAATGTTTTTTCCCCACGAGATAGAACAACAAACCTGCTTGCAACTGGATACACATTATAGAGATTATGCGTTATAAAGATAACCGCGATTTTCTTGTTTCTTAACTCTTTTACGAAGTTGGATACCTGCTCAACGCCTTTAACTCCCAGCGCCCTACAAGGTTCGTCTAAGATAACAAGCTTGGCCTTAAAGTACATAGCCCTTGATAATGCTACTCCTTGCTGTTCTCCACCGGAGCAAAACCGGACTTCCTGGTTTGGTGATGCTATATTCAACCCTAACTGCCCAATCAACTTCATGCTTTCTTCACCCATATTTTTATTGTCTAGAATTTTCATTGGACCCCAAGATTTAATTTTCTCCCTTCCCAAGAAGACATTTCTCATTATGCTCAAAATCCCTATTATACTCTGTTCCTGAAACAGCGTCTCGATTCCCAGTTTTCTAGAATCATCAACTGAAGAGATATCGACTTTCTTTTCATTCCAATATATTTCTCCCTTATCCTTGCGGATAACTCCTGCCAGGATTTTTATTAACGTCGATTTGCCGGCACCATTATCTCCTACCAATCCCACTATCTCACCGGGCCAAATTTTTATATTTACGCCTTTGAGAGCGTGGACTTTTCCAAACCACTTATGAATGTTCTCTATCCGTACCAACGCTTTTTCCATAATTCCTCCTCTGTTTAATTAACATAACACTTGTTAAAAAGTAGTAGGTGTGACTCCCAATTATTTTCTAAAATCCCTTGCTTCCGATGCCGATTCTGAAAGTTGTATTAATTCTTTTAAACAAGAGACCTGGAAGAAGTGATAATTAAAAGGGCCGTTACCTGTAGCGTCATGCTATACGGGCCTTAAAATTCTATCCCTTACGGAATCTCTCAGCTTATTGATTATAATTGCTGCAATCACCAAACACCCATAAGCAAACTGTCGGAGGTAAGGAGTAACAGCAAACATCGAAAGTCCAGATCCAATTATTCCTAAAAGAATTAATCCTGCAACGGCATTTACCACCGATCCTCTCCCCCCCTTCAAGCTAATCCCACCGATTACAGCAGCAGCAAAGGCCGGGAATAGGTCAGTTGACCCTGCGTAGGGATCTATAGCAAGGAGAAATCCAGTATAAAACAAAGCTGACATTCCGCAGAAAAAACCGGCAATTAAATATGCGAAGAAGTACATTCTACCTTTATTGATTCCAAGCATGCTCGCCGTTTTAGGTCCAGCTCCCACAGCATAGAGATGAGCTCCAAAGCGTGTAGAACGGAGCACAAACCAAAGGACAATAAGGGTGGCAACAAACACAGATAGAGATATTACCTCATTATTCCCTATCATCGTGTAAATTTTTGGAAGATCTGTTCCATAAATTGGATATGGGTGAATTAATAAATTTCCACCAAAAAATACCATAGAAGTCCCCAACGTTGCAAGGAATGGGTTAAGCCCTAAGAAACCTACAAGGGATCCATTTAGAGCTCCACAACCCAATCCGAGAATTAGCGGTAGGAGTATAGTCAGGGGGGCAGGAATAGTGTCTGGTAACCACCATACCATTATCATTCCTGCCACCATACCTATAAAACCTGTCATCATACCAACCGAAAGGTCAAAATTTCCAGAGATAAGACATATTGATTCGGCAAGTACGATAAATCCCAGCGGAACTGCAGAATAAATTATAAAAACGAGCATATCCCATCTAAGCATTCCCGTTGGCTTCAATACAGCGAAAATAACATAGAACAATATCGCAAGGAACCAGGCTATTTTCTCAACAAAAAACAACATTACTTTATCGCGAGTTGCACCCATTTTTTCACTCTTTTTATATTCGTCAAAACCAGTTTTGGATTTAATCCGTTTCAAATAACATCGAGTTTCCCGCTTGAATCCCTTCTTGAGTTTAATAACGCTTTCTTTCTGTCCAAGATCGCCATAATTGTAAGGAGAGTGGAGCAAACGTCTGATCAAGCTGTGCACGTTGGTTAAGCAAGAAACTTAAACGGGCAGCTTCAATAGTGTCAGATTGATTGGTTCTTGACTATAGATGATTCTTAGGCTTCACCGTTGTAATCTTTAACCATTTTAGAAACCAATCTAACTTTTTCAATGTCACCATTTCTGGGAGTTCATCGGGAATTCCTAGAACAATTTTTGGAGCAAATAGCTTTAAAGCACGGTTAACAGTTACCCTAAGTTTCTATTCGCTTACTTCGGACATAAAATATATCGCGGGAATTCCATGGCCTTCTCTGAGTTCCATACCAAGATAGATTTTTCCATAAAACTAGCGAAGGATGCTTTTCAAAAGGAAATTCAATTTCGGGAAGTCCTTATTGATAACGGGTATCTATGCAAAAGAACAGTGAGATTTTGCGAGAGAAAAAATCTACATTGGTTTTCCAATTTAAAGAGGGACAAGGCCCTTTTACCGGAAAAGAAGGAGGAGAAAGGTAAAAAAAGTGAAAAGGCATGGAAGAAAGAGGATAACAAGGTATCGTAGGATAAAGAAAATTAAAAGGCATTGGGACCTTGTCTTTTTGCCTTACACCTTTTTAAAGATGGGTAAGCTAAAAGGAGCTTTTCGGAGAGTATTTAAACCCAACGTAAGCTTAAAATACCTTTAGAGACCTACTCAGAGCTTTTAGGAAGCTCAGTTTTCTCTGTTTCTACACGTGGCTTAAGGACCACTATGACATTCTCCTGGAATGTTTCCAAGTGAAAGAGCCAATTTTCGCTTAGATTTTTGCCCCTTGGATACAGATAACGTTCTAACCCTGTATCCAAGGGAACTTGAGCTCGTTTTTGAGATAATTTTTGCCAAAGTCTTGTACTATGAGCGGATGCTATTATGTGGTGCATGAGTACAGCAACTACAAAAAATAAAAAGGGAAGGCTTTATTTTACTGGCCTCAACCATTCCCTTGCTGCATTTCCCCATATTGATGGATTGTCGGCTGTTTCTGGTGTTACCTCCATTCCAGCTACCTTAAACCACCTGTGTCCATAGTTCGTTTCAACTTTGGCAGGGAACCATGTTTGAGCATCCAATGCCCATGGTTCAAACAGGTGTTCGTATCCCGTTATAACGAGGTTATATGTTCCATCGGATTGGTGCCCATTAGTTTTATTCGGATTGCATGTTATCGTCTGACCGACCTTAGGCAATCCTGCTTCGCCTTTTTCTATGAGTTGTATAGCAAAGTACATGGCTAAAGGACCGTAGAATAAGTTGGGCTGGACATAACCATAGTCTACTTTACTTTCCTTCATCATCTCTATCCACTCGGGCGGAGAACCTATGGAACCCATCCACACATGGCCTGACTCTCCTCTAAGTTCAGTCATACCTGTCCTTTCGAGTGCCATGTATCCCCCTCTTCCATTAGTCGTGTTTTGAGAAACAATAGCAACCGGCCTACCATATTCCATGATTGAGTCATATGCTCTTGCTTGGGCCTCGCTCATGACTGACTTGGTGTAAAAATACACATAATTGATGCCTGGATATCTATTAAAAACCTCTTTATATCCCTCGGCACGTACTTCATCTGTATCGACTGCCTCAGTTCCTTGAAGGCCAACAATGAAGCCCGAAGGTTCTTCGGTTCCCTGAACCTCTTTTAAGTACTCTATACATTTTTCTGCCACTTGCATTGCAGCTCTTTTATTACCGAACATTACAGTAATTTTCACAGCTGTTGTATCAACATCGGTATTGTACGTTACGAGGGGAACATCCTGCGACACGACCCACTCCGTAATACCTTTTGTAGCTACTGCATCGACGGGAGAAGATATTATTGCATCAACGCCAGCAGCTACCATATATCTATAATCTTTAATCTGAATTTCTGGATCGAAACGTGCATTTTTGGTAAGCACCCTAATTCCATGATCTTCGCCCCAATAGTGGATCGCGAGGTCAGTCACCCTCATCCACTCATCGCCCATATACAGGGAATCATGGCCAAAGTAGTAACCTGTTGGAGTCGATATCCCTTCAGTTGCCGATGAAGAGCCCCATGCTATAGGGACTGCAATTGCCACAGCGATGATCACTGTAATGACTACGGCTAAAACGGTATTTATATTCCTTTTCGCCATTTTTTTTACCCATCTTAAACTAATTCTTTTCATTTCCTTTACCTCCATGTTTCGGACTTGGTTCATTTTTCTGTGGAAAGCTCCCAAAACAGAAAATAATTTTTCAACACTTTCTTGGGAAGCCTTCCTTTATTTCCCAGCTAACAGCTCTACCTGCTCTCTCACCTCCTTCTAGCCTTATTCTTAGCTTTCGCTTGTCAAAAAGATCTAAATTCATGGCTAAGTGTTAGCAAAAGAAGTTTTTTTGTCAAGCCCCCGGGTTAAGTCTGTTAATTAAATTATAATTCAAGCTCCGCTTGTCCAGTCCGGGGAGCCATTCTGAAGCATCTTTCTTGAGGGTATCTTCACATCTTTGGTTGAGAAATACTTCCCCAAATCCTACCTAAAAAACAAATCTATCTAGTGCGGATCTCTCTTCATCATAATGTCTTAGTTCATATTGACAAGTACTGAGATTTGGCTGGGCGTTTCCTTGGCAAGACACAATAAGGAAATCTCTGGTAGAATTGATAAATAAGGTTATTCAATGGCAGGCTAAGAGATTAGCGGTTTAATGGGAAGGTGCTCAGTGCATTGGCGGAGGCGAGAATATTGATTGAGGAGTGGCGAACAGAGTACAATTAAGTAAGGCCGCATAGTGTCTATAAACTAACGACCACCTGCTCCCGAGGCTATCATGCAGGTGACTCTAACTTAAAAAGTGGTACAATTAATGGGGGCAGGTCACCTGGCCGCTTCAAACATGGCTACAATATTTTCCGGGGGTACATCTGCCATAATATTGTGTACTTGCTGGAACACAAACCCCCCACCACGACTCATGATTTGTATGTTCTTTCTGACGTGCTCCCGAATCTGTTCAGGAGTTCCCCTGGGTAAAATCTCTCTGGTATCGCAGCCCCCGCCCCAAAAAGCCAAATCTCTGCCAAACTCCTGTTTTAATCGTGATAGTTCCATGTCCTTGCAATTAAATTGCACGGGATTGATAACATCTAGCCCTGCCTCAATTAGATCTTTCAATAAAGGATAAACGCTGCCACAACAGTGCAGGCTTATCTTTATATGAGGACACAGTTTCTTAGCGTACTGCCACAAAAGCCTATGGCGTGGTTTGAAAAATTCACGGTACATAGCCGGCGAGATTTGGGGACCTGTTTGCATACCTAAGTCATCCCCAAAACCAATTATGTCAACATACTCTCCTACCGCCCCCAGGTATCTCCTTAGATTATCAAGATGGAATTCCGTCAGCTTTTCCAGGTAGGTATGCACTCGTTTTGGATTTGCTGCCAGTTCACAGAGAAAGTTATCAATGCGGAAGGAAAACTGCCCTATCTCCAGTAGGTTTCCTCCAAACGTTGCATAGATGGCCCGCTCAGTTGACTTGCGTAATGCCTGGGCATTGGCCCTCATTATCTCAAATCCTTCTTTATCAAATGCAGCCGGTGCCGGAGGAATCCCAAGCCTGCACCACATAATCTGCTGCAGGTAGTAAGGTAATCTCTCAAAAGTCATATCATCGCTGTCTTTTAGAGGAAAATGTGTTTGTTCGAAATAGAGGCAGCCATTCTTCTGAATGCAAATGACCTGGCTTTCGTCTCCATATACCACACTCCCATCATGAACTCTCTCTACCCTTATGAAAGAAGGTATCTTGCAGGGGGTACCGTCCTGGAGCTGCCAATCCTGCCAGTAGTCTTCCTTTTTATAGAAGTCATGGCTAATCTCTACGACATCGGCTCCTACTACGTCCAGTACATCATCCTCTACCAGAGCAAGTTGCTGAATAAAGTCATAGATAAACAATGCACTTGGAGGTAGACCTAAATAATTCCTGAGCTCTTTATAAGCTTGGACCATGATTCCACTGGATCGGTGCCCATTAAGATCCAGGGGAACTCGATCTGGTTCTTTATGATTTATTGCTTTTAGGACTCTTTCTTGAGAGGTCATCTTATCCATTTCCCTACTACCTCCTTATTTACATTTATTGGGTCAGTCCGGCTGCGTCACTGCGCAATTGACCTGCCCCCATTAATAGTACCACTTGTTAAATTAGAGTCAACGGAATAATAGCCTCCGGAGCAGGTGGCCGATAATCTGAGCACAATACGGCTGTGCTTTCAAAACCAGATTGGCAAGTGCTGGAATTTGGCTTGCGTCCCAGGGCCTCCGATAGAAGTGACCAGAGAAGAATCAAAGAAGAGTCGTAGAACAAACCGACGGTTTAAAAAATACTCATTTCAAGTCTGCAAGTCCTGAAAGCCACTTACTCGACCAATACCAATGCGAAACATCTGGGTATCTGATCTCTTCGGGTAAGTACCTCAATCTTAAATCCTGCTTTCTTTGCCGTCGCATATACGTCTATCCCACAGGCTTCCATGGAAGGTCTTGCTAAACCCGGCTCCTGACATTCCTTTAAGTCACACTGAGTACATAGATCACAGGGACCACAGGCCATTCCAAAGGCAGCATAATATCCTGACAAAAATAAATCCCTTTCCATTTCAGCTATGAATTTGTGAATATTTACTGCTCGTTGGTCACCACACTCCTGGCAAGACCTAAATTTTGTCAAAATCGCTCTCCTATACCCAGCAATTACCTTCCTTGTTTCACTCGGCGTGGGACTGTAGGGAGGACAGGTAAGTCTTTTTCCATATCCCCCACACCCATATTGGCATTTTAGCCTTACCCAGTCAGCCACTATGACGTCTTCAGCCTTGATGATCTTTGCCTTAGCTGCACCTAATTCAATCGCCTTCCTGCAAAAATCTTCTAGTTTTCCCATATGCAACCATCCTCAAATTACTCAAAGCCAACATTTCTGTTTTGGGCGCAAGAGATAGGTATATCCTTTATTAGGTTACCATAACATTTCTCGTTACATTTTATACACCGGATGATCTCTTTCTCCCTGCCCTCCTTGACCTTTATGGGCCAGTAGGGATCAGCAATAAGTCCTCTTCCAATGGCTACTAGATCGCATTTATTGGAGGATAATGCTCTTTTCCCTTTTTGCGGATCCTCCATTCCTCCCACAGCAATTACGGGAATCCTTACTGCTTTTTTTATCTCATCAGCGTACTCTACATGACTATGGCTATCATCGGAACTGGGAGAAACATCTATCACATCCAGCCCCTCTTCCTCTAGTCTGGAACAGAACACATTACTGTCCCCAATAGTGTAACCCCTATCATTCCAATCAACCGGAGTATGACGATAAAAGAGGAGAAACTCTTCTTTTACTCTTTCCCTTATAGCTCTTACGCACCCAAGGCCAAAATTCATACGCTTTTCTAAACTCCCTCCAAATCTGTCATCTCGGTGATTTAAAATAGGAGAAAAGAACTGATTAAGAAAATAAGTGTGTGCTCCGTGGACTTCTACTCCATCAAAACCGGCCTTTTGTGCTAAAGAGGAAGAGGTAGCGAACTTTTCCATCATCTCCTCAATTTCTTTCTCAGTTGCCTCTCGACTCACCTCTGTTGCTGAGGGAGCAACCATTTCACCATTCTGCAGTTTACTGCCCTGGAAAAGCTGAATGATAATGCCTGAGCCTTCTTTATGGACGGTTTTTGAGAGTAATGAAAGAGCTGTGACAAATTCAACCGAGGAGAACTTGTCGATAGAGGTTCCCTCCACTATGATCAAGCCCACACCTCCTCGGGCCCTTTCCCGGTAGTACTTTCTCGCTCGCAGGGTGCTAATATCCATAACTGTAGCCATAGGTGGCATAACAATCCTGTTCCTTAACTTCAGCTTTCTAATAGTTAAAGGTCGAAACAGTTTCAAAGTGCACTCTTTGCTATGAAAGAAGCATCTGATATCTTCGCTCATCATTTCACTGTTCTCCTGAAGCCACACTACATACCTTACTCTATTTTGTCTTGTCTCTCAAAGCCGTCCCTGGTACGAACTTGGGCCCCTTCTTCGTCAGTCCAACTTTACTCCTTACCTCACTTACCAGTTCTGCTCTGTTCATCTCCTGTCTCCTCGTATAATATGTTTTGCGTTGCTAGGACTATTCCCTTTCTTGGATCAAGCCTTATTCTTGCTCCGCAGTCACATTCAACTGCCTTGTCGAACTCAAAGAGGGTAACATCATATTGCTGCTTACACTTGGGACAGGTTATCGCCATTTTCTACTTTAGGAAACCTTGCTGCTACAGGATCTCTTTGAGTTTTCATCTTTCTTTTTCTCTACAACTCTCATCCTTTGAAGAAACCGATTCTCTGGGTTCACTCATGAACAGCTCTTCATTTAGAATCCATACTCTGGGAGACTCTTTCTTGACTCCCCTATCGTGGTAGATCTTGAAGACTCGCCCACCATCTGTGCGGACAACGAAGTAGTTTCGATGATGCCTC
>NJBP01000008.1 GCA_005223085.1 Candidatus Aerophobetes bacterium Ae_b3b | reverse complement strand
GGAGTCATTATACTTGTTGGTCTCACTCATACTCTAATGCCCAAATCCTTCTATCTTTCCACTAATGTTGTTTTAGACTCCATTATCGGCAGTGGGTTGGGTAGTGTGCTTGCAGGTAATCCTCTTACCAGTTATGTCCTCGGAGGTGAGTTGCTGAAACAGGGTATGAGTTTAGTTGCAGTAACCTCATTTTTAGTTGCATGGGTTACGGTTGGGTTGGTCCAATTGCCGGCAGAGGCATTAATGCTGGGGAAGAAGTTTGCAATTTTGAGAAATGTCTTCAGTTTTGCATTTTCTATGCTTGTTGCGATGATAACAGTATTTGTACTAGGGTTATTATGAAAAAAACTGAAAAAAGCTATGTAGGATGGTATTTTTTACTCATTGTTATTGTTCTTTATGTAATTATTGGATTGTTAAAAATAGAGGTGCTTTTACCTTCCTTAAGATTTTCTTTCAAAATAATAAAGAATATAGTACCGGTTTTTGTAGTGATTTTTGCTCTTTTGGTTGCATTTGACTTGTTTGCCAGTCCTTATAGTGTGCGCAAATATTTAGGAAAATCATCGGGTTTCAGACGGTGGTTAATCGCTATTGGGGGTGGTATTATCTCCACAGGCCCAATTTATATGTGGTATCCGCTGCTAAAGGAATTAAAGAAGCAAGGAATTCAATATGGCTTTATTGCTACCTTTCTTTATAATAGGGCTATTAAACTACCTTTAATTCCGATGATGATAGTCTATTTTGGTTTGAAATATACCTTAGTTCTTGCAATGGTTATGATTACTATTTCAGTTATTCAGGGCATAATCTTTGAAAAAATTGAAGGAGGTGGTTTTTTGTGAAAGTTGCCATAGCCTCAAATGGCAAGGATGAAAATGCTAATGTGAGTGAGAAAAGTGGAAGAGCACCGTATTATTTGATTTTTGAAAATGGTAAGCTAGCAAAAGTGGTAAAGAATCCCTTTAGAATTGGAGGGGGAGGTGCGGGATTTGGTGTTGCTGAAATGCTATCGGATGAGAAAGTTGAGATGGTCGTTAGCGGACAATTCGGACCGAATATTACAGGTGTTTTCGAATCTAAAAGAATCCAATTTAAGGAAATGCCCAGTATGACCGTAAAAGAAGCTTTAGAAAAAATAGAGCCATAAAACACATTAGGTTACAGTACTCTCATAGGCTTTAACCTCTTGGAAAGCGTCAGGGTTTGTTTTCGCTTATTACAGATAAAACTTGCTGACTCGTTATTCCACGTTGGTCAATGATGCTGTGAGACTCTCCTGGAGGTAAGAAAAAAGAAGAAAGGGGGGAAACAGGTCTTTTCTATTCTCTTGTGATTTGACAAGGATTTTGTAGGATAGAGAGACTTCTAGGAAAGGTACGGACTAAATTATACCTTTTCTGGTGATTACAAAGGAAGGTCAGATTGTCAAACTTTGAGGAAATAGATAAAGCGAGAAGACTCCTTGGACTTCCCCGGGAAGTTACTTTGAGTGAAATAAAAGATGCTTACCGGAGAAAAGCTAAAGAGTATCATCCGGATAAACAGAGGCCCGGAAAGAGAAAAGAGCTCAGTCAAAAAATGAGACAGGTTAATAAGGTCTATAAGATTCTTATGGACTACGTTGAAAAATACAGATTCTGCTTCAGTGAAGAAGAAGTGAAAAGAAACGACCCTGACCGAGATATAAGGCGGTTTTCTAAAGATTGGTTAGGAGGAAGATAAAAATGGCTATAATGGAGGTAAACGTGATTCCTCTTGGAACTGAGACCCCCTCGGTGGGTAGATTATGTCACCCGAGCGGTGAAGATGAAAACTTATGATTCTTAATAATTTTCTTGCATATTCTCATTATTTCTGGTATTCTATTCTCTGGGAATCTGAATGACGGCCATCAATTTTCTAACTGTCAAGGATTTTACTTATCCTGTAATCATCATATTCTCTTGAAGATCTTTAGGATTTTAAAATGGTATATGAAGATCGCCTTCCACCTGAAGAGGAATTAAAAGCAAAAAAAGCGGTAGGGAAAAGCTTTGAACCCTCGGTTATCGATCGTTCTATTCTCAAGACCATTTCCTATGAATATCCTTACCGACCCATCCAGATGGAGCATACTACAGATGAATTTACCTGTCTCTGTCCTTTCTCCGAGCTTCCCGACCAGGCTACTATAACCATTAAATATGTGCCCAACAAATTATGTATAGAACTGAGGTCCTTGAAGTACTATTTTTACTCCTTTCGGCAGGTCAGAATATTCCATGAACATGTGGTGAATAAAATCCTGGAGGATCTGGTGGCTGTTCTGGACCCCATAGAGATTAGCGTAGTGGCAAAGTTTGCTATAAGGGGAGGTATATCCAGCACAGCTACAGCCTCTTGTAAGAAGAAAGAGGGAGGATAGACTATGCGGGAATGCAGTATAGAGAAAAATAAGAAAAAATGTAGCTGTACTTATGAGCCCTGCGATAGAAAGGGAATCTGCTGTGAGTGTATCTCCTATCACTGGAGAATGGGAGAACTACCGGCCTGTTTTTTTCCTGATGATATAGAGAGAACCTATGACCGTTCCATCGAAAGATTTATCAGAACCTTTAAAGAAAGGGGGAAGTGGTAGTAAAAGGAGGGAAGTCGAATTAAAGTACCCCCAGAACTGCCAGTTTTTAAATTAGCGAATTACTAGAAGAACAAAGATGAAATCAATAGTTTCAACGGGCAGGGGTGGATCTGGAAAAACTAGTTTTATTGCGCTATTAGCTAAATATTTGAGACCCAAAAATTCCTTGCTTCTGATTGATGCAGATCCAGATGAGAATCTAGCTGAAATGATAGGCGTTAATTTAGAAAAAGAGAAGATAAAAACAATATCGAGTGTGCTATTTGATATTCAGAAAGGAGAAGTTCCCGAAGAAC
This sequence comes from Candidatus Aerophobetes bacterium Ae_b3b, assembly GCA_005223085.1. Classification (GTDB taxonomy): domain Bacteria; phylum Aerophobota; class Aerophobia; order Aerophobales; family AE-B3A; genus AE-B3B. Next base: position 43,292 of record NJBP01000008.1, on the reverse strand, counting down.
TGAAATCTCTACCTCGTCCAAATCAAATTGAATATATGTTTCATACCTGTTTATACGAAGGTACCGGATTTGACCTGTTTTCCCTGGGAACGAAATGGACAGTTGGATGTTACTGCCACCCAAACAACATTTTAAGGTCGATTATCCCTAGACTATCGATAAATTACGATTATACACTCATTGATTCTCCCGCAGGATTGGAACATCTGAATAGAAAAGTAACGTCCGAGGTAAATGACATATTTGCCATAATTGATCCATCAAAGAAATCTTTCGATAACGTAAAAAGAGCCGGCAGAATTGCAGAGGAAATCGGAATAAAATACAATAATTTCTATGCTGTGGCTAATTACAGGTTTTCTCAAGAAATGGGGGGATTGATAGAAAAGAAAACAGGGCTAAGATATTTGGGAAAAATAAACTATGATAAAAGCCTGGAAGAATATACTTTCAATGGAAAATCTTTGCTTGATCTACCCGAAGACTCTCCAGCATTTGTCTCGGTAAAAAAAATCATGGAGAAGATAGACCAGGAAAAGAAAGAGATATAAGATGGGTCAGATATTTGGGCCGGTACCTTCTAGAAGACTGGGTTTTTCCTTAGGTGTAGATACAATTCCCTTTAAGACCTGTAGCCTTAACTGCATCTATTGTCAACTGGGAAGGACAATTAATAAGACTATCCAAAGAAAAGAGTATATAGCTGCTGATGATATCTCAAGGGAGATAGAAGAGGTTCTTCGAGAAGGAAAAAGGATCGATTATATTACCTTCTCTGGTTCCGGGGAACCCACCTTAAATTCTGAGATTAGGAGGATGATTAGCCGGATTAAGGAACTAACCTCAATCCCTTTAGCCATCCTGACCAATGGAACTCTACTCTACCGGCCGAGAATACGAGAAGACTTGATGGAGGCAGATTTAGTGATCCCCTCTCTAGATACGGTGACTCAGGAAATCTTTGAGATGGTAAACCGCCCTCATCCCTCACTAAAGATTGAGAAGGTCATCACCGGGATAGATAGTTTTTCTCAAGAGTTTAATGGTAAGGTCTGGTTAGAGATTATGGTGGTTAAAGGAATAAATGATTCTCTAGAGGAAATAGAAAAGGCAGCCCAGGTAATCAAGCAAATGAATCTCGAAAAAATCCAATTAAATACTGTGGTTCGACCCCCAGCAGAGGAATTTGCTCGGCCTTTAACTAGAGAAGATTTAAATAATATAAAGACGGTCTTAGGAAAGAAATGTGAGATCATTGCTGAATTTAAAAGAGCCACCCAGAAAGCTTATAAAAGGGATGTGGAGAAGAGCATATTGAGCATGGTTAAAAGACGCCCTGTCACACTGGTTGATATCTCTCACTCTCTGGGCCTACACCGAAATGAGATAATCAAATACGTCGAGACTTTAGAGAAAAAGCATCAAGTAAAGACTGAAGTTCATAGTGGAGAAAGATACTACCGTTAAAAAGAAGTTAGAAGGGAGAAAGATATGTCAGATATGACATTGACAGATCAAACCTGGGATAATGAGGTCTTAAATTCGGATCTTCCCGTAATAGTTGATTTTTGGGCCGAATGGTGTGCGCCTTGCTCTATGATAGCCCCAGTGGTAAAGCAAATGAGTGAGGAGTACGAGGGAAAAATTAAGGTAAGGAAATTAAATGTCGATGAGAATCAAGTCACAGCCGGAAAATACCAGATTATGGCCATCCCTACTCTTTTATTCTTCAATGGTGGCAAACTTGTAGATAGGGTGGCCGGGGTAGTGCCCAAGAAAATTTTGGTAGAGAAAATCGAAAAGATACTGGAGGAAAAAAATTAAAATCACTTTTCAACCAGAAGGAAAAACAGCCGAAGTAGATAAAGGAACAAACCTATTGGAGGTGGCTACCCAGGCAGGGGTATACATTAACAGCGTTTGTGGAGGGGATGGAATCTGTGGAAAATGCCGCCTTATTTTGAAAGAAGGAGCGGTAAAAGTTGAACCTACCACTCTTTTAACCAGAGATGAGATCAAAAAAGGCTATGTTCTTGCCTGTCAGACTAAGGCTGAAGGAGACATAGTGGTAGAAGTCCCTCCCGAGTCTAGAGAGGAGAAAGGAAAAATACTGGTAGATAAAGACGCCCGCCGCTTTCGAGGTCTTTATGCTCCTCTTAAGGGAAAAGTCTATTTTAAATACGATCCCCTGGTGCAAAAAATGTATCTTGAACTCTCTCCACCCGGCCTTCAAGATAATTTAGCTGACCACCCACGTCTTTACCGTCAGATCCGCCGACAAAGAAAGATTCCCATCATGCAGACCGGTCTTAAAATAATGAAGACCTTACCCAGGACCTTAAGAGAAAATAAGTGGAAAGTAACAGCAACCCTGGGAATAAGAGGAGAAACAGTGGAGGTTATTCAGGTGGAAGGAGGGGATACTACCAAGAAAAACTACGCTGTAGCTGTAGATGTCGGTACCTGCACCGTAGTGGCTCATCTGGTAAATCTAAACACCGCTGAAACTGTCGATGCTGAGGCTACCTATAATTCCCAAAGGATTTATGGGGAAGAAGTCACCCGGAGAATAATCTATGCAGAACAGAGTGGACCGGATAAATTAAAGCAAGCCGTGGTAGGTGACATAAACAATCTTATTACTGCTCTTATCTTGAAAAATGATGTAAAGCTAAACGATGTTATGGCTCTCGTCTGTGCGGGGAATACAACCATGGTTCATTTTCTTCTGGGACTTGATCCGGCCCGGATCAGAAAAGAGCCGTACATCCCTGCCTGCACTTCTCCTCCGCCCATCAGAGCAGCCGAGGTAGGAATAAAAATTAATCCCAGGGGTCTTCTTTACTGCCTTCCCAGTATAGCCAGTTGGGTAGGAGCAGATGTTACTGCTGGTATTCTGGCCACTGGACTCTATGAGGCTGAGGAACTTACTATGCTTATAGATATAGGAACCAATGGAGAAATCGTCATCGGAAATAAAGACTGGATGATCTGTTGTTCTGCCTCCGCCGGCCCTGCCTTTGAGGGAAGCGGTGTAACATGTGGCATGAGGGCCGCTGAAGGAGCTATAGAGAAGGTGAACATTACCAAGGAGAGGGAGGTCAGCTATACTACCATTGGAAATACCAAACCACGGGGAATATGTGGATCCGGATTAATTGACCTCGTGGCTGAGTTATTCACCTCAGGCTTTATTGATAGATCGGGAAGATTAAATTCTTACAAAGGTAAGAGAGTTAGGGAGAGGAATGGAGAGCTGGAATTCGTTCTAATTTCTGCTGATCAATCGGCAACAGGAGAAGACTTAGTCATTACCCAGCCAGATATTGATAGTTTAATAAGAGCCAAAGCAGCTATTTTTGCTGCCATAAATATATTAATCGGTTCCCTTAATTTAGAATTTGAAGACATAGGGAAAATATATCTAGCTGGAGGATTTGGAAACTACCTTGACAGAGAAAAAGCTCTTACTATAGGACTCATACCAGATTTATCTTTAGAGAAAGTTCAATTCGTGGGGAATACTTCCGTTATGGGGGCGAAGATGGCTCTATTCTCTAGAGAAGCTCTTGAGGTATGTTATGAGATTAGTCGAAAGATAACCTACTACGACCTTATTACTCACCCCAATTACATGGATGAGTTTATGTCCGCCAAATTCCTACCTCATACAGATCTGGATAAATTTCCTCATTTATGTATCGGAACAGCAGGTACTTCGCAAAGATAGCCATTAAAGCAAAAAGAGCTCTAAATTAGATGTCAAGGCTAAGCAATGAGTAAAATAGAAGTACCTTAATGAGCAATCCAACTGACAAAATATTTGAGGGGGGAAATATCCCCCCTCAACGGCCCGATCGGCAAAGCCGACTCTCACTTTGCTCGAGCAAGTCGGGCCTGCTCCCCTCTTTTTTCTGATATTTCGTCTGCCGAGGTCTACTTAAATAACCATTCAGAGAAATTATTGAAATTCCGATACCTTAAGACAGCCGGTTTAAACACCATTGGATGACACAAAGGGCTTGACAATTTCGATTTTTCTAGTATTATAATACTAAATTTGGGAGCATTTGGTAAATGGGGGTGAAAGTCCGTATCTTCGAGAAAGAATATAACCTTAAAGCTAATGAAGATGAGGAATACCTCAAAATAATAGCTGCTTATGTTGATAACAAGGTTAGGAGAATAGCCTCTTCCATACCCGAAAGAGGGGATGAACAGATAAGTATCCTCGCCTGTCTAAATATCGCCGATGAACTTTATAAGTTAAGAGAGAAAACTAGAAAAGCCAGGGAAAGGGTGCAGCAGCTAATAGAAAAAATCGAGAAAGAAGCTAAATGAACTGGCTAGACCTGATCTGGGTGGCTTTAATAGTTGTATTTGCCATCCGGGGAGCGATGAGGGGTTTCTTCAAGGAAGGCCTTGGCCTGGTAGGTATCTTCGTCGGCCTCGTAATAGCTATTAACCGCTACGAGGCGGTAGGAAAAATTATAGTTAGTAATTTTCCTAATCTTTCTCTTAAGATAGCAAATCTTTTGAGCTTCGGCTTTATCTTTTTAGCAGTGGCTTTGCTTGGTGGTATAGCAGGGATAATTCTTCACAAGGTATCTAAGTATTCCCCGGTCAAGGGTCTAGATCAGGGAGGAGGGGTTCTTTTAGGACTGGTAGAAGGATCATTGATCTGTAGCGTAATCCTCATTTTGTTAACCATATCTCCCCTCTCTGAGAAGACAACTAAGTGGATGAGGGGCTCCACTTTAAGTCCTTATTTAATGAAAGTGGGCCCCTTTGTTTATAATAGTGTGATCTCTGTTACCCCGGGTAAGGCTAAGAAGTTTATGGAAGAATTAAACAGATTTAAGAAACTAGTGCCTCAGGGTAAGAAATTAGAAAAAAGAGCTGATGGGCTAAGGAGTACTTAATGAACAAAAAAGCGATGATACTCATGGTGGGTGGGTTGATTTTATCTTTGACTGGAGCTTGCTTGGCCAAAATGAGTGCCCAGCAGGTCATCAATCAAATGCGAGGAGCTTACGAACAACGGATGAGCGGAATTGATGACCTGACTATGGTTACCAAAGGCACCGCGGGCATAATGGCCATGATGGGTGAATCAACAATTTATCAAAAGAGAGCGGAAATTGCCGGAAAGACCGTGTACAAAACACGCACCGAGATTCAGTTCATGGGCAAGCCCTTGATAACCATATATGATGGGGAATATGAGTGGTCAGTGGACCCGATATCTGGCCAAGTAAAGAAGGAAAAAAAAGATTTTGCTCCTGATTGGACTCGGATATGGGAAGTTCTGGATCTTTCCCAAATGCAATACGTGGGTACCGATGATTTGGACGGTGAGGCCGCCCATGTTTTGAAAATGGATGATTTAACCGAAGGAATAAAAAAGTTAATGCCTGTACCTCCACAAGCTGGACCTTCAAAAGAAGGGGAATGGTCAGGATGGGCAAAGATGTGGATTAATGCCAAAAACTGGGTCTTTATGAGGATGCAAATAGTTATGACCGGAACCTCTGAGGAAGGGAAAGAGATGACTAACAGAATTACCTCGGATTTTAAAGATTATCGCCAAGTACAGACCATGCTCATTCCTCACCAAATGACCTACAAAATGGAAGTGGAGATACCCGATATGAGCCCCGAGGAAAAGCAGATGATGCTGGGCATGATGGGAGCATTCATGGAGGGAGAGATGATCGTCACCAAGGTAGAAGTTAATACCGGCCTTCCCGCTGATCTTTTTGATGGGACTAAGTTAGAGGCAGGTGAGCCAATGTTTAAAATCCCCGAGATGCCTGAGAAGTGAGAAGGGATTTCTCATAGTTGAAACACAAGACGGCTAGGTTCTTTGATAGAATTGCCCAGGAAGAAAACGAGCTACAATATCTTTCTCCCTATGGGAGTAAGAGTAGGCAAAGTAAGGGACGGAAAAGGAAGGAGAATCCCTGTCCTCTAAGAACAGAGTTTCAAAGAGACCGGGATAGAATCATCCATTCAAAAACGTTTCGTCGTCTGAAGCATAAGACTCAGGTGTTTATTGCCCCTTTTGGTGATCATTACCGGACCCGCCTCACTCATACTTTGGAGGTAAGCCAGATTGCGCGTACCATTTCCCGTGCTCTCAGACTAAACGAAGATTTGACGGAGGCAATTGCTCTGGGTCATGATCTGGGACATACTCCTTTTGGTCATACTGGAGAAGATGCTTTAAATGATGTTCATCCTGGCGGTTTTCAACACGCCCAACAAAGTCTAAGGGTGGTGGAGAAGCTGGAGGGAAAAGGAGGACTGAATTTAACCTGGGAGGTGAGAGACGGCATTCTTAATCATTCGCAGGAGAAGGAAAAGATACTCAGCCCTAAAAGCCGAACTCATCCCCATACTCTGGAAGCGGAAGTAGTGAAGATAGCCGATCCCCTCGCTTATGTGAACCATGATATAGATGACGCTCTAAGGGCGGGAATAATCAGAGAAAATGACCTACCAAAGGGGATCATCAAGGTACTGGGAAGTACGAACAGGAAGCGGATAGATACCTTAGTGCAGGATGTGGTTGACCAAAGCCGGGATATCCCCCATCTTAAAATGAGCCAGATAGTTCTTGGCGAATTTAACCAATTAAGAGACTTTATGTACGAAGAAGTTTATACATCACCAATTTTGGCCCAGGAGATGAAAAAGGCTTATCGAGTAATAGCCGATCTTTACAGTTTTTGTTTCGACCATGTCGATCTTTTCCCCCCTTCTTTAAAAACTAATATAAAAAGGGAAGGAAGGAGGAGGATAGCGCTCGATTATATTGCGGGAATGACCGACCAATATGCTCTTAGTCTTTACCAGGATTATTTTCTTCCGCAGGGATGGGGATAAATGGCAAGTTACATTTCTGATGAGCTGATTGATAGAATTAGCGAACGAGCAGATATTGTAGAAATAATCTCTCATTATTTACCCTTAAAAAAAGCAGGAAAGAACTATAAAGCCTTGTGCCCTTTTCATCAGGAGAAAACTCCTTCTTTTATGGTTTCTCCTGAAAAACAGCTATTTCATTGTTTTGGTTGCGGAGCAGGGGGTAACGTCTTTAATTTTGTCATAAAATGGGAGAAAATCTCCTTTCCCGAGGCAGTAAAAATGATAGGGGAGAAAGTGGGAATATCTGTGGCTGTCATTAACGAAGAAGCGGGAAGGGGTGTCTTAAAGGAAGAACTTTATCGCACCAATGAGAGAGTAGCTGACCTTTTCCAGCAAGAGTTGAAGAGGATGGTCTCTGTTAAAAAATATTTGAAACAGCGGGGGTTCATCCCCGAAGTGATCGATAAATTCAGGGTGGGCTGGGCTCCAACTTCCGGGGATTTTCTGAAAATGGCTCGAGCAAAAGGAATCTCGCTGGAAAACTTAAAAAAACTGTCTCTTTTAAGTCCCTCTCAAAAAAGAGATGGCTGGTATGCCTGGTTTCGACAACGCCTTATTTTCCCTATCTTTACCCCTGAGGGGAGGATATGTGGCTTTGGAGGTCGGATTTTAGATAATGGTTTACCTAAGTATCTTAACTCTTCTTCCTCTCTTATTTTCGATAAAAGCCGAATTCTGTATGGTTTGAATTTCAGCAAGGAAGCGATAAGACAAGAAGAGGAAGTAATCCTGGTGGAGGGATATACCGATGTCATGACCCTTCATCAAAGGGGAATAAAAAACGTAGTTGCCTCTCTGGGAACATCTCTTACTTCTTCTCAGGCAAGACTCATTAAACGCTATACTGGCCACGTTTTTATTGCCTACGATCAAGACAAAGCTGGAATTTCCGCTACGCTCAGAGGTATAGATCTTCTGTTGGAGACCAATTTGGAGATAAGAATTATCTCTATGCCTCACGGTGTAGATCCAGCCGATTTAGTCAACAGAGAGGGTGAGGGTTCTTTTCTAAAACGAAAAGACGAGGCTCTAGCTTATTTTGATTATAGGTTAAACCTGGAGATCCAAAAAAGGCCTTCCCTAAGACGTGAGGATAAAATAGAGATTATCGAAGAGGTTTTTCCTACATTGGCAAAGGTGAGTAATTCAATAACATTGGGAGAGTTGATAAGGAGTCTCTCCCAGCGCTTAGATTTAGATGAAGAGATGATCCGCACAGAGTTTAAGAGATTCAAAAGAAAAGAGAGAGGTTTTCTTTCTCGCCCCGAATTTCTTAAAATGGAAGATGGACAGGAAAAAAGAGAAAGAATGCTTCTTCAACTCATGCTGGATGATGAGGCGGTAGTAAAGTTAGTAGAAGAAAGATGGGATCTGGATAATTTTACCAATCCTGACTACCGTAGAATTGCCAAGGAAATCATTATTTCGTGGAAAAAAGGAAAGACATCTTTCTCCAGATTAATAAATCAATTGGAGGAGGAGAATTTATCTAGCATTATCTCTTCTTTTTCTTTATCTGAGTCCCCTTTTAAGACAGATGATAAGGAGAAACTAGCCCTCGATCTGATTGATAAATGGCAAAGAAACAAGGTCCAGAAGAGAATCAGTGAATTAACGAAAAACATAAAGGAGAGTCAAAGAAAGGGGCAGGAAGAGAAGATTAATCAATGGTGGGATGAGTTAACCCACTTAAAGAGACAAATCTCGTTGAGGTGAGTTAATGAAGAAAAAGCTAAAAAATCTTTTAGCCAAGGGCGAAAAAAATGGTAAATTAACCTATAAGGAAGTGGAGGAGGAAATTCTGGATGATATCTTGACTCCTGAGGAGATTGAGGACGTATTTGAGCTATTTAAGAAAGAAGGAATTGAGATAATTGGTAAAGAGGGGGAAGGAATTGACAAATCAGCCGGGTTGGGACTGGATGCCAATGATGGAATTGGAAGATACCTGCAAGAAATTGGGAAAACTTCTTTACTTACTCCCGAGGAAGAAAAAGAATACGGAAGGAAAATAAAAGAAAGCAGAAAAATCCTCCGAGGAAGGCTACTGGACCTAGCTAATCTTGCGGAAAAAAATCCTTATCTATACGCACTTTCCCGAAGGAGAGGCATTGATAGAGATGTTTTTTTAGATGGTGCAAAAAAGAAGTTCCGAAAGATGGAAAAACTCGCCAATTTTGTTTTAGAGTTGAACGAAGAGGAAGAAAACAGTTTAAGACCCCCTGAGGATAAAGGCAAATTCTTCAAGCTACGGGAAGAGATTAGAGGGGTTAAGTACCGCTATGAAAAATACCGAGATAAGATGATCAAAGCAAACCTGAGACTAGTGGTGAGCTTTGCTAAGAGATATACAGGAAGAGGAGTTCCCTTTTTGGATTTAATTCAGGAAGGAAACATTGGTCTTTCCCGGGCTGTGGACAAGTTCGACTATCGAAGGGGAAATCGTTTCAGCACCTATGCTAGTTGGTGGATCAGACAGTCTTTATCCAGAGCAATCTCCGATCAGTCCCGTACCATTCGAGTTCCCATTCATATAACCGAACTCATGAAAAAAGTAAACCGTGCATCTCAGGAACTTGAGCAGGCACTTGGGAAGACTCCTACAGCCGGGGATATCGCCAGGAAATGCGATCTTCCCCTGGACAAAGTGGAGAGAGTTCAGAGAGTGATTACCAGATCTACCTCCATGGATATGCCTATTGGAGAGAATGAGGATTCTCACTTGATAGAAATTATCGAAAATGAAAAGGCTGGTTGTCCCTTCGAAGAAGTTAATCTTCGTTTCCTTAAAAAGGAGATAGATAAATTAATACAAGAGGTTAAGGACAGACGAGAACGGGAGATTCTAAAGCTTCGTTTTGGTACAGAGGATGGATGGGATTGTACTCTCCAGGAGATAGGTGAAAAATATGGAGTCACCAGGGAGAGAATAAGACAGATTGAGGCGAAGGTTCTCACACAGCTAAGAGAAATAGCCAAAAAGAGGATGCTGGAGGAATACCTAAACTAAAGTCAGGGCCCATAGCTCAGTCGGCAGAGCACCGGACTCATAATCCGTAGGTCCTAGGTTCGAGTCCTAGTGGGCCCACCAGGGCGGATAGCTCAGTTGGTAGAGCGCTGCCTTCACGCGGCAGAGGTCACGGGTTCGAGCCCTGTTCCGCCCACCAGGAAATAAGACGGGGCCGTAGTTCAGTTGGTTAGAATGCCTGACTGTCGATCAGGAGGTCGCGAGTTCGAGTCTCGTCGGCCCCGCCATGCCGAGGTAGCTCAGTCGGTAGAGCACTGGACTGAAAATCCAGGTGTCGGCAGTTCGATTCTGCCCCTCGGCACCAGGCCGACGTAGCTCAATGGTAGAGCAGCTGATTCGTAATCAGCAGGTTGTAGGTTCAAATCCTATCGTCGGCTCCAATGACTAGTGTGCCTTCCCACCCTTCAAATCCAACACAAGAAAACAAACCCTGGTTGACTTTTCCCTTATTTTTAATACATTAGTGAAAAATTTGACCTGGAGAAAAAGACAGAGAACAGAAGAAACAGGAGGTTCAGAGTGTCTAACTCCTACCAGCCTCAAAAAATCGAACCCAAATGGCACAGGATTTGGAAAGAAACAGGGGCTCATAAAACACTCCAGCGCAGTGAAAAACCCAAGTACTATTGTCTGGATATGTTCCCCTATCCTTCAGGTTCTGGCCTACACGTGGGCCATCTCAGAGGTTACGTCCTCTCTGACGTTTGGGCTCGTTATGAGAAACTCCGGGGCTACAATGTGCTGCATCCTATGGGATGGGATTCTTTCGGCCTGCCCGCAGAGAACGATGCCATCAAAAGAGGGATACACCCCAGAACAAACACGGAGAAGAACATCCAAAACATGAAAAGGCAACTTGAGCAAATAGACGCTATGTATGATTGGTCCCGGGAGATCAACACCAGCAGCCCCGAGTATTACAAGTGGACCCAATGGATCTTTCTCAAAATGTACAAAAACGGCCTGGCGTACCGAAAACTGGTACCTATCAACTGGTGTCCCAGTTGCAAAACAGGACTGGCCAACGAGGAGGTAGTGAACGGAAGATGTGAGCGCTGTGAGACCCCGGTAACCAAGAAGAATCTTATGCAATGGATGCTGAGGATAACCAAGTATGCTGACCGGTTGCTTCAAGATTTAGACAAAGTCGACTGGCCGGAAAAGGTAAAAACCATGCAGACCAACTGGATAGGTTACAGTGAAGGTGCAGAGGTTATCTTCAAAGCTGTCTCAGCTAAGGATGAAGAAGAGTTTGACATTCCTGTTTTCACTACCCGTCCTGATACTTTATTCGGGGCTACCTATATGGTTTTGGCTCCTGAGCATGAGCTCACGGAAAAAATTAGCTCACCTTCCCAAGAGAAAGAGGTCCAAGATTACATAGAACGGTCCCGAAGAGTTCCTGAGGCAGAGAGGCTGGCCCAAGTCAAAGAAAAGACCGGGGTCTTCACTGGAGCCTATGCCATCAACCCGGTCAATAGGGAGAAGATCCCTATCTGGATTTCGGATTATGTTCTTCTAGCCTACGGTACTGGAGCCATTATGGCTGTTCCTGCCCACGATATCCGAGATTTTGAATTTGCTACCAAATTTCATCTTCCGATCAGGGAGGTAATATGCAGTCCAGGAGCCCAAAGAAAGAAGGACAGTACCCCGAAGGAAGCATACCTTGAAGAAGGAGAGCTCATTAACTCTGGGTCATTTAACAGACTCTCTTCGGAGAAAGCAAGAGAAAAAATCACTGAGCGGCTCCATCAGAGGAATTTAGGCAAAAGGGCTGTGAGTTACAAACTTCGCGATTGGGTTTTCTCCCGGCAAAGATATTGGGGAGAGCCCATCCCAATTATTTACTGCGAACGGTGCGGAGAGATTCCCGTTCCTGAGAAGGATCTTCCCGTTGAGCTTCCCCAGGTAGAAAAGTACCAACCCAGTGGCACGGGGAAATCACCCCTGGAGAACATACCAGAGTTTGTCAATACCACCTGTCCTACCTGTGGCTCTCCGGCGAAAAGGGAAACGGACACTATGCCTCAGTGGGCGGGCTCCTCCTGGTATTTTCTGCGCTACCCTGATGCCCATTTAGAAAAAGTTGCCTTTGAAAAGGAGACGATGAACTACTGGCTTCCCGTGGACATGTACGTGGGAGGGATCGAACACGCCATTCTTCACCTTCTCTATTCCCGTTTTTTCACCAAGGTTCTCTATGATCAGGGATATATCGACTTTGATGAGCCTTTTCAGCGCTTGTTCAACCAGGGGATGGTTTGCAAGAGGAGCAAACGAACCGGTAAAGTGGAAAAAATGTCCAAATCTAAAGGAAATGTGGTCAATCCTGATGACCTCGTAGAAAAATATGGCATAGACACGGTGAGAATGTATGAGCTTTTCATCGGACCGGCTGAGCTAGATTGTGAATGGCAGGATCAGGGAATCGAAGGGGTCTTTCGCTTCCTGAAGAAAACCTGGGATCTCATACCAAAATGGGAAGCAAAACCTGGCCCGGAAGACACGGAAACTAAGACGCGCCTTCATCTTCTTATTCGGGATGTCACCGAGAGAATAGAAGCTTTCAAGTTCAATACAGCGGTGAGTAGCTTTATGGAGTTCGTCAATTTTCTTAATAGGTCTGAAATACTTGCCAGAGGAGTAGACAAAAAAACCATTGAGACTTTCCTTGTACTGCTGGCTCCATTTGCCCCTCATTTTTGCGAGGAACTTTGGGAAAGGCTAGGCCATTCCCAAAGTATCTTCAAAGAAAAATGGCCCCTATACGATCCTTCCCTAGTTGAGGATAGATTGGTGAGGATAGCGGTTCAGGTGAACGGTAAGCTACGAGGAACCTTGCTCCTGGCTAGAGATACTCCTGAGGAGAAAGCAGTGGAGGAGGCGCGAAAAATAGAGAAAATCAGGAAATACCTGGAGGGAAAAGAAATCAAGAAAGCGGTATTTGTCCCTAGCAAGATTATCAATTTTGTTACCAGCCAAGGCTAATCTAGACGGGGGCGCCTCATATGTGGAACCTTACACGAGAGGAACAGACAGTTCTCATTTTTTTATCAGGAGTGTTTTTGGTGGGAATGGGAATAAAACTCCTGGGAGGTATTCCTCGGAGTCAAAATCTTTCTTTACCTACCTCTGACAGTTTGGTTAAAGTAAAAATAGGCGGAGCAGTGAGAAAGCCAGGTTGGTATAGTCTGTCTGAAGGGAGTCTTGTTATCGAGGCAGTAAAGAAAGCAGGAGGGGCTCTCCCACAGGCAGATTTAAGCAGACTTAATTTAGACTCGCGCTTAAAGGATGAGGATGAAATCTGGATTCCGGGAGAGAAGATCGATATTAACCGAGCCTCTCCTCACCAGCTTACCTACCTTCCTGGCATTGGCCCGATCTTGGCTCAAAGAATTGTTGAATATCGACAAAAGAAGGGACCGTTTCAGGATTTATCTGACCTAGAGAAAGTTCCCGGAATTGGCAAATTAAAGCTAGAGAAAATCAAGGGGAAAATTTGTCTGGACGAAAAGTAGTCCGGAGAATAACTTTCAATATCTTGTCGGTACCAACTAAGTCGGCAAAGACATAGTCTGGATTGAATTTTTGCAGTTCCTCTCTGGTGTAATTTCCTGTTGCCACAGCGAGAACTTTTACGGCTGCTTCTTTTGCCGCACTAATGTCCTGCGGAGTGTCTCCTACTAAATAGATTTGGCTATCAGTGATTTCATACCCAGAAAGATTAGCTGCCCTTTTTCGAGCCATCCTTACTAGATTTGCTCTACTTGCATCGTCACTCCCAAAACCACCAATTTCAAAGTATTGATTTAATCGTAGTTTTCCCAACTTACCTCTGGCAATAGGTTCTAGATTTCCAGTAACCAGACCCATCATAACATTTTTCTGCTTGAGTTTCTTTAAGAGGTTTCGTACTCCAGGCAGTGCCCTGGCATGGCTTCTGCTAACCATTTTTTTGAATGATCTGACCATCACCTTCATACATTGACTCATTTTTGCATTAATTTCCTCGAGGGGTACTCCATTTTTCTTTAAGACCCCCGTAATTATCTCCTGATCAGTCATCCCATGATGATTTATGCAATCAATATCAGCCTCTACACGATAAACCTGCCTGAAAGCATCTGAAAATGCCTGTGCATGTTCATAAAAGTTTTGAGTAAGTGTTCCGTCGACATCAAACAGAACTAAAGCTTTTCCCTTCTTCTCTCCCCTACCCTTTTCAGACAATTTACTTTCTCCCACTTTTCTTGACTTCGCACCCACTTTTCTTCAATTAAAAAACTCTGGCATAATATAACAAATAAGAGATAAAAAGCAAGAAACCTAATCCCCAAACCCTGAAATATGAAGCGGGGGGGTTTACAAATTTTCAAGTTAGGATAATATATAGTGAGTAATCCTGTAATTATAGGATAAAAGGAGCATGTAATTATGGATTTCAAGGGGATAGATAAAATCTCGCCTGTTCCCTACTACTACCAACTGGAACAACTGCTCAGAGAAAAAATAGAGAATGGCAGGTTAAAACCCGGAGATGCCCTTTCTTCAGAGGCAGAGCTCTGTTCCACCTTTAGAGTCAGTCGAACAGTTGTGCGCCAGGCCTTAAATAAACTATGTCAGGATGGGGTTGTATATAAAGAGAAGGGGAGGGGCACCTTTGTAGCTAAACCCAAGCTGCAGGAAAAATTTATCCAGAGAACCTATGGATTTTATCAGGAGATGAAGGAAAAAGGTCTTGAAGTGGAAAGTAAAGTTCTGGAGCATGAGTTGGTAGAGCCTCCCGCCAGGATAAGAACCTTATTGAAACTTTCAGAGGGACAAAAAGTAGTAAAAACCTTCCGCTTAAGGTCAGTAAATAAGGAACTTGTTATGTTCACCACCACCTATGTTCGCTCAGACCTCTGCCCGGGACTGGAAAAAGAAGACCTCACCAACCGCTCCTTATATCAGCTTTTATGGGATAAATACAGATTGAAGATCTCCTATGGTCATAGAACCCTGGGGGCGGTAGCTGCCAGTAAATACGAGGCAGATATGCTTAAAGTTCCTCGGCGCTCTCCCCTTATTTACCTTGAAAGTGTTAGCTATCTTGAGGATGGCACTCCCATTGAATACTTTGAGGCCTGGCATCGAGGAGATAAGTGCAAATTTGCCATTGAACTTGTCCCTGCTGAGGAGATGAAGAAAAGAATACCTCCTCATAGAGAGAACTCCACGTTCTGGTCTGGGATACCTTCCAAGCAAACTGTTTCTTTTTCCGATAGAACAGATAAATAATTCATAATTTATTTTGGGTTGGCAGAAAGCTATCCCATTTACATTCGAGGAAAAACAGATGAGACTAAAAAATAAGGTAGCTATTATTACTGGAGCAGGTTCCGGGATTGGAAGGACAACTGCCCTTCTTTTTTCAGAAGAAGGAGCAAAGGTAGCTATCGTGGAGATAGATAAAGAGAGAGGACAGGACACGGTGGATATGATTAGAGGAAAAAGACGAGAAGCATTTTTGGTACCTACAGATATAACTGACCCCTCCCAGGTTAAGTCTATGGTGAGCAAAGTATTAGAAGCATACGGAAAGATCAATATTTTAGTTAATAATGCTGGACTGTATGTCCAGGGAGATGTAATTAGGACAAATGAGGAGCAATGGGACAAAATTATGGCGGTAAACTTACGGGCAGCTTTTCTCTGTTGTAAATATTGTATTCCTCAAATGATTGAGAGTAAAGGCGGGGTAGTAATTAATGTTTCCTCAGAAGCCGGGATTGTAGCTATCAAGAATCAGGTTGCTTATAACACCTCCAAGGCCGGATTGATTTCTTTGACCAAAAGTATAGCCTTAGACTTTGCTTCCCAAAATATAAGAGCGAACTGTGTTTGCCCAGGAACCACGCAAACCCCTTTGGTAGCTTCAGCTTTAGCTAAGCAGGCTGATCCAGAAAGAGCTCGACGAGAGGTGGAAAAAGTTCGTCCGGCAAATAGACTGGGAAAACCAGAAGAAATCGCTTATGGAATTCTTTATCTGGCTTCTGATGAGTCTCCCTATGCTACCGGGGCTGTCCTGTCCGTAGATGGGGGCTACACTGCGCAATGAAAGAAAAGGTTGGCATAGAAATAAAAAATCTGAGGGTCACTAATGTAGAAGAGGAACAGAGGAGGGAACCAGAAATCAAATCAAGGAGGTGATGCAGCTATGTAAGAGGATGTTTATGTTCATAAAATACCCGAAGGAGGAGGAATAAGAAATGAAAAGAATGAGAAAGATAAGTTTGTGGGTAGTTATTTTGCTGGTAGGGCTTCTTGTAGTAGGGTCAACACCTGCTCTGACCAAGGAGCTTCCTAAGGAAATTGTTATTGGTTGGACGCCCCCCGATATCACCGGAGTCTTTAGGACTGCAACACACTACTTCGAGATAGGTGCTTACGATGCTTCTCTCAATGGAATCACTACTAGTATCATCTATCGGGCTCCGGCCTCACATATAGCTTTTGGGGATCAGGTGGCAATTATCGAAGACTTTATTACGATGAAGGTAGATGTAATTGCCATCTCACCTATAGAAGTGGAAGTGATTATTCCGGCTATCCTCAAGGCTAATGAGGCAGGCATTCCGGTGATAATTGTAAACTTGCTGGAGCCCATTGCAGGAGTTAAGGTAGCCTCTTATATTGGCTTCGATAATGGCGAAGCAGCTGAGGTTTCTGCCTATACCGTGCTGGATTACTTTGGTGGACCGGGTGTGCTAGGTACGGGGAGAAAAGTTGCGGTTGAGCCAGGAGAATACCTTGACCTAAAATGGTGGCAAGACCTATATGCTACTGTCACTCCAAAAGAAAAAGCAGCTATAAAAGCAACCGGAACCATTATCGAGGGTATTGCTGGTGGTTTCTTCTCTACAGCTCGAGTGATCGGTTTTCACAAGGTGATTGATGAGTATCCAGGTATCAAAATAGTTGGTACCTTGCCAGCAGACTGGAACCGAGAAAAAGGTATCAAGGCAGCGGAAGACTTTCTCACAGCCAATCCTCCAGGAACGCTCGACTTTATGTGGGCGGCGTCTAATGAGATGGGTATGGGTGCAATGTTAGCTACTGAGGCTGCGAAGAGGCAAGATGAGGTGAAAATATTCACCAATGACGTTACACCGGAGTCAACGATGAGGGTAGCTGAAGGAAGAATGGTGGCAGAAACAACTCATGGATTTGCGGACTGGGGTTGGTACGGAGTCGAATATGCGGTTAGGGCAGCTCTGGAACTAGATGTCCCTGAGATTTTCGACATCAGGCCCAGGACAATGTATAAGAAAAATGCGGATGAATTTTATCCGGAGCCAAAGCTTGACCCTATAGACTGGGATGCAATCAAGGCGGAATATCTGGCAAAATAAGTTATACCAGGAGGGGAGTCTTTATAGAGGACTCCCCTCTACAATCTTTGTACCCAGCTCAATTCATATAAGTTAATCTTGTGTGATCTATTTTTCTGCAGTTCACCTGGAAGTTTTTTAATCTTTTGATATAATAGGTGCACAGAATAAGTGAACGGGTAACTTTCCAATATGAACCACTGTTAAGTTTCACAAACGGGACAGTTGCTCACTTGTTCTGTGCATTTAATTTATGGGATAGATGCTTTTTTTGAAGAAGAAGAGGAAAAATGGTTACCAGGTTAATTAAAAGAGAATCATGTGGGGCCTTGAGAGAAGGGAGAGAGAATTCATGGTGACAAACAAACTCTTAAAAGCAGGTGGAGATATAACCTCCAAAAGTGAGCCGATTTTAGAATTAAGAGGAATATGCAAATACTTTGGGGGGGTTCATGCCCTTGAAGATGTGGACCTGGAACTCTATCCTAATGAGGTTCTAGCTCTGGTTGGAGATAATGGCGCCGGTAAATCCACCCTGATAAAGATAATTGCAGGAGTCTATCAGCCGGATAAGGGAGAGGTTCTCATCGAAGGGAAAGAAATAGAGATCCGTAGTCCACGTGCTTCCATGGATTTAGGAATAGAGACAGTATACCAGGAACTAGCTTTAGTAGATAAGCTTGATGTGGTCGAAAATATCTTTTTGGGGAGACCTCTTACCAAATTTCGTTGGTTTGTAAATAGGAAAAGAATGGTAGCTGAAACCATCGATATTTTGAAAAGGTTAAAAATTTCTATTCCTTCTTTGAAAGAACCAGTTCAAAACCTGTCCGGCGGTCAACGTCAGGCTCTGGCCGTGGGAAGAACCATTGCCTGGAGTGGGAAAATAGTCATTTTAGATGAACCAACTGCTGCTCTAGGTGTGGAAGAGACGAGGAAGGTTTTAGCACTTATAAAACAGATAAAAGAGGAGGGAGCACCTATCATCGTTATTAGCCATAATTTGAGACATATTTTTGATGTATCAGATAGGATTATCGTTCTACGGGGAGGCCGAAGGGTAGGCTCAAGGATTAAGAGCGAAACCAATATTGACGAAATCGTCAAACTAATAACTGGTTCATTGTAATTCTGAAATCAATATTATGAGGTGTTTAATTTATGAGGGAACAAAGAAAAAGAATACCCACTGAAAAAAATAATCCCCAGAGCACGATACCCTCAACAGTGTCCTCCAGAATATCTTTAATGAATCAGTGGGTTTCTATGCGAGGTGGAAAAATCAGGAAAATTTTACTAAGCGGGGGGCCAATTATGGCCTTGCTTTTCCTGATTATATATCTTTCTTTTGCCAGCCCATATTTTTTGACTGTAAGTAATCTTTTAAATATAACAAGACAAACTTCCATTAATGCTATCCTTGCTGTAGGCCAGACAATGGTTATTATTTGTGCAGGGATTGATTTATCCGTTGGCGCTGTTCTTGCCCTCTCAGCTTCGATGTCCGCGGTAGCAATGTCATACTGGGGGCTCAGTTTTGGAGTTGGTATACTTTTGGGTGTGGGGACGGGGGCACTAACGGGATTTATAAGCGGTATCATCATTACCAAAGGAAAGATACCTGATTTTATTGCTACGCTAGGTATGATGGCTGCAGCAAGAGGTATAGCACTAATTTTGACGGGGGGCCTGCCGGTTCCCTCACACTTCACCGCCCTTAAACTTGTAGGATATTTGCCTCCAGAACTAATCTGGTTAGGTAGCGGCGATGTTTGGGGGGTGCCGGTTCCAGCTCTGATTATTGCAGCGGTCACTATCCTGGGCTGGATGGTCTTAACTCATACTACGTTAGGCCGGGCTATTTATGCTGTAGGAGGAAACCGGGAAGCTGCCAGATTTTCAGGTATCAATATTGAACGCACCAGAATTATCGCTTATACTATTATGGGACTCCTGGCTGGAGTTGCAGGTGTTGTCCTGACCGGCCGTCTAAATTCAGCCAACGCCCTGATGGCGGAAGGAGCAGAATTGCAAAGTATTTCCGCGGTAGTCATTGGGGGAGCAAATCTCTTTGGTGGAGAAGGTGGTGTTTTTGGTTCACTAATTGGCGCATTCATAATGGGTGTACTGGGTAACGGTTTGAACTTGCTCAATGTCTCGGCTTTCTGGCAACGCCTCATTATGGGTTTAATCATTATTGGTGTTGTTGTTTTTGATCAATGGCGGAGGAGACGATTTGCTACCTAAAATTAGACATTTAGCCTGACTTCCCCCGTAGCAAAGTAAAAATGAAAATAAAAGACTGACCAGGCTTTCAGAGTAGAAGAATTCAAAAAATTGAAGAGGAGAGACAAATGGAGGTGAAGGGTGGATATGTAGGCAATCTCTTGAGGGTTAATCTGAATGATAAAACTTACCATGCGGAGCATCTGGATGAGGCACTTTTGAACCTATTTCTGGGAGGAAGAGGAGTAGCTGCTAAAATTTATTTTGAGGAGATTGCTCCGGAGGTTAGACCACTGGATGAGGCGAATAAACTGATCTTTATGAGTGGTCCTTTAACCGGCACCATTGTCCCCGGGAGTACTAAGTTCCAATGTGCCACCAAATCACCTGAGACCGGGATATATCTTTGTTCTAACTCAGGAGGAGATTTTGGCCCGCAGCTCAAGTTTGCCGGTTACGACGGCTTAATCATAGAAGGTAGGGCTTCCAAACCTGTTTATCTATCTATCAATGATGATAAGGTGAAAGTTGAAGATGCCACCAAACTCTGGGGTAAGACCACCGGAAAGGTTTATAAAATTCTCAAAGAAAAAACTGGCTACTCCCAAGCTGGCATAATGTGTGTGGGACCGGCAGCGGAAGGAAAGGTAGCCTTCTCCTGTATTAAAGTGGATGGCAGAAGCTTCGGGCGTGGAGGCGCTGGTGCAGTTATGGCTTCCAAAAACCTTAAAGCCATAGTAGTTAAAGGGCAAGGCAGGTTAAATTACGCTAATCTAGCTGAACTTAAGAAAAGGATTAAGCCTCGGGAGGTGAGAAAGGCCTGCCAGAGCTTAGCCGATTATGGAAGAGCAATCTATACCGAGTCGATAAATGAGCTAGGCTGTTATCCAGTAAGAAACTTTCAAACGGCCGTATTTAGTGGAGTCGATAAGATTGATGCCCGGTCTATGAAAGAGAATTTTTTTGTTAAAAATCAGGCCTGCTTTAAGTGTCCCGTAGCCTGTCTAAAGGTATGTCGGCTGAAAACCGGTAGATTTGAAGGATGGACAGTGGCTCCAGAATATGAAACCATATGGGCCCTGGGAGCTCAGTGTGGGGTATCGGACTTTAATGCAATTTTATCTGCTAATCTATTGTGTGATGAGTATGGTATGGATACGATATCTACCGGTAACATAATTGGTTTTGCTATGGAACTCTATGAAAGAGGAATGATCACCCGAGAAGATACCGGGGGACTGAAGTTATCCTTCGGTAGCCCTGAGGCTGTATTAGGAGCTATTGAGCTCATAGCCAATAGAAAGAAAGTTGGTGAGGTGCTAGCTCGGGGATTTCGGGGGATAGCCGCTGAAGTTCCTGGCTCAGAGCGGTACATGATGCAGGTTAAGGGAATGCCCTTCGCTGCCTACGATCCTAGAGGCTTCTATGGGATGGGGCTGACCTATGGTACCTCCTCCAGAGGTGCCTGCCATAACGTAGGTGGCTGGTCAATCAGGGCCGAACTACTAAGTGGAGATTATGATAGATTTGCGCTTAAGGGTAAAGGTAAGCTAATAAAGAGCATTCAGGATACCAGAGCCTATCTTGATTGTCTAGGTATATGTACAGTAGTGAGGAGGGCTCTGGGATTTAGTGATAAGCCAGATCCAACTATCCTTAACTTAGTAACTGGTCTGGATTTCACCGATAAGCTAATGGAGATAGGCGAGAGAATCTACAACCTGGAGAGAGTAATATTAACCAGAGAAGGGATACGTCGAAAGGACGATATGCTACCTCCAAGGATAATGAAGGAAAAACTACCTGAGGGTCCAGCTAAGGGACATGTGTTGACTAAAGAGATGTATGAAGTTGAGCTTGACGAGTATTATGAGGCAAGAAGATGGAGTAAGGAGGGGATACCTACCCAGGATAAACTAGAGGCTCTTTCCCTGCAAGATATCCGTTAATCTCCTTTTTAAAGAGGGCACTAAGAGTCAAAACAAAATTGAGGGATAAAAAAATGAAAGAATTGATGGAGCCTATAAGGACAATAGTAGACTTTAAAAAAGGTGTGGTAAATCCGGATCGGATAATTAAGAGAAGAGTGAGCGACATACAGGGAATGTATGCTGATAACCATGCCCTGGAGAAGTTCTTATCTCAGGATAACCCCTTGATCTATCAGGTAAGGGAGGTAAACATCCCTGAAGAGTCGGGTCACATAATCTATAGCACCACTATAATTTATCCGGGAAAGGTGGGGCAGGAGTATTTTATGACCAAGGGGCATTTCCACGCTAAAGAAGATACTGCTGAGATTTACTTCTGTCTTGAGGGAGAAGGTTATCTTCTAATGCAAACCAAAGAAGGGAAAGTCTTTACCATCCATATGAAACCAGGGGTGCTGGGATACATACCTCCTTACTGGGGTCATAGAACCATGAATACCGGGGATAAGGAGTTTGTTTTTCTTACCCTCTTTCCAGGAGATGCCGGGCATGACTACGAGATTGTGGAAAAACACGGATTTGCCAAGATAATGATAGAAGAAAACGGTAAACCTGTCTTGAGAGATAACCCTAAATATACTCCGTTAAATGGTTAAATCGATTGATTCGGTTATGTTCATTCGCGTTCTACGTTCGGGGTTTGATTTCAGAAAAATGAGAAAAGAGAGAAACTGTTATGGCAGAAAATTCTTACCTTATAGGAGTTGACCTTGGTACTGCTGGAACAAAGGCGGCTATTTTTGATGAGGAGGGGAATTTAATTGCCGATGCCTATAAAGAATCAATACTTTCCTATCCTAAACCTGGCTGGGTGGAGCAGGAGCTTGACGATTTTTACCGCTCGGCTTGCCAGACCATTAAAGAGGTCATAGAAAAGTCAAAAATTTCTCCTCACCGCATAGCTGCCATAGCTTTTGATGGACAGATGGGAGGAATAGGTGGGGTTGATGAGCACTGGAGGCCTGTAACTCGCTACGATTCCTGGCTGGATACAAGATGTGAACCTTACATTGATCTTATGAAAAGACAAGCCGAAGATCTTGTTTTAAGAAAAACAGGAGCTGCCCCCAGTTATAACCACGGGCCTAGAATCCTCTGGTGGAAAAACGAAGCTCCGGAAGTTTTTAGAAAGATCCATAAATTCGTCATGCCCGCCGGATATGTTGCCGGAAAAATGGCAAATCTTAAAGGAGAAGAGGCTTTCATTGATTACACTTACATTCACTTCAGTGGATTCAGCAGTACCGAAGATGGCTCCTGGAGTGAAGAGCTTTGCCAGATGTTTGATCT
The DNA here is from genome assembly GCA_005223085.1 of Candidatus Aerophobetes bacterium Ae_b3b. Taxonomy (GTDB): domain Bacteria; phylum Aerophobota; class Aerophobia; order Aerophobales; family AE-B3A; genus AE-B3B. The sequence continues at coordinate 20,451 of NJBP01000008.1, read as the reverse complement.
ACCCCTGGATAAACTTCCCCGGATAGTTTCTCCCTGGGAGATAATAGGGAAACTCTCCTCTCAGGCAGCCAGAGATTGTGGCTTAATTACGGGTATCCCCATTGCTGCTGGTGCAGGTGATCAAATGGCCGGTTTTCTGGGAGCGGGACTGGTGGAGGAGGGTGAATTAATAGATGTTGCCGGGACTGCCTCCTGTTTTGCAGGTTGCATTTCTAATTTTACACCCGATTTAAAAACAAAGACCTTCCTCTGTTTTCGCTCGGTGATTCCTGGGCTCTGGTATCTTTTAGCCTACATCAACGGAGGAGGACAGTGCCTCAGGTGGTTCCGGGATCAGTTTGCCCAGGATGAAAAAAAAGAGGCCAAAGAGCGGGGAATAGATCCTTACCAGGTTTTAAATGAAAAAGCTGAGAAAATCCCTCCTGGTTCGGAGGGACTCATTTTTATTCCTCATCTTGGGGGACGAGTCTGTCCCTACAACCCTCATGTGAAAGGAAGCTGGTTCGGATTCGGTTGGAAACACACAAAATCCCACTTCTACCGGGCTATACTGGAGGGAATTGCCTATGAGTATGCCTATTATTTGGCTATTTTAAAAGAGCTTTCTCCCGATCCTTCTTTTCAGAAAGTTCGGGTGATAGGGGGAGGAGCGAGAAGCCCTCTCTGGAATCAAATAAAAGCTGATGTGTTAAATTTATCCTATCTCAGGGTTAATCGGGAGGAACTGGCAGTTCTGGGATCAGCAATAATAGCAGGATATGCAGTTGGTCTTTTCTCGGATTTAGTCTCTACTTCAAAAAAATTTACCAGCACCACTACTCCTTCTATCAATCCCAGTTTATCCCGTCATGACTACTACCAGAACTTCTCTAAATTATATCTTAAATTGCTTTCATCTCTAGAAGATCCCTCCCGAGAACTTACCAGGATCTGTCGGTTGCCGCTACCAGATGAAGGATAGAAAAAGGGAACTATATGGGTAAAGTAAGGATATGTCTTATAGGTGCAGGAAGAGTGGCAAAAGTTCACGGTTTTAATTTAAAGGTTCACATCCCTTCCTCAGAGGTAGTAGCTGTAGTAGACAACCAGCTGAGTATTGCGCGAAAACTGGCGGAAGAGTTGGGTGTAGCCCGTGTGTTTAAGGATTACCAGAAGGCTCTTCACTGGGACAAGTTTGATGCAGTGGTAGTTACCACCCCCACTTTTACTCATCACCCAATAGTTGTGGATGCAGCCCAGGCTGGGAAACATGTATTCTGTGAAAAACCCATTACCTTGAATTTAAAAGAAGCTGATTCCATGATCGAGGAATGTCAAAAAAATGGTGTGAAACTACAGATCGGGTTTATGAGAAGATTCGATCCAGAGTTTATCCTGGCTAAAAGGAAAGTAGAGGAGGGAGTAATTGGAGAATTACTTCTTATCAAATCCACAGGAAGGGGACCCGGACTACCTCCAGAATGGGCCTGGGATATACAAAAAAGTGGAGGAATGTTAGCCGAGGTTGCCAGTCATGATTTTGATGCCCTGATGTGGTTTACCCAAAGCAGGCTGGAAACTGTAGAGGCTATCGCTGCCAATTATAGATGTCCTGATTTAAAAATAAGATATCCCCGCTTTTACGATACTGCTGTGGTTTTAGGAACCTTTTATAATGGAAAAATGGGAGTAATTGATATGAGTTGTCCGGTTGGTTACGGATACGATGCTCGCGTGGAACTTCTGGGCTCAGAAGGGGTTATGTTTGTTGGAGATGTAAGAGGAAAAAATCTTAGCTGGTCTACCAGGGATAAAGGAATGAATCTACTTCAGTATTTGAGCTGGAGAGAAAGGTTTAAAGAGGGATATATTGCCGAACTCCAGCATTTCATCAACTCCATTATCAAGAACACCTCTCCCCTTGTTAGCGGTGAGGATGGCAGAAGATCCTTAGCTGCTGTAATTGCCTCTAATTGCTCTATTCAGACCGGGAAAAAGCTGAGAGTGACTTACTGATTATTTATCTTATCCCTGATGGCCGATACAGCTGGCCTGCAGCTAAGAAGTGATCGATTTAAGTTTCATGTTTTTCGGAAAAGGGGTATTTAAAAATGGCTAGTCTTGGCGTAGGAATAATTGGATGTGGAGGAATCGGGAAGGTTCATATTCTTGGTTATAAGAGTATGTCATCCTACTATGATCTGGGATCAAACAGGATTGAGCTTGTGAAAGTTTGTACCGCTCATGAAGAGACAGCGCGAAAAGCCCAAGAGCAACACCAATTCAAGTTCTCCTGTACTGACTATCATAAGTTACTGACAGCCAAAGATATAGACATCATTGATTGTACCGCCCCCAACTACTTGCATCACAATATAGTTATTGATGCCATTGAGGCGGGAAAACATGTCTACTGTGAGAAACCTCTGGCAATGAATGCCCGGGAGGCAGAAGATATAGTGAAAAGAGCATCCGCCTCCAATGTCAAGTGTCAAATAGCCTTTAATTATCGCTTTGTACCTGCAATCATGCGAGCAAGGCAATTGATTGGTCAAGATAGATTGGGTAAGATCCTTACCTTCCGAGCGGCCTATTTGCACTCCGGCTATATTGATCCCGGCAGGCCAATGAGTTGGCGCCTGAGGAAATCACAAGCAGGAGGAGGTGCTCTTTTTGATTTGGGATCTCATGTTCTTGACTTGGTAAGGTATCTCCTGGGGGAATGTGAAGCTGTACTTGCCAACGATTACACTTTGATTAAGAAGCGTCCCATTGAAAAAGAAGCTAAGCAAATGGAAGAGGTGGATGTTGATGATTTGAGTATTCTTCAACTTAGGTTAAAAAACGGAGCTATAGGAACAGTGGAGGCTTCACGTGTTTCCACAGGGAGTATCGATGAATTAAAAATAGAGATTCAGGGAGACAAAGGGGCGGTAAGGTTTAACCTGATGGATCCGAATTGGCTGTATTTCTATGATGTAATGAATAAGAACGAGTCGCTGGAGGGCGAGCTGGGCTTTAAGAGGATCGAAACACTTCAACGTTACCCTGACTCAGACCTCCATGCTTGTGCCCGAGCTTCCGTCGGATGGCTGCGTTTTCATATAGCAAGTCAGTACAGCTTTATCAGAGCTATCCTGGAAGATCTAACTCCTGAGCCCAGCTTTGAGGATGGATTGGCTGTGCAAAGAATTATGGAAGCAGCCTATCTCTCCTCGGAAGAAAAAAAGTGGATTGATTTAACTCGTTAAAAAAGAATGGGAGAAAAGTAAAATCATGAAAGTAGCATTTGATGCATTAGAAAGAGCATATGGCTCGATCGAGGACGAAGCCAATGAAGCAGCGCTGAGGGTTCTTAGGTCAGGAAAATATATATTGCGTGAAAAGGGGGGGTCCGCAGACTGCCTTAGAGACAGTAATAAAATCTAAATAATCCTTAGACGGGAGGGGGAGTATATAGAAATGAAATACGGAGCTTTTGCCCTAATCTGGGTTCCGAGTTTCACGGAGAGAGCGTTGTATCTTTTCGATAAGGTAAGAAATATGGGTTTTGAAGGAATCGAGATATCCTTAAGCCAATCCTTTTTAAAATCTGGACCAATTATGGGAATAAAAAGAAAAAGTAAGCAAACCGGTGTTAAGTGCGTTATCTCCACGGGTCTTGATGAGGAACATAATATAATAGATTCTGAAAAATCCACAAGAAAACGAGGAGTTAACTACCTAAAAAGATGTGTAGAGATTGCCTCGGAGTTAAATAGTGACGTTTTATCCGGGGTAATTTATGCACCTTGGGGCCGGTTTACTGGTCTCGCACGAACCAGCGAGGAATGGGAGTACTGTAAAGAAGGGTTATGGAAAGTGGCAGAGTTCGCCAAAGAAGGAGGAGTTTATCTGGCGATAGAACCCGTAAATAGGTTTGAATCGTTTTTTCTGAATACTGCGTCTGAGGCACAGAAATTAATTAAAGAAATTAAACACCCTAACATAAAGATGCATTTGGATACATTTCAGATGAATATAGAAGAAAATAATATGTATGAAGCTATAAAAACTGCGGGAGATCTACTTTACCATTTCCACTGTTGTGCAAGTCATAGGGGAATTCCCGGAACAGGACATATTGAGTGGGATGAAGTTTTTAAAGCCTTGAAGGAGGTCAATTACCAAAGATGGCTTGTTATTGAATCTTTTACCCCTGATATTATGAAGAAAGAATTTGGAAAGCAAGTTGCCATATGGAGAAGAATCGCATCACCCGACGAGATAGCTTCTGAAGGACTAAAATTTCTCAAAAAATGCGAAGAACCTATACCACTTAAATAGGAGGTTTATATGACTTCTACTCCACAAAAAGGCAAACTCCATAGATTAGAACCCAGAGTTTACCAGTACACCTTTGGTCCGGACGAACCGGTACTACGGATTAGAAGCGGTGATTCAGTCACCGCTTCAACAGTAGATGCTGGTGGATTCGACTGCTGCGGCAATCCATTGGCGGAACACCAAAAACAGAAAAGCAAGGTCACCACATTTCAAGAGGCCAATCCTCTGGTTGGACCCATCTGGATTGAGGAAGCTCAGCCAGGTGATCTACTGAAGATAAGTATCGAAAAGATTCTTCTAAACCGGGGATACGCCTATTCCTCTCTTTTGCCTCATTTTGGTTCCTTAACCGGGGAGTATACAGGAAGGGACCTTTTGTTTAATGAGCCTCTGCCAGAAGTCAAATACCAGTGGGAGCTTGATCTAGGCTCTCAAATGGGGACCCTAAAACTTTCTAAAAGCAAACTAGAGAAAATTCAAATTCCTCTCCATCCTTTCATTGGTTCCATAGGGGTCGCTCCCCGATTTGGACGTGTAGAAACAGCGCTTGTTCCAGGTGAGTACGGCGGAAATATGGACTGTGTGGAGACAAAAGAAGGCGCAATCCTTTACCTACCCATATGGGTAAAAGGAGCGCATCTTTCATTCGGGGATGTTCATGCGGCGCAGGGAGACGGAGAGATCTGCGGAGTCGCCCTGGAAACAACTGCTCAGGTGACCTTGAAGCTGGAAGTGATTAAGAATAAAACTGTAGAGTGGCCTCGGATGGAGAATCCAGCTTATCTCATGGTAGCTGGTAGTGCACGTCCGCTTATGGATGCTCTCCGTATTGCTCACGTGGAACTCATAAAATGGTTGGTTGCCGATTATGGATTTGAGAAATGGGAAGCCCTACAGGTGCTGTCACAAGTTGGCAGGATGCGAGTAGGAAACGTGGTAGATCCCAATTATACCATAGTGGCAAAGTTTCCCAAGAAATACCTACCTTACTAAGAAATCGTTGTGCCGGCTCTGGTGCAGGAAGTGAAAAGAAAAGCTATTATTGAGCAGGCAAAAAGGAAAATTTCCCCTCATTATGAATAAACCCATTGTTGGACTCACCCTTTTCTTCATAGCAGGAATAGTCTTAGGAAAGTATCTCTCTCTACCTTTTCTTTCCCTCTACTTAACTTTTCTCTTATTGTTCGGCTTATCGGTTATTTTTTACCTTAAGGGGAAAAGAAGCTTGGTAGTGTATCTTTTGTTTTCTCTTATCACTTTGGCAGGTAGCCTCTATTTTCGCTATTCCTATTTTCCTCATTCTCCTTCTCATATTATCAACTTTACCTCTTCTAAAGAGGCATTGCAGATAACCGGAAAAGTGATTAATCGCCCACAGCTAAAGGGAAGAGTCATCAGATTTATAATGGAGGTGGAGAAAATAGCTTCTAAAAATGGATCCCTGAAGATGGGTGCGGAGAAAGAGAATGGTTCAGGGAAAATAGAAAAAGAAGTAAAAGGAAAGGTCTGGGTGATAAGCTATCTTCCTCTGTTGAATTATGATTATGGGGATGAGGTCAAGGTTGAAGGAAAGCTAACTTTACCAAAAGGAGAAAAAGAAGGAGGATTTAACTGGCAAAAATATTTATCCTATCAGGGAATCTGGGTTGAACTGGGTACAGGAAAAGTAGAGCTCATAAAAAGAGGCCGAGGAAATCCTTTAATGAAGTGGGCCTACAGGAGCCGAGACCGGATGGTAAGATTAATCGAGCACCTCTTGCCTCAGCCTCAATCTGCTATCTTAAAGGCTATCATGCTGGGAGATAAGGATTCTCTTCCTGCTGAGGTTAAAAATACGTTCCTTAAAACAGGTACAGGCCATATCTTAGTGGTAAGTGGTCTACATGTGGGATTGATCTTGTTTATCCTCTTGGTTTTTTTCAGGACTCTGGGACTTTCCTTTGAATTGACCTCTCTTTTGGTTATGCCTCTTCTGGCATATTATGCGGTTCTGACAGGCCTTCGGCCTCCAGTGGGCCGGGCAACTTTAATGGCGGGAGTGGGACTGGGATGTCTATTGATTAACAGAGATATCTCTCCTTTTGTCATCCTTAGTCTTGCTGCTCTTTTTATTCTCGCGCTCAGTCCGCTTTCTCTTTTCACCGCCAGTTTTCAGCTTTCCTTTATAGCGGTGGGAGGAATAATCTATCTTACCCCTCATCTGGAAAAAAGATTTAAAAGACTACCTCTCTGGTTAAGAAAATCGTTCGCTATTTCCTTAGCAGCACAACTTTCTGTTCTTCCCTTGCTGGCCTTTTATTTTCATCAAATTCCTCTTATTGGCCTTCTAACCAATCTCCTTATTACTCCCCTGGTAACAATTATCCTGGCTTTGGGATTTTTTAGCCTGGCATTGGGATTGATAACCCTGGGAGGAGCTCAGATAATTGCTAATGCCAATTGGCTAGCTCTTACCGGTCTTTTGCGGCTGGTTAACTTTTTCTCTTTTTCTCAATCGAGAACTATCTCCAATTTACTCTGTCCTGGGGTGGGATCCTTTTCGCCGATTCTTTTGATTATCTACTATGGGGGACTGGTGGCATTACCTTATGTTTTTAAAATTTCAAGGAGCTATGTCGAGTTAAAAAAATAAACCCGTCCTCCTTTTCTCCTTGAGGCAAGCCGTGCAAAAATTGATCATTCAAGACTAACTTCCAATTTTTCGGGCTAGGGCAACCGAAAAAGGGGGTTGACAATATTTCTTATATGTACATGTTATCTTATAGAATAGAAAGAATCGAAATAGTGGATGACCTTCCCCAAAAAATGGTCAGCTCAATCCTACATTTTAGAACCAAAAAGGAGGAAAACTATGCAAAGTAAGACGTGGGGATTGGTGCTTTTTGCTCTGGGCGTTTTCTCTATGCACGTTTACACAACAGCTTCTTTCCTGTGGGCCTTGATGGGGATACCGCTGGCCTACCCATCGGTACCGCCTAGCATATGGGGCTACTCCGTGCCTATCGGCGCAGTGCTGATGGTCATCGGCGGATTGGTCTACGGGAAAAAGGCTAAGGAGGTGATCAAATGAACTTCGCAACGAGTCATCCTATCTGGATGTGGCTCTACTTTGGCACGTTTGGATCGGCCGGCGCCGTGCTCTTCACCCTGGTTGTCTGGAACTGGCTGAAGGCCTACAGCTTGGCCAAGGGAGCGCTACGGTCAGCTACCAAGTGGAACATGTTCGGATATATGTTCCTCTTCTTCGGGGCGTGGTTTGCCTGCGGTATTGGCGGGCCGCCGGGCAATTTGCTCAGCCCTGATTTGATGACACACAATCCCGGCGTTGCCACCGTGGCAGCATTCCTTTCAATGTTCTTCTCAGTACCAGGCTGGGCCTGCGCACTTGTGGGCATGCGGAAAATGATAAAGGCTACACAGTAAGAGGGTCAGAAAGAGGCGCAGATGGCCTTCGGCGACTTCGAGAACCCGAATGCGCTACTTGACATGCGTGGAGCGAACTCGCATACTTAAACCTAGTGACAGGAGGTGACTGGAAATGAACAAGAAGATCGCAGGAATTATCGCAGCAGTTCTGGGAGTACTTGGACTCATAGTGATATTGGCGGGCCCGGCCTTCAACTTACTCCCAACCAACCCTTCTATTTTTGCTGCCTTAGTGTGCTGGATCGTTGGTGGCGCGATTAGAGGCTTTGTGAGGAAGGCAGAGAAGGAAGAAAAAAAGGAAGAAAAAAAGTAATAGCTCAGATACGCCCTTGAAGAGTTAAGCTGACTATTAAGGAGCCTACCTTTCTGGGGCCCAATGAAAGTAGAGGTCATTCCCATGCAGACCTTTTGAGCAAAGGTTAAAATTTTCGGAAGAGACTCAATTTGAGAAAAACCAAATGGAGTAGCAAAAAAGATATGAAAGCCTGGATTCTTGCAAAGAAAGAAAATTTTAACTCTTACGAAAACAGGCGTTTTCATAAGGAAGCCGAACAAATGGGAATTGAACTCCAAATAGTTGGACCTGAAGAATTCGATATTGTCGTTACAAAAGAGGGGCGAAGGAGCATCCTTCACAACGGCAGTCCTGTAGATTTGCCGGACTGTTTGATTCCAAGAATGGGTGCAGGCACAACATATTTTGCTTTAGCGATGATACGACATCTTGAGAGATTGGGCCTTTTTGTTCTAAATTCCAGCCAGAGCATAGAAAATGCCAAAAATAAACTGACAACCCTGCAAATCCTTGCTACAAATAATGTTCCAATTCCTAAAACTATGCTTGCTAAGTTCCCCTTGAACATTGATATTGTTGAGAGGGAATTCACTTATCCGTTGATAGTAAAGACTGTTTCAGGCTCTTATGGAAAGGGAGTTTTTCTTTGCGAGAACAGAGTCCAGATGAAAGACCTTGCAGACCTCATAGAAGTCTCGAAAGATCAGAGAGTTAATGTAATCATTCAGGAATTCGTTTTATTCGGTAACGGAAAAGACATTCGAGTCTTTGTTGTAGGTAGAAGGCATATTGGAGCAATGGTAAGGATAGCCAGAGAAGGGAAGCTCAAAGCCAATTTTTCTGCGGGAGGAACAGTTGCACCTTTTGATCTAAATCCTGCAGTGGAGTGGCTTGCCGTGGAATCTGCGAAGCTTGTGGGGCTGGATATAGCTGGCATAGATATTCTTTTTGATGGTGATAGTTACAGAGTTTGCGAGGTGAACTCTTCCCCTGGGTTTGAGGGTTTTGAAAAGGCAACGGGTCTGAACGTTCCTCAAGAAATTTATCATTATATTCAGGTTCGTTTGGGAAGTTCCCTATGATGTTAAAACTGTGTCTAACAATAATAGAGGTACTTTGTCAAGGGCTTTCTAAAAGGGATAATAGAGACCTTTTGCCAAAAGCTCCTAAAAAAAGAGGTTGATATAGGTGTTGTATCCGCCCGCACATAGAGAGCTCTTTTACTGTGCCGATTCCCAATAGAAAAAGTTTATTCTCGGTTGAGTCTTTCTTCAGGCCCTAAATAAGAAAGAACAGATTTTTCTGTTTTTGCCTCATTTGAGAGGAAATCTACAGAAAAAATTGGACTTGACTCTGGGGGATTGACAAAACATAAATTGTGTATAAAATCTAATACGATTGAAAATATGGTATTAGTAGAGGACGATTAAGGGAGAGACCAAGAACATCTGGCGCCGAAGGGGCAACCTTTAGTTTAAACTCTCAGGCAAAAGGACCTTAATCGACTAGCTCTCTGGAGAAGCTTTCCTTGAATGTAACCAAGGAAAGAACCGAAGGGGCAGTCCTGTCTTCGTAGGCAAGACAAATCTCTCAGGTAAAAGGACAGAGGGCACGACATTCATCAAGCTGTCGTGTCCTCTTTTTTATTAAGGATGAATATATCTAGAGCACTACGGATGGAGGTAGACCAATGCAAATAGCAAGAAGAATGGGTAGATTAGGGACCGAAACAGCATTTGAAGTTTTGGCAGAGGTGAATAGGCTCAAAGCAGAAGGTCAAAATATTATAAGTTTTGCCCTGGGAGAGCCTGATTTTGATACTCCTCGGAATGTTAAAGATACAGCAACGAAGGCCATTAATGACGGTTATACCCATTATAGTCCCTCGGCCGGAATCCTTCCTCTAAGAGAGTCAATTGCGCACTACATTTCTGAGACTAGAGGTATCGAGGTTACACCGGAAGAGGTAGTGGTTACTCCGGGGGCAAAACCAATAGTTTTTGATAGTATCCTTTCCTGTGTCAATGAAGGAGACGAGGTGATATATCCAAACCCGGGATATCCCATCTACGAATCGGTCATAAACTTTATAGGAGGGAAATCAGTTCCTCTTCCTCTTTTGGAAGAGAAAAGCTTCAGTTTTGATCCAGAGGATCTAAGGATGAGGATAACCCCCAAGACGAGGATGATCATTCTCAATTCTCCCCACAATCCCACCGGGGGCATCTTAAGCCCGGATGATCTGGAAACTATTGCTGAAATAGCTATCCAAGCTGATCTTTGGGTTTTGTCTGATGAGATCTACTCTAAGATCATCTATGATGGGGAGTTTCGAAGTATCATTTCTATCCCCGGCATGAAAGATAGAACGATTCTGGTTGATGGATTTTCTAAGACTTACGCCATGACTGGCTGGCGATTGGGATTTGGGATAATGAAGAAGGAGTTGGCCGTACATATTGCAAGAATAGAAACCAACGTTGATTCCTGTACGGCAACATTTACCCAGTATGCAGGAATAGAGGCTCTGAAAGGCCCGCAGGCGGAATCTTCAGCCATGATAGCAGAATTTCAAAAAAGAAGAGATATTATTTATGAAGGGTTGAATGATATCGAAGGGATTAAATGTCTGAGACCGCGAGGAGCTTTTTACATATACCCAAATGTAACTGAGGCTTGCCGAAATCTTGGTTTCCGTGACTCAAAAGAGCTTCAACAATATCTATTACACAAAGCAAACGTAGCCGTATTGGCCAGAAACTGTTTTGGTCAAAGAAACGAAGGGGAGAAAGAGGAATATATCAGATTATCCTATGTAACCTCCAGAGAAAACATAATAGAAGGAGTAAAAAGAATTAAAAAAGCTATTGAATCTAAGTCTTAGGCCAAATGCCAGATCTAGCTAACAGGAATTTATTCATGAAAAGAAGGAAGTTTTCATCAAAGGAAGCATCCTCAGGAAAAAGTGATCAGGAGTATTCAAATTTTCTCCTGGAGGAAAATCTTTCTGGAATAGACCCGGATACAGATCTAATCATCAGCTTTGAGGAAGAGCGGCAAGCAAAGAAGCTCATCCTCATTCCCTCGGAAAGCATCTGTCCCCAAGCTGTCCGGCAGGCCCTGGGCTCGGTCTTCACTAACCTCTATGCGGAAGGATATCCTCCCTTAAAGATGACCAGGGATGAAGAAAGGCTGCTATTAGATTTCAAGGATCAGCTTGCCCACTACCGACGCTATGCTGACAGAAGATTTTACAAAGGGGGCGAGTACGTCAATTTTGTTGAGAGTTTGGCCCAGAGGCGGGCCGCCCAATGCTTTGCTACCGAGAAAAATCCCCATTCTCGCATAAAGATTAGGGCTGATCAAATATTTGTCAATGTACAACCCCTCTCGGGAGCAGCGGCTAACAACTCTGTCTATGAGGCTTTTGTTGAACCCGGCGATACGGTTATGGGTATGGCTTTAGCCCATGGAGGACATCTAACCCACGGCAGCCAGTTCAACCGATCCGGCAGGCGCTATCATATTATCTCCTATGAAGTCAGTGAAGAAACAGAAAGGCTAGATTATGAGGTGATCAAAAGACTGGCCATCGAGCATAAACCGAAAATGATCATCGCCGGCTATACCTCCTATCCCTGGGCTCCTGACTGGCAGAAGTTCAGGGAGATTGCCGATACGGTGGGAGCCATACTCTTTGCTGATATTGCTCATCCCGCGGGACTGGTGATTGCGGGGCAATATCCGAGTCCGGTTGGTCATGCTGATGTAATTACCTTAACCACCCATAAGACTCTTTGCGGGCCACGGGGTGCGATCATTTTGACCACTGATGAGGAGAAGGCCCAAAGAATAGATAATGCTGTCTTTCCTGGCGAGCAGGGTGGTCCTCACGTTAACAAGTTTGCCGCTATGGCCGTAGCTTTTAAGATTGCCCAGACAGAGAAGTTTAAAAAACTCCAAGAAAAAATTGTGGAAAACGCCAAAGTTTTAGCTTCCTCTCTTAAGAAGCGAGGCTTAAAGATAGCCTATGGAGGAACCAATACTCACCTTTTAGTAATCGATCTAAAGGCTATCAAAACCAGGACCGGCTTTCCTCTAAAGGGTGAAATAGCGGCTCGCATCCTGGATCTTTGCGGTCTGGTGGTTAACAAGAACACTATTCCTGGTGATGAGACAGCCGCCGACGCCAGCGGCATCCGTCTGGGAACCCCCTGGATTACCCAGCGAGGACTAGGAAAAGAGGAGATGGAGAAGTTAGCCGAACTTATTCACCGGGTGCTGATGAGTATTCAGCCCTTTAGCTACATAGGGCTGGCTGGGGACCTATCCAGAGGAAAGATAGATCTGGAGACTCTTGAGGAAGTAAAACACGAAGTGGCCGAGCTGACCCACAGAGCAAAAGCTCAAGTCTCCCTCCATGACCGATCGGCTAAGCTTGGTTATCCCCATTACGATCTTGCCACAAAACCGTCAGTGAAAGAGACCAGGTTACTCACCCAGCATCAAAAGTTAGGAGCGAAGCTAGTCGAAAATAACGGTTGGAAGATGCCTCTTCATTATCAAAATGTTACCGAAGAACTTAAAGCAGTCCGCAGAACGGCTGCCATTTTTGACCTGGGCGACATGGGACTACTCAAGGTAAGTGGAGAAAGAGCGAAGCCGCTTCTTCAAGGGGTATCTACCAATAATCTAGCCAAGCTTAAGCCGGGGCAGCTCCTGCGTTCTTTTCTTCTGGACAGGCGAGCTCAACTTATCGATGATGTTTCTATCCTCTACCTAAATTGCGATAATAGGGGTAGAGATCACTATTTGGTGGTAACTAATCCATCCCCTACTGAAAAGGTAAAGTTATGGCTTCGGGGACATTCGGACGGATATATTAGTTTTGATAGTAATGATATATTTGCCAAAATTGAAGGACCAGCAGTAGTGGAGGATTTGAGGGAGACTGTCGAAGAAGGCTCACGCAGGATGGGAATAGCTTTGTACGGACCAAACTCTTCCAGGATCCTCAGCAAAATAGACCCTTCGTTAGCGAATCTTAAGAAATTTCATTTCCGGTCAGGGAAGATTAAAGAGATCGAAGGAATCATTTCCCGAACCGGTTATACCCAGGAATCTTCAGGATTTGAATTCTATATCCACCCGGATGACGCCATCAAGCTCTGGAATCTACTTTTAAGGCAAGGGGAAGAGTTTGGCATTAAGGCAGCCGGGCTTTTGACCAGACAACACCTTTATTCAGAAGCAGGCCTACCTTCCGAAGAAAACCCTAAATCTACAACTGACGGACTTTCTCTGTATAAGACTCACCCCTCTTATTTTCATCTATCCAAGCCCTATTTTGTCGGACAAAAGATTATCAATAAGGCGCTAGAATCTTCGGCGGTGAAAGAGGAGTTTCACTATAAGGAAGAGAAAGACAAGGTGAGACAAACTCCTCTATATGAGGAGCATTTGAGACTAGGTGCCAGGTTTATTAGGTTTGCCGGTTGGAAGATGCCAGTTTGTTACACCAGTATTAGTGAGGAGCACCGGGCGGTAAGGGAGGCAGCCGGACTTTTTGATGTAACCCACATGGGAGTGATAGAAATTGCCGGTGAGCACGCCGCCAGTTTCTTAGATACAGTTTCTACCAACTATGTGCGATGGTTGAAAGACGGGCAATCTCAGTACGCGTACCTTCTCGATCCGGATGGTAATATCCTGGATGATGTTATGATCTATCGCCGCCGTCACGATCGATATATGATGGTGGTCAATGCTGTTAATGAGAAAAAGATCTGGGCCTGGCTAAATGCCGTCAATTCCAAAAAATTCCTTATAGATCGAGACCACCCCAATAAAGAGGTTGAAGGGAAGGCGGTTCTTAAGGATTTAAAGAGTAGTTCATCGGTAAAGGATCAAAAAGTTGATCTGGCTCTCCAGGGCCCTAATTCGCTCTCCATATTACAGAAATTGGCCAAAGAGAAAGAACTAAAGAGAAAATTAGCCAGGATGGCAAAAAATGAATTTATAGAGGTTACGCTGGCCGGAATAAAGATGATAATTTCCCGCAGCGGTTATACTGGAGAAGACATCGGTTATGAGCTTTATCTACATCCTGGGGATGCTCCTCTCATTTGGACTCTGCTTTTACAAGAAGGCAAAGAGTTTGGTATTAAACCCTCCGGTCTGGGGGCCCGAGATTCAACCAGGGTTAAAGCTGGTCTACCCTTGTACGGGCATGAATTAGCTGGCAAATACGGTATTACCCCTACCGAGGCTGGCTATGGGGCATTTGTTAAACTTCACAAACCTTACTTTATTGGGAAAAAGTGCCTTTTAGAAAGGCAAGCCCAAAGGAAAATGGAGGTTATTCGTTTTAAGATGAAATCTAAAGGCATCAGAATGGTAAAATCTGAAGACCCTGTTGTTGATGAAAAAGGTCAATATATGGGTAGAGTCACGAGCTCCGCCCTGGTGGAAGGAATTCAAGTTGGATTAGCTTATGTTGATAAAAATTTTGCCGAGGAAGGAAGAACAATGGGAATATTTATGCTTCCACGGGGAGGAAAATTTTCTCCAGAGGCTCCTAAAGATGAACTAACCAGAGGAGATAAGGTCCTTCTTCATCAAGAAGCTATAGTTTTAAGCCGTTTCCCAGAGAGGGAGAACAGTGAAATGTAGATATAAGTGTAACTATTCACCGCAGGGATCGCAGAGTGTGCAAAGATGAATCAAATTAGTAAGCATTCAGCAGTCAGCCATCAGCGTTCAGTAGATTGCTGATTGCTGAAAGTTGATAGCTGAAGACTTCATTCTAGACTAAAATAGCAAAGGGGAGTTATTAAATGCCAATTATCGATTCTAAGACAGGAAAGGTAAAAAGGGATTATACAATGGAAGAGTTGATAGAGAAAACAAGGGAAATGAGAGCTTATAATATGGTTAGTCTTACTGCAGCTCGCTCAGGACATACCGGGGGGACTCTCTCAATCATGGATATTGCTGCCGCCTTATATCTTAAAAAAATAAGGCATGACCCCCAAAATCCCAATTGGGAAGATAGGGACAGAGTTTTCTGGTCCACTGGTCACAAAGCTCCGGCTCTTTATGTGGCTTTGGGTGAAGCCGGTTATTTCCCAGTAGAAGAGGTGGTAAAGTTAAGAAAATTATGGTCTGGCTTTGAAGGTCATCCCCATAGATTAAAACTACCAGGAGTTGAGCTTTCCGCTGGATCTTTGGGACAGGGTCTGGGTGTGGCAGTGGGCTGTGCCCTTAATGCTAAATTAGAGGAGAAAAACTACCGAGTTTACTGTATTAATGGAGATGGGGAGCTTGATGAGGGTTCTATTTGGGAGGCCATAATGTGTGCTGCTCATTATAAATTAGACAACCTGGTCTCTATTGTCGACAGAAATGGCTTGCAAATTGATGGTCCTACCGAGGAAGTTATGAGACTGGAATCTCTGGTTGATAAATGGAGAGCCTTTGGATGGAATACTATTGAGATTGATGGTCATAATATGAAAGAGATCCTGGATGCCCTTGATGAGGCTGAGAAGGTGAAAGGAAAACCATCAGTAATAATTGCTCAAACAACCAAAGGAAAAGGTGTTTCCTATGCTGAGGATGTAGTAGGTTATCATGGTATAGCCCCTAAAGACGGAAGATCAGGGAAAGAGTCATTGGACAGGGCCTTAGAGGACATAGGAGATCCTTCCTTTACTAAAGAAAAAGTAGATAAACTACTAAAAATCGCTGATGATTATCAAAAGGAAGTGGATAAGAAGATAGAGACTTCCATGCCTGGATTTAGCAGAAATTATTGGTGGAATTCATCCTATACAATGAAAGTTGAGATGGATGCTACCCGAAATGGTTTTGGCAGAGCTATAGAAAAATTAGGTAGTGATGAAAGAGTTGTTGCATTAGGGGCTGATATTACCAGCTCAATAAGAATGAATAAGTTCTATGCCGAGCATCCGGAGAGGAGAAATAGGTTCCTCAGTATAGGTATAGCTGAGGCTAATATGGCTCTGGTAGCATCTGGCTTAGCCAAGGAGGGGAAAATACCATTTATTGGATCCTACGGAGTTTTCGTAACCGGTAGAAATTGGGATCAACTAAGGACTACGGTATGCTATAACAACTTCAATGTAAAAGTTGCCGATGCTCACGGTGGTATTTCGGTAGGACAAGATGGAGCTACCCATCAAGCATTGGAGGAAATTACCAACATCTGTTATTTACCTAATATGCATATGGTCATCCCTTGTGATTCACTGGAGACAGAAAAAGCGACCGAATTTATTGCTTTTATTGAGGGACCCGCGGTGGTTAGGTACGCCAGGGAAGCAACTCCCCTAGTGACCACCAAGGATACTCCCTATAAGTTTGGTTTAGCCAATATAATAAGATACCGAGGTGAGAAAAAAAACTTCATCGAGGCATTTGAGGTAAAGCTTTCCCCTAATTATAAGTCAGAAAATGAAGATTTAAGTATAATTGCCTGTGGACCTATGGTGCCAGAGGCAATGAGGGCAGCTTATATTTTGAAAGAAGAATACGGAATTGAGGTAAGGATACTAAATGTACATACAGTTAAGCCCATTGATAGGAAGGCAATTGTAAAGGCAGCGGAAGAAACAGGGATTATAATAACGGCAGAGGAACACCAGGTTGGCGGTTTTGGAAATATTGTTGCCGGAGTGATAGGACAGGGTAAGAGATACGATGCACCATTGTTAATGGGGATGGTGGGAGTGGAGGATAAGTTTGGTGAATCTGGGGCACCCTGGGAGTTGATGAAAATATTTGGATTAACGGCTGAGCATATAGCAAAAAGAGCCAAAGAATTATATGATCGAAAAAACGGAGAATAGAGTGTATCCGAAAAACTTGAAGTATAGCGAGACCCACGAGTGGGTAGGAGTCGATAAGGATACTGCTACTGTCGGCATTACAGATTTTGCCACCAAACAGTTGACCGACCTGGTCTATGTAGAGCTTCCCTCTATGGGAGCAAAAGTTACCAAGGGGTCCTCTTTTGGGGTTGTAGAATCAGTTAAGGCTGTCTCTGATTTACACTCACCAGTAAGTGGAACGGTAGTCAAGGTAAATGAGAAGTTATCTAGAGAACCAGAGATAATAACTCAAGATCCGTACGGCAAAGGGTGGATGATCAAGATAAAGATAGGGGATGAAACTGAACTCGATACTTTGATGGGTTCAGAAGAGTATGAGGAGCTCGTGAGGAAGGAAAAAAAGTGATTCCCTATATTCCCAATACCGAAAAAGACCAAAAGGAGATGCTAAAAGAGATAGGAGCTAGGTCCATAGAGGATCTGTTTGATAGTATCCCTCGAAATTTACGATTAAAAACTGACCTCAATCTTCCTTCATCGCTCTCAGAGATGGAATTGGTTAATGAGCTTAAGGGGCTATCCAGGAAAAACGCCCATTTAGATGAATATGTGTCTTTTCTGGGAGCGGGAAGCTACGATCATTTTATCCCTTCCCTGGTTGATCATCTCTCCAGTAGATCTGAATTTTATACCTCCTACACTCCCTATCAGGCAGAAGCCAGCCAGGGAATGCTACAGACCACTTATGAATATCAAAGCCTTATCTGTAAGCTCTTTCAAATGGACGTGTGCAATGCCTCCCTTTATGAGGGGGCAACAGCCCTGGTTGAGGCGGCTGTCCTGGCTCATAACGTTAATCATCGCAAGAAAGTTTTGGTAGCTAAGACTCTTCACCCGGAATATCGTCAGGTTCTCACCACCTATATAAACAAAACCTTAGGCCTATCTATAGTAGAGATAGATTACGAGAATGGGGTAACCGATCTTGCTAAATTGGAAGAGAAGATAAATAAAGAGACTGCCTGTGTGGTTATCCAGAATCCCAACTTTTTTGGCTGTTTAGAGAAAGTTAATGAGATAGAAGAAATTACTCACCAGACTGATTCTTTATACATTGTCTCGCTGGATCCCATATCCTTAGGACTCGTCATCCCTCCGGGAGAATACAATGCAGATATAGCCGTGGGAGAAGGACAGGCTCTGGGAGGCAAACTTAATTTCGGAGGACCTTATTTGGGAATTTTTACCTCTAAGAAGGATTTCTTAAGAAAAATACCAGGTAGAATAGTAGGGGAAACCACTGATAAGAAGGGAAGAAGAGGATTCGTCTTAACCTTACAAACGAGAGAGCAGCATATACGTAGAGAAAGGGCAACCTCCAATATCTGTACCAACCAGGCTTTGAATGCCTTAAGAGCTACCATATACCTATCTACCCTGGGAGAGGAAGGACTGGCTAAGGTAGCTCACCTGTGTCTGCAAAAATCACATTATGCCGCTAAGAGAATTTACCAGATTCCTGGATTTGAACTCACCTTTAGGAGCCCCTTCTTTAAAGAATTCGCTGTAAAATGTCCCGTTTCATCTCATAAGATAAACAAACTGCTCTGGGATAACAAGATCCTGGGGGGATTTGAGCTGGGGAGATTTTACCCCGAATTGGAGAATTCCTTATTATTCTCGATAACTGAAAAGCGAACCAGAGAGGAGATTGATAAACTCACCCTGTTCTTGGAAGATATGGTATGAGAGAGCCTTTAATATTTGAGAAAAGCAGAAAGGGAAGAAGGGGATGTTCACTTCCTGCGTGTGACGTAGACAAAGAGAATCTAGAAAAACTAATTCCTAAGAAATATCTGCGCCAGGGCAGTTTAGGCTTGCCCGAGGTAAGTGAGCCCGATGTGGTTCGTCATTTTGTGCGGCTCTCTCAGCAAAATATGGGGGTAGACACAAACTTTTATTCCCTGGGTTCCTGCACTATGAAGTACAATCCTAAGGTAAATGAGGATATAGCCAATCTACCCGGCTTTACCAGAATTCACCCCTATCAGCCCCAGGCGAGTGTACAGGGAACCCTGCAGCTACTTTATGAAATGGAAAAGCTTTTATGTGAGATATCGGGAATGGATAGGATATCACTACAGCCAGCCGCTGGAGCTCATGGCGAGCTTACCAGTTTAATGATGATAAAGGCTTACTATGAGGATATAAAAGAGCATCGAGATACCGTCCTTGTACCAGACTCTGCTCATGGAACCAATCCTGCCAGCTCTCATCTCTGTGGATTTCGAACAGTAGTGGTAAAATCGAATAAAGATGGAGGAATAGATTTAGAGGATCTAAAAGGCAAGATGAGCGAAAGAGTGGCTGTTTTAATGCTCACCATTCCTAACACTTTAGGTCTATTTGAGAGGAATATCCTCGAGGTTAGCAGGATTATCCATGATAGGGGAGGCTTTCTTTACCTGGACGGTGCCAATCTAAATGCCCTCTTAGGAATAGTTAAACCCTCTGATTTGGGGATAGATATAATGCACTTTAATCTCCACAAGACTTTTTCCACCCCTCATGGAGGAGGAGGCCCCGGTTCAGGACCCCTAGGAGTCAAAGGAAAGCTTGCTGCCTATCTACCTGCACCAACGGTAGAAAAAGATAAGAAGGGTTATTATCTTGACTACGATAGAGCCAGGTCTATAGGAAAGGTGAGATCTTTTTATGGGAACATCGAGGTCATCATCAAAGCATACTGTTATCTAAGATTTTTAGGAAGAGAGGGACTAAAAAAGGTCAGCCAAAATGCTGTTTTAAATGCTAACTACCTGATGAGCAAACTAAAAAGGTATTTTTATCTTCCCTACGATCAACCCTGTATGCACGAGTTTGTTCTTTCGGGAGTAGAGGGAAAGATGAAGGATGTAAGAACCCTGGACATTGCTAAACGCCTTTTGGACTTCGGCTTTCATCCTCCTACGATATATTTCCCTTTAATTGTGAAAGAAGCCTTAATGATTGAGCCCACCGAGACCGAGTCCAAGGAAACCCTGGATGCCTTTGTATCTTCTATGATTCAAATTAGAAAAGAGATAGACGACGATCCCTCTTTAGTTAAGCAGGCTCCCCATAATTTGTCCATTGGCCGGCTGGATGAGGTAAAGGCAGCTAAAGAGCTAAAGCTGAGATGGAAAGAAAAGAAGAGTGGCGATTGATTGATTCTGGCTATCTAGATGCCTATACCAATATGGCTATAGACGACGCTATATTCGTCACGAGAGAGAAACTAGGCCTTCCTGCTACCCTTCGATTCTATGCCTGGAAACCAGCGGCTATCTCCATCGGCTACTTTCAGAGAATAGAAGACCCCTCCCTAGAAGAATACAAAAGACAAAAAATTACCATTGTCAGGCGCTTTACCGGAGGAGGCGCGATACTTCATAGAAATGAGATAACCTATTCTTTAGCTTGCTCTACCAATGAATTTCCTACCTTTAGGGATATTACAAAAACGCAGCAGCTAGTTCATGAGGCTATAATCCTCGGTCTACAAAATTTGGGGATAAATGCCGAGTTAGAAAG
>NJBP01000059.1 GCA_005223085.1 Candidatus Aerophobetes bacterium Ae_b3b | reverse complement strand
TTTTTTTTCATTTCTGCAAATGATGAGTTTATCTCCCTCTATTTTTCCTAACTTAGCAAGGGGAGCCTTATTTTTATGAGCTAGATCCCGTATCTGGTTAAAATCTTCAGGACGGCAGGAGACCACAATGCGGGATTGAGTTTCGCCAAAAAGTAAACCATCGGTTCCGAGAGAGAATGGGAAATGAGAAGGCAAAAGATCAATAATGGCTCCAATTTTCTGACTAGAGTTCAAGATGCAACACTCAGCTAGGGTCACTGCTAAACCACCTTCAGAGCAATCATGAGCGGAGTTTATTAAACCCGCTTTGATCGCCTCAAGGCAAGTTCTTTGAACTGCTTTTTCTCTCTCCAGATCGATTCGGGGTGAGTCCCCCATCTTTAAGCCAAAAATTAGCTTAAGATATTCACTTCCCCCCAGATCATCCTTACATTCTCCCAAAAGGATAACTAAATCTCCTTCTCTTTTGAAATCCGGGCTGCAGTAGCGGTCCACATCCTCAAGCAAACCCAGCATACCTACTACGGGAGTTGGATCAATAGCTCCTTTGGGATTCTCATTGTAGAAACTAACATTCCCCCCTGTCACCGGAGTGCCCAGAATCCGGCAAGCCTCAGCCATTCCTTCCACGCATCTTTTAAACTGCCAAAAAATCTCTGGCTTAGTAGGACTACCAAAATTGAGGCAATTGGTGATGGCCAGGGGTTTAGCCCCAGAGCAGACCACATTTCTGGCTGCTTCTGCTACCGCAATCTTTCCCCCCTCATAGGGATTAAGATAACAGTAAGTACCATTGCCATCAAAGGTTAGGGCGATGGCCTTTTTCGTTCCTTTAATTCTTATAAGGGTACAATCACTACCAGGAAGAAGGACGGTATCGGTTCTCACCATATGGTCGTACTGTTGATGAACCCATTCTTTGGAGGAGATGGTCGGCGATCCGAGGAGTTTTTTCAAAACCTCATTCGAGTCTCTAGGCTGGGGAAGCTCCGAAATCTTAATACTCCTTGTCCGTGACAAATACTCTGGTTTTTTCTCTTTTCTGGTATAGACCGGTGCCTCTTTAACCAGAGCCCCGGCGGGAATCTCAGCTACTACCTTATCCTTATCAAATACCCGGCAAAAACCGTCAGCAGTTACCTTACCGATAGTCACCGCATGAAGATCCCACTTTTCAAAAATCTTCTTGGCTAGCTCCTCCTTTTCGCGTCTAACAATGAGAACCATCCGCTCCTGTGATTCAGACAACATTACCTCATAAGGTATCATCCCCGCCTCCCTTTTGGGGATCAGAGAGATATCTATCTCAATGCCAGAACCTCCCCTGGAGGCCATTTCGCTGGTGGAGGAGGTAAGCCCTGCTGCTCCCATATCCTGCATAGCCACCACTGCCCCGGAGTTCAAAAGCTCCAGGCAAGCCTCGACAAGCAACTTCTCCCGGAAAGGGTCCCCTATCTGAACCGCAGGTCTATCTCTATCTGATTCCTCGGTCAACTCTCGGGAGGCAAAACTGGCTCCCCCTAGGCCATCGCGACCGGTGTCTGCGCCTACGTAAAGAACAGGATTTCCCACCCCGGTTGCCCTGGCCTTAACCAGGTCATCTTTTCTGGCTACCCCCACACACATCACATTCACCACGGGATTACCCTCATAGGTTTCATCGAAATAGACCTCCCCTCCCACAGTGGGTAGACCGATGCAATTCCCGTAAGCAGCAATTCCACCTACTACTCCGGTAAATAAATAGCGATTGCGACCATTCTCTAAATGACCGAAACGGAGGGAATCAAGAAGAGCAACAGGGCGGGCACCCATGGCGAAAATGTCTCTGATGATGCCCCCCACACCGGTAGCTGCACCTTGAAAGGGCTCCACCGCCGAGGGATGATTGTGGGATTCTGCCTTCATTACCACGGCTAGTCCATCACCGATATCGATAACTCCAGCATTTTCTTCCCCTGCCTTGACTAAAATGTTCTCACCCGAGGTGGGAAAGAGTTTCAAAACCGGTTTTGAACTCTTGTAACTACAATGCTCACTCCACATTACCGAAAAGATGCCGAATTCGGTAAAATTTGGCTCCCGAGAAAGAATCTCCTTGATCTTCTCGTATTCCTCCTCAGTTAGCCCATGAGTTCTTACCAGCTCCAGAGTTATTTTTTCAGGTTCTCTCAATTACATCCCTCTAATTTCGCAGAACTCCACACAATCGGCGATTTTCTCTTTCATTTCCTCTAGTTTGTCTTTAGAATAGGGCTTTATCTTCTCATATTGCTTATCCAGAGTAATCTTGGGCACAAACTGCTGTAAGACATATTTTTTGACACTTCCAAAGCTCCGGGCAATGGAGATGAGATCTTCCTGGTCAACAAGCCCTGGAACCACGGTGGTCCTTAATTCATAATCAATATTTGACCCTGATAAGATTTTCACACTTTCCTTCACCTTCCCAAATAGATTCTCATCCACAATCCCCGCTGCCTTACTATATTTTTCCCACTCAAAAGGTGCCTTGATATCCAGAGCAAGATAGTCTATCAAGCTTCTTTTCACCAAATCCCTCAACATCCCAGGATTGGTACCATTGGTCTCAATCTCTACTAAAAAACCTTCTTTTTTGATCTTGCTTAAAAAATTAGGCAGATCTTTCTCCAGCATCGGCTCTCCCCCGGTAATCACCAGACCATCCAGCCATTTTCTTCTGGATAAGAGATGGTCTATGACCTCTTTTTCGCCGGTAGAAGGAAGGCTCCGAGGATTAAGCACCAGATCGGGATTCTGGCAAAATGGGCATCTAAAATTGCAGCCCCCTACAAATACCAGGGAGACAATTTTGCCCGGATATTCTATCACAGAAGTCTTAATAAAACCTTTAAATTCCATCTAAAGTCTCAACTCAGATCAGCCTTATCATATTTCGCCACAAATTTTTTCTGTTATTTCATCAAGTTTTTCCTTTTGATTCATTTCTGGGCACTCTGCGATCTTTTTGGACCGGGCCTTTTCTAACGGGGTAAATTTAGTCCAATCTTGTGGCTCCGACGGCAAGCTTCTTTTCTAAGGCTATCTTTTCTTTATACTCCACTCTCTGCCTGAATTCTTCCTGTTTACCCTCATTCCAGTTCCTCACGGGGCGGAAGTATCCTACTACGCGACTGTAAACTTCAGTTTCTTTTCCACAGGTTGGGCAGCGAAGATGCTCCCCCACCAGATACCCATGATCGGAACAGATAGAATAGGTCGGTGTTATAGTAAAGTAGGGAAGTTTAGTATTATAGGCTACCTTTTTTAAAAGCCTCATAACAGCCTCTCCTGAGGACACCTTTTCCCCCAAGAATATATGGAATACGGTTCCTCCGGTATATAGAGTTTGCAGCTCCTCCTGATGTTCCAGAGCCTCTATTACGTCCTCTGTCTCATTCACCGGAAGAAGAGTAGAATTGGTATAGTAGGGAACCTCTTTTCCAGCGGTGATAATGTCTGGATACTTCCTCCTATCAACTCTTGCTAAACGATAAGAAGTGCCTTCGGCGGGTACAGCTTCCAGATTATAGATATGGGAAGTCTCTTCTTGAAAGTCGGAAAGTTTTGCCTTCATAAACTTTAAGGTCTCGACAGCAAAACTTTTGCCTTCCTCAGAAGCGATGTCCTTTCCTAAGAGGTTTAAACAAGCCTCATTCATGCCAATCGGACCAATGGTGGAGAAGTGATTTTTTAAAGTCCCCAAGTATCTTTTAGTATAAGGCAAAAGACCTCCCTGCATATTCTTCTCCACGATTTCTCTTTTCATTTCCAGGGAAATCTTAGCTAGACCCATAAGGTATTCTAACCTGTGGAAAAAATCATCTTTATTTTTGGATAGATAGGCTATCCTGGGCATATTCATGGTAACCACTCCCACACTTCCCGTAGAATCACCCGAGCCAAAAAGTCCTCCGGTGATATTTCTATCTAATTGTCTTAAGTTCAGTCTCAACCGACAACACATCGATCTTATATCGCTAGGATTAAGATCGCTGTTGATAAAATTCGAAAAATAAGCGAGGCCGTACTTTGCTGTCATCTCCAGAAGTAGTCTTGCGTTCTCCGTTTCCCAGTCAAAATCTCGTGTTAGGTTATAGGTGGGAATGGGAAAAGTAAAAGGTCTTCCGTTCATATCCCCTTCCGTTAAAACTTCGATAAAGGCTTTATTGATTAAGTTCATTTCCTTTTGATAATCATCATAGGTTTCCTCCAGCAGCTTCCCTCCCAAAACAATCGGCTGTTTCTTAAGATCATCAGGAACAACCCAGTCAAGAGTTAAATTAGTAAAGGGACTTTGGCCGCCCCACCGAGAAGCTATATTTAGATTGAAAACGAATTTCTGAATAGCCTGCTTAATCTCTTGGTAATCTAATTTGTCCTTTCTTACAAAAGGCGCCAGGTATGTATCTATAGAATTAAAGGCTTGTGCACCTGCCCACTCATTCTGCAGGGTCCCAATAAAATTGACCATCTGGAGAAGTGCCGTGTCCAGGTGCTTTGCCGGCTTGGATTCTACTATTCCGGGAACACCGTTAAAGCCCTCGTGAAGAAGCTTACTTAAACTCCACCCGGCACAATATCCGGTAATGCCGAAATATAGATCGTGAAGATGAATATCACCATTACGATGAGCATCGGCCACTTCCATGGGATAGATCCTGTCCAGGGTATAATTGGCAACCACTGATCCAGCCACATGCATGAGAAGTCCGGACATAGAATATCCTATATTACTATTTTCTCTCACTCTCCAGTCCACCTGTGATAGATAGTCACTTACTATCCTTTCCACCTCAAGGAAGGTGGTCTTTATTTTCCTAAGACTCTCATGTTGCTTTCTATAAAGGATATAGGCTTTGGCTGTTCTGGCATGCCCGTCCTCAATTAAAACTTTCTCCACTATATCCTGCACATTCTCCACCGTGGGGGTCTTGGCAGGAAATCGCTGTTCCAATATTGCCACCACCTGATCTGATAACCTCTCGGCTAGAGATCTATCCCTTCCCCCCACAGCCTGAGCGGCTGCCCAGACAGCCTTGGTGATCTTTTCCTGATCAAAATCAACTGTCCTTCCGTCCCTTTTACGAATTTTGCTAATCTTACGCTCCGATGCCATATGAAGTCCTCCTTATCTTAAATTATCCTTCGTCTTCTCAATCCTTCTTATTATCGACTCGAAAATGAGTCTTCCATCTTCTGAGCCTAAAAGATGCTCAGATGCTCTTTCAGGATGGGGCATCATTCCCAAAATATTGCCGTCTTTATTGCAGATACCAGCTATAGCCTCCTTTGATCCATTAGGATTGGACTCCTCAGAGATAGCTCCATCCTTACTGCAATATCTAAAAATAATTTGCTCATTTTTCCTTAATTCCTGGAGAATCTTTCCATCCGCATAGTAATTTCCTTCGATATGGGCAATGGGGATCTTAAGAATTTGTCCTCTACGACAGAGGTTGGTGTAAGGGGTTTGGGGGTTCTCTACCCGAATATGGATAAATTTACAGACAAACTGAAGATTCTTATTCCTGATCATGGCCCCGGGTAATAGACCCGCCTCAAGCAGAATCTGGAATCCGTTACATATCCCTATCACCAACCCTCCTTCCCGGGCATAAGCTTCCACCAAACTCATCACTGGAGAAAACCTGGCTATAGCTCCGGTGCGAAGATAATCCCCATAGGAAAAGCCCCCGGGAAGAATAAGACAGTCATAACCGGCCAGATTTTTTTCTTTATGCCAGATAAAATCAACCTCTTTTCCCAATAGGTGTTTAACCACCCAATAGCAGTCATAGTCGCAGTTTGAGCCAGGAAAGACAACTACTCCAAACCTCATTTTCCACACTTCTCCTCAATTTCATACCTATAATCCTCAATAACCGGGTTGGCTAAAAGTTTAGCACACATCTGCTTTAGATCACTTTCAGCTTTCTCTTTATCCTGAGTATTCAGCTTCATCTGAATGTATTTCCCCATACGTACATCATAAATACTCCTGTACCCCAGTGACTCCAGAGCTCCCTTTATAGTTATCCCCTGAGGATCAACTACTCCTTCTTTGAAGGTAATATATATCTTTGCTTCAAACACCTCATTCCCCTATCTTTACCCCGTTAGAAAGAAGGCTCTGTCCACGCACCCTGTTAGAGATGTTGTCTCTAACGAGGTTTATCTCTTACTCCCATTCGATGGTGCTGGGAGGCTTAGAACTAATGTCGTAGACCACCCGGTTTACCCCTTTTACCTCATTGATGATACGGTGAGAAATCCTTTCCAAAAGATCATCAGGAACCCTGGCCCAATCAGCCGTCATCCCGTCCAGACTGGTGACGATTCGCAAGGCCACAGTATATTCGTAGGTGCGCTCATCTCCCATTACTCCCACACTTTTTATGGGTAGGAGCAATGCAAATGACTGCCAGATTTCCGGGAATTTCTCATATTTTTGCATCTCCGCCGTAACTATTGTGTCAGCCTCACGGAGAATCTGGAGCCGTGGTCTGGTAACTTCCCCTATAATCCTCACCGCAAGACCCGGGCCCGGGAAAGGCTGTCGATTCAAAATTTTTTCTGGCAGCCCCAATTGCTTAGCCAGAATCCTCACCTCATCCTTAAATAGATCCTTTAAAGGTTCGAGAAGCTTAAAATGAAGATCACTGGGGAGACCTCCCACATTATGATGGCTTTTGATCGTAGCCGATGGCCCACCTTTTGCCGAGCGACTCTCAATCACATCGGGATATAGAGTGCCTTGAGCGAGAAACTCTACCTTACCCACTTTCCTGGCTTCCTCTCCAAAGACCCCAATGAATTCCTCACCGATAACCTTTCTTTTTCTCTCCGGATCAGATATTCCAGCTAATTTGCTCAAGAACCTCTCCTCTGCCTCCACATAGTGCAGGTTCAGGTGAAAGTGACGAGTAAAGGTATTGATCACCTCCTCTACCTCCCCCTGACGGAGAAGTCCATTGTTGACAAAAACACATCCCAGTCTATCTCCAATGGCCCTGTCTATCAATACGGCCGTCACTGATGAATCCACCCCCCCACTTAAACCGCAGATAACCTTTTGGTTGCCCACCTTATTTCTTATCCTCTCCAGCGAATAATCAACGAAGGAACTCATGGTCCACTGCGGGGAACATTCGCATATCTTAAAGAGAAAATTCTCAATCATCTTTTTTCCCTGTGGAGTATGGGCAACCTCAGGATGGAATTGAACTCCATAGAATCTGCGTTTCTTGTCTCTCATACTAGCTACAGGGCAATTTTCGGTACGGGCAATTACCTCGAAGCCAGAAGGAAGTTTGGCTACTCGATCCCCATGGCTCATCCAAGCAATCAGAGGAGACTTCAGTCCATAGAATAGATCTTCATCCTCCCCTACGAAGAGCTCGCTTTTTCCATATTCCCTTTTCTTAGCCGGAGCAACCTCGCCCCCTAAAAGCCAAGCCAGAAGCTGCATGCCATAGCAGATTCCTAAAACAGGGATTCCTAATTCAAGAATCTTTCCATGGGGAAAGGGAGCTCCTTTTTGGGCCACACTGGCCGGACCACCGGATAAGATGATACCCTTAGGATTTAGGTTGACCAATCTAGAAGGCGTTATGTTAAAGGGAAAAAACTCACAGTAAACTTTGCTTTCCCTCACCCGGCGGGCAATAAGCTGATTGTACTGGGAGCCAAAATCAAGAATGGCTATCATCTCCCCAAAAAGTTTGTCAGGCATTAACCTACTCCCTGAATTTTCACTGGAATCTCCCGAGACTTTAGATAAAGCTTTGCTTCTCTCACTGAATACTCCTTCATTTACTAAAATCCTTTATTCATAAGCCTTAAATGCGTCCCTTTCTTAGATTATTCTATCATATTTAAGATCAGGAAGCAAGTAATTTTGAGACTTAACAAAAAGCGAAGTTCGTATATAATCAGTACCAGAGTCCTCCAAACAGATTGACAAATCAGTCCCCTTAAACCGACCGGAGCAAAAAGATAATGCGGTGAGGAAAGCCTAATAGCTCCCTTACACACAACTAGGAGATATCTACGGGAGAGCATCCTCTCAAGAATAAACGTGTCTGTCTCACGATACCAGTAAATTGCGAAGGACGAAAACATGAAGAAGATCATACTACTGTGTGCCTTTGTTGTTCTTAATATTCGCGTTGCACCTTGTTTGCCATACAACCCACTGGATTATGAGTATGAAGAAACAAGGGAGCTTGTTCGTTTTGTTATGCAGGCGGCAGATGAGATTTCCAGGCTTGGTGAAGAAACATTCCCCAAGTTCAGAGAAAAAGGCAGCAAGTGGTTTCAGGGTGATTCGTATGTCTTCGTTTGGGGATTGGACGGCATGCGTTATGTCTATCCACCAGACGTTAACGGAGAAGGTAAAAATATGCTTGATCTGAAAGACATAAGTGGGAGGCCCATCGGCAGAATGTTCGTGGAGATAGCTATGCAGCCACCCGGAGAAGGATGGGTGCACTATCAGTGGCCAAAGCCAGGAGAGGAGACTCCTACCTGGAAATCCACCTTTATCAAGAGGGTGACTGCGCCTTCACGGAAAGAGTATCTTGTCGGAAGTGGAGAATACAACATGCAAACTGAGAGGGTATTCGTGATTGACTTGGTCAATCGGACCATTTCTCTGCTAGAGACAGAAGGTGTAGCTGGCCTCGGCACATTACGCTCAAGAAAGAGTGAATTTGTCTTTTTGGACAGTTATGTCTCCGTAATAGATGACCAGGGAAATCAAATGCTAAATCTTGCCTTCCCGGAACTCGAGGGGACCAATGTGGCCGGCATCCGAGATAGTGGGGGTAAGCATTTTCTACGTGAGGCATTGGGCATCCTGGAGACGGAGGATGATTACTGGGTAGAATACATGTGGCCCAAACCTGGACACGCAAAGCCATCTAAGCGATTTGACTATGAGAAGAAAGCAGTGTTGGACAACCAAACTCTAATCGTAAGCGCTGGATACTATCCAGAATAGAAAAGATTCCCCCGAACTTTTTCCACAGTGCCATCGTGAA
This sequence comes from Candidatus Aerophobetes bacterium Ae_b3b, assembly GCA_005223085.1. Classification (GTDB taxonomy): domain Bacteria; phylum Aerophobota; class Aerophobia; order Aerophobales; family AE-B3A; genus AE-B3B. The sequence continues at coordinate 3,090 of NJBP01000059.1, read as the reverse complement.
AGGAAACGCTGGGAACATCTGCAGGGAGGGACACATACACTGCGGTTGTCCCTCAGGCTCTCAGTACTTCTGGCATGCCTTCAGACTAGCTCTGGGCCCGGGACCCAAAGAAAGACACAAGGAGCACCAGGCCAGTGCCAATAACTATGGCTATCATAGAGGAGTCCCATCCCCAATAGCTTGTAGGGATGCCTGGGATGAACTTGCTTCCCATATAGAACCCTTCGGAGGCAATCAGTGCTGTTACCATGCCAGCAGTGGTGGTTCTTTTCCAGTAAAGAGATACCAGGAGGAGAGGGGTAAGCTGAGCAAATCCGCCAAAAGCTACCAGACCTATGCCCACCAAGCTGCCCGGTTGAAGGAGGCTGACCAGGTAGGTCATGACGGCAAAAACAGCTACCACCAATCTTCCTACCATCTCCTCTTTCTCACTGCTGGCCTGAGTATTTAGAACTCGCTTGTAGATATCGTGGGTGAGATAGCTGCTGGCTGAGAGAAGCATAGAGTCTGAGGAGGACATCATTGCCGCCATGGCTCCGGAAACGACAAGGGCAGAGAACCAAAAAGGGGTGTACCTGTCCAACATTACCGAAAGAACCGTATCCGGTTTTTCGAGGCCAGGAACGATTACTACCCCCCACGCTCCTATAAGAAAAGCTGGGAAGAACAATAGAAGACAGAGAAGGGGCCAAAGAATAAACGATCTTTGAAGAACCCTCTCCGATTTGGCGGTAAAGAACCTTTGGTTAATCTGAGGAAAGCATATCACTCCCAGAGCTGTGCTGATCGCTGCCGACCACATCATCTGAGGAGTCCACGGGTCACCCAGAGTAAATACCCTCTTCGCCTCAGATAGAATCTTTGAGGCGACAACTGTTGGGCTGCCCACGCCTCGTCCGATGAATATGAGAGCTAGCCAGATCGCGACAAGCATGAAAAGACCCTGAAAAACATCCGTCCGCACCACAGCCCTCATTCCCCCGATTACCACATACACGATCATAAACACGGTAATGAGACCGGCTCCCACAGCATAAGGAATGACTCCCCGTGTAAGACCGGCTAGAGCATAACCGCCTCCCATTTGTTGAAGCATCAAATAAGGAAAAAGCCAGAAAAGGGAAACCAGGGAAACTACTACTCTCAAAAAACAAGAACCGAACCTTCCCTCCAGCATCTCTCCCAGAGTCATATAGTGATGCTTCTGCCCTAACTTCCACTGTCTGCTGCCGATAAGGTACCAAAGAACAGCCACCAGGAATCCGTCCATTATTCCCATTACTAGTAGCCATTCCATTCCAGTGGAGTAGACCTGTCCCGGACCACCAAAGAAGGTAAAGGCTGACATCAGAGTGGCGAACATTGTCAATAGCAGGACAAGGGTTCCCAAACTCCGGCCAGCCAGGAAGTAATCTTCTGGCTCTCTTTTGACTAAACGAGACCCCTTCAGGCCAATAGAAAGAGCAACAGCCATGAATACGAGTACGATAGCTAGTTGAACTATCCCCCTACTCATTTCCGTATTCCTTTTGCCCTGGTCCAATAAGTTCTTACAAATAACCAGAAAAGAAAGACAAGAAAAAGAAGCCAACCGATATGGTACCAAACCCACACGGGAATTCCCATGAAGAGCCGGGATGATCTCCATAAAAACCATGGTACACCCATTACCATGGTAATGAGGAATATCGCTACCCATAAGACCTTGGCTCTAGCTCTGGTCATGTGACCTCTTGATGACAATAACACCTGCCCTCTTTGGCTGCTTCTATCCGTGCAGGGATGTCTTTGACGTTCTGGATCCCCTGCTCTGTAAAACTCAGTTCCTTCCGACAGTACCATGTAGAGGTCGAAGGTGCAATCAATTTCTACCCTCGCACTTCCTACCGACATTCCAGTACGCGGCCTTGAGAAAGAAGGTCCCTATCCCTCCACGATAAGGGAAGCTCACAGATCTTATCAGGCAGGACGAAGTAATAGCCAAAAAAAGCATAGCAAGAAACTGGGTCAATTGCAAGTAGCTATACTCGCTAGAGACACAGGTAACGGCTTTTGAGCATTGACAAGTACTACATGGGGGGAAAGGTAACCCAGGGACCGTGGGGACGACCAAGGTCATGTTCAATCTTCTCATCTACTTGACAGCGGAACACATAGGTGCTACAGAGAAATGAGAAAAAGGGAATATAGCTACTCCACGGGGAGGTGGTTTCACAAATGAAGAACAAAAGACTCGTTTACGGGACCCTTGCAGTCTGCCTACTAGCTTTGTTCCTTAACGCATCAGCTGTTCTCGGCATAGGGAACGAGACCCGTCTTTTGAGTTCAAGCCCCGGATCAAGGCAGGAAAGGGTACCTGTTGGTGTTTTGCTTCCATTCAGCGGCCAATACTCGCGAATGAGTGAGAATATTTTCCGGGTAATCCAGATGATCGCCGAGGAGGTGAACAAACAGGGTGGCATCGGCGGGGGGAATTGACCATAGGGCCAATTGTACTATAATGTGGAGGATCATATCCTGCAGGGATCTGAGACGGAAGAATGAGATTACCTGATAAGGAGGTGGACATGCGTCGATGGAGATGGGTAGTAGCAGTAGCTGCTGTATTCCTGGTTATCAGCCAGATCAGTGTTCTCGCCCAGGAATGTACTAGGGAAGTCAGCTTGGGGGAAGAGTTGATTCGTGAGTTGTGGAGTAATATCAAAGTGTGCAATATGTCAGTACTCGAAAAAAAGATTGCCCCAGGTTTTCAATCAGTGCATGAAAACGGGGCGCGTGACCGTGAGGAAGAGTTGAAACTCCTCAAGAAACTCAACCTTGGCGAGTATACTTTGAGCAACTTCAAAGTGACCCACGTTGGCCCCGTCATCATTGTGAGTTACTTTGCCTCGGCACAGGAAACAATCGAAGGCAAACGTTTATCGATCAAGCCTGCTGCAAGGCTGAGAAATCCTTTCGTTGCCTCTTTTGTCGATTATCCACTTGAACTTGAAAGAAATTCTAAAGGATAAATTTGTGAAGTTAATTCCCTATACCCATCGTCCATATGGTAGCCTTTATGCTCATTAGATCCCGTAGTATACTGAAAAG
>NJBP01000058.1 GCA_005223085.1 Candidatus Aerophobetes bacterium Ae_b3b | reverse complement strand
GCCTTCTACGCCTGAGTATCTTCGAAGCTCCTTATACAAGTTCTCCATAACGCATACAGGCCGTTAATTCCCCTTGAGTTTTCAAAATATGTTATATCCTATGTGTCAAGTTTATCTTATATCTCCAAGTCTCAGTTGGGGCATACTCCCCCTCTGGGTTTAGACTACCTCTTTATCTCCAGCTACTTATAATCTGACCGTTCCAAAACGTTTGCAAGCCTTTATGGATATAGATTTCAGTATCTTATGTGCGGTCTTTTTATTCGATGAATTATAGGATATTTCTCCGTGTCTAGCACCAGTAAAGACTTTGATTGATTCTGAGCTAGATAATTTTTTTTAATTTAGGGCCCCAATAGCTAAGCGTGCTTAAATAAACTTCACTTTCCCTAGGGGGGCTTTTTTCCGCTTTTTTTGGCTTCCTAATAGCTTTCTGAGTTCACTCCTCTTTTTTACTTTTAGCTTCTATGGCATCTAAATGCACAGCCAGTGCCCAGCCAATGAAGTTAGGTATGCTAGCCACAAAAAAAGCAATTGCCAGCAGAAACCAAGATATTGGCTCTAAGGCGAGAGTGATGTTAAGAGCGAGGTTTATAATCGTACTAATAATCCCCAACACAAAGCATATAACACCACCCCACCACAAAAAGCGACCCACAAACATCAATACACCACCCTTAGCTATTATCCATTTACGGTCCATGAAAACTTTCGCCATGGATATCACCTCCTTTGACTTTGCCTTTTCCCCTCTCTTATCCTCAGGCTATCTCCTCGCAAACTTTGTCAACGAGCTTTCCAAACTCGGGCCAGTCATCGTCAAAGAGGTAAAATCTTGGGTCTTTCTTGATCTACCCCTTGTAACTATCACTGTCCACCCATGTTCTTGACAAATAGGGGATGCTCCTGGAAGATTAGCGTATACGTTTAGCAGCTGTGGCGCGATAACCAACGCCTGGACACTCACAATGAATGGCCCAGGTTCCCACACTGTTTGGCATGTTTATAAGTGTCACTCCCCACGTTCCACTCTGTGGGTTAACACCTGCTGTTCTGGTCTCGCCCCAGTCCGCCTTTACCGTCACCTTCTTATCACTTGCCGGCTTTCCGTTGGGATATGTGGCAATCCCGCCGACAGAGATTACCGCAGGCGTGTTTAGTCTTACCCGATTTGGGCTTGCACCGCATGTGAAAGCTATGGTTTTCCTCCCTTGTCTTTTCAACCAATTCTCCCTCACGCCAAGAATTCTCTTCTTTTCTTCACCCCCTCCGTGAATTATGCTCTTCGCTTTGGCTAATTCCCTTGAGTTTTGAAAATATGGCACATTTTGCGAGTCAAGTTTATCTTATATCTCCAGATCTCAGTTGGGGGTTGCTTCCCCCTCCCCCCTGGTAGCTTCTTATTCTTCTTTTTCATTGAAGCGTTCAAGCAAGTCAAGGACAAGTTTGGCTTCATTAGTAGAGAGGTTATCTGTAAGTTCCTTAGCCCTTCCTTTAATGGTTTTAGTGTCCATTTACTCCTCCTTCTATTCACTTTCTCCTTCCCCTCAGGCTATCTCCTCATGAGTGTAGCAGATTATATTAAACTTCCACCCTCCAACTTATCTATACCTTCAGCAGTTATCCTGCGCCCGTGCTCGGTCCTTACAACTAAACCCTTGTCCTCAAGATAAAGCAGAGCAGCCTCTACATCCAGCGAAGGCCCACCGTCTTCTTCCCCCGTACCAAGAACCTTACTTAAATCATGTGTGTAATCAGCGTCAGGAAAATATTCCTCGTACAGTTCCTTAAGAGCCTCTTTAATAAGATTCTTTTTTATCCTCACGTTTCCCCTCCTTATAAATTAGTGCTTTTAGACGCAAAGAGAAGCCAAAAAGAAAAGATCAAAACTATCAATGTATTAATTTCCCTCATTGAAGAGACACAAGTCTCTTATTTTGGCTAATCTACCGTCTAATATTATTCCTACTTTCTTCACGACGAAAAGATACGTTATATTAACTCAAAGATAATCTATTCCACTATTATAAATAAAAGCATTAAATCCTATTATTGATTTAAGTTCGGTATTATTAGTTTGATGGGAAAGTAAGGTGATATACTTTAGCCTGGAAGGAATTAAGGTTTCACATTGATTGCCCATAGGCTACTCCATTGTAGCATACTGCCAATCTAAGAAAACCTTTCTAGCATTGTATGTATAGCATAAATAAAGAGTTTGTCAAATTTAGAGATTCTTTTAGCCTTGATGATTGCCTCAACAGCATACCCCTAAATTAGATTGGCAAGTGCTGAGATTTGGCTTAGTTTATTCCTGGAAGATGGAATTGGACAGTTTCTCAATAAGTGGTAGGTTCAGATAAAGATTTGTATGCGCCATTGTCGCCCATAGTGCAAAACTTGAAGAGTAAAGGAGTAAAAGGTGATCAACGTAGAAAAGAAAAGCCAACACAAATTCATAGTTACGGTAGAAGAGGGGGGAACCAGAAGGGAATATACTGTAAGTTTGGATGATGAATACTATCGAGAATTAACTGGAGGCAAGATAACTAAACAAGAGCTGATAAAAAATTCCTTTGAGTTTTTGTTAGAGAGAGAACCTAAAGAATCTATACTTGCCAAATTCAACTTGAGAGTTATCAGTCAATACTTTCCAGAGTTTGAGGAGAGAATAAAAAATAGCAAATGACAGATAAGGTAGCTATCAGACAAAAAGTGAAAGAGATTGCTGAGGTCTCACCTGAATGAAATTATAGTAAGCCTTGGGTTTGGCAATTGTGAAAAACGCACCAGGACGGTAGCCGAAGGGAAGGCTTCACCTTTTGGCTACAAAGTGGGCCTGGTTTCATATTCTGAGGTATACCTTTTCAGCAAATTGCATCAGGAAAAAGAATCTCCCCACCATACCCTCTCCAAACAGATTGACAAGCACTGAGATTTGGCCTGTGGTGTGCATAGACAAGGGGATAGTCTCCCTACGAGAAGGAAGAAAATTGATGTTTCTGGTCGGATCTTTTCTCAAGGAAGGAATTGAGGAACTCAAAAAAGAGCAGATTAAACTGGCCCCCCGAATTATCATCAAAGACGAATTCTATGAAACTAATGTGATAGGCGGAGTTGATCAGGCTTTTTTTGATAATAAGATAATCTCTGCCGCTGTTGTTTGTGATAGGAAGAGGATGGAAATAAGGGAAAGAGAATATGTCATTGTTGAGGCTCAACTTGAATATGTTCCAGGATTACTCTGTTTTAGGGAAGGTCCAGCTATTATTGAGGTTTTCAAAATACTAAAAACAAAACCGGATGTTTTACTTGTAGAGGGTCACGGAATAGCCCATATGAGAAAGTTTGGCCTGGCTTCTTATGTTGGTTTAATGTTGAATCAACCGACTATTGGAGTGGCAAAGAATCTATTAGAGGGTAGAACAATTGATAACGCAATATATATCAATGAGGAGAAGCGAGGCTACGAGTTAAAGACAAGAAAGGGAGCTAAGGCAATCTATATTTCTCCCGGCTACAGAGTCTCTTTGAAATCTAGTCTAGGCATTGTTAAAAGTTGCTTTAGGGAGCATAGACTCCCAGAGCCTTTGTATTTAGCCCATAGATATGCTAACAAGATAAAGAGAACGATGTGATTGTTCACTAGATATTAGGTGAAAAGAGCGAATCGAAAATAATCTAGACCAAGGATGAGACTCAAAATGAAGGCGATGATACTGAAGAGAATCTCCTTGGTAGAGAAGAAACCTTTAGGGATGGCTGATTTGCTGGTTCCTCAGCCAAACTCAAAAGAAATCCTGGTGGAGGTTCTGACCTGTGGAGTCTGTCACACTGAACTCGATGAAATTGAGGGAAGACTTCAGGCAAAACTTCCTATAATCCCAGGCCATAAGATTGTGGGAAGGGTTGAGCGGCTGGGTTTGAAGGCCACCAGATTTAAGAAAGGAGACCGACTGGAAGATCAAGATTCTCCTAGATTCGGGTGGACCTTTTTATATCGCCATTATTGAGAAACAATGATTCTGTGAACCCCTCCAAAACCAAATTGACAAGTGCTGAGATTTGGCCTTGGCCAGTCTCACCCGGGTCCGGGTCGTACCGGAATGTCATAGAGCGTAATTTCCGTCTCTTCTTCGATATTGTCGAAAAAAGTTCTTCTCTATAAGTTGTCAAGCTCCTGAGCGTTAGTGTTGGGAAATCAATCTTCTCTAAGTCGCTTAGACGACACAAGACAGCTATCAGAACTCTGGTTCCCTAATCTAACTTAGAGCCCTCAAGAGGCTAAGAACTTTGGAGGGCAACCAGAGAGTGTTTGCCTTGTATATGGTATATATGGGCGTTCAACATAGTATCGTTCTCCCTTTAAACATCGATAGGCGATCTCAGATAGCCTGCGAGCGACTGCAACAATAGCTGTATTAGATCCCTTGCGATGCTTGATTCTATCAAAGTAGCCTCGACAGTAAGGTGAGGAGCGAAGAGCAGTCCAGGATGCCTCAATGAAGATATATCTTAACCACCGATTACCAGTAGGAATGAGACCCCCGTGATAGATTTTTTCTCCACTCCCGGAGGTAGAAGGAATAAGACCCGAGTAGGAGGCAAACTTAGCCGGGGTGTGGAAACGGTTGATGTCATCAATTTCTAAGGCTGCCAGGGCAGACAAGATTTTTCCAAATCCGGGAAGAGTATTTAAGATGCTAATGAGCGGGTTATCTTTTGGTTCTTTGTCAATCCAAGTTTCAGTCTTTCTAATGTGCTCCTGGAGGGTATCCAGAAGCTCAAGATGATCTTCCAGGAGTTTTTGATCAATCCCAGATAGGTTTAAGCCTTGGAGGAATCTTCTCCTGGTTGTCCCAAGCAGGTTCTTTACCTTCGGGGTCTTGACATGATTTCGGTCGATTAGTTGGTGGATCCGGTTCTTGGTCATGGTTTGGAGCCTAACTAACCACAGTCTATGGCGCAAAAGGTTTTTCTGTTCCCTGATCTCCTTTGCTGGAACATGAACCGGTGGAATTAAGTCAGCTCGCAAAAGATGAGCCAAGGTGCAGGCATCTATGGAATCCAGCTTGATTTTAGCCTCGGCAATGGCCCTTGTTTTCAAGGGATGGGCTACTGTGACCTCAATATCCAGCTCCTCTAATAAATCATACATCATTCCCCACTTGCGTCCGGCCTCGATTACTGCTTTACAGGGCCCCTTAAGAATCCTTTTCAGTGACTCAAAAGATGCCTTCTAATTAACCACAGAAGAGTTAATCCGAACTTTACCTTTCTCGTCCACTACTGCCACCTGGGAGTACCTTTTATGATGGTCTATCCCAAGATAGTACATGGTGCACCTCCTGAAAGAAGATTTTCAATGGAGTTTAACAATTCCTCAGGGGTTGCACAACTTACATCATACTATCTTGTCAATCGGCGTAAGATCTTAATCTAGCCTGATTGTGTGTCTAAGCTCAAGTCTCAGTTGGCGTATCCTATTCCTTCAGACTACGAGCTATCTTCCATTCCAGGGTCTTCTTCAATTTCTGGAGGCTTTCTGTGTACATCCTCCCCATCTCTTTTTTAATCTTCAACTTGTCTAGGATTGGTCCAAATATCCATCCGGGTGGTGTGTATTCTATGACAGCCGTCAGTTTGGTGCCCTTTTTCGTTGGCTCAAGTAGCCAAGTTCCCTCAACTCTCATGCCTTCTACTGTCTTGAATGCTATTTTCCTGTTCAGCTCAGGTTGCCTCATCTCACAAACCACATTCATTGTTCTTCCTGCGGCTGTGATTTTGTGGCGGAATTTCACAACCTCCTTGCTTTCCTCCAGCATTTCTATGTCGGATATGGGAAGATGATTGGGTAGATTACTTGCATTCCACAGATACTGACTCACTTTCTCAGGAGCGACATTTATGTCTACAGAATCTTCGATCCTCGTCATGGTTTTCACCTCCTCTCCTATGGTCTCCCTTCAGTCTGTTCCCCTGAAGTTTTCAAAATATGTTATATCCTGGGTGTGAGGTATATTCTTTTGCTTGCTTCCCTTCCGGCCACTGCCCCCGTCCTTAAGTCTCAGACCCCCTAAAATAGCTTCTCAGAATCTTCATCTGGAGAGGGTCTTGGAAGGCAATGTCCCATAAAGCCTTACAATTATACCCCTATATGGGGCATTTTTGAGAATGAACACTTTCCCCAGTGGTGCTATTTCCCCATAAATTTATCAGCCAGTGCATATCCCTCTTTCAAATCCTCAATGGCAATGGCTCTTCTTTCGGAATCGGCTTTACTAAAGGCGTATTCCTGAGCAATGATATTTCGTTGAATACCCGTCTTCATAATGGGTATCTCCCGCTCTAATCTCGATATCCTTCTCACTGCCATCAATCCCATAGCTAGGATTGAAGCTGCTACCAGAATAAGGCCAATAAGTTATGCCTAGTGCTCCCCAGTTTACCCTCATTCCTTATCCTCCATTCTTGATGTCTACTCTTCCAAGATTTCCACCGTAGCTCTCTTTTTCAACTTCGCTGCAGCGGCTCCTACCAACGTTCTAAGAGCAGTAGCCATTCTGCCTCCTTTACCTATCACCTTGCCCATATCCTCTTTGGCGACAGAAATCTCGAGAAGGATAACTTTGTCTCCTTTTATCTCCTGAATCTTCACTTCTTCTGGATTATCCACTATCTGCTTAACGATATACTCAACCATCTCACGCATCTTTGCTTCCTTCCACACTGCTCAATCTAATTTAGGTCCTTCGACGAAACGGTGGCGAGGTTCTACTATAACTCCACTATGTCTGAGCACCGCTTACTAGAAGCGCCGCCCACCATCTGGTCTTCGTCCACCACTAGGGGTTTCAGAGCGAGGACGAGCCTCATTAACTTTAAGTGTCCGGCCCTTTAGCTCCTTATCCTTCAGGCCGGTGATCGCGGACTGAGCTTCAGCTTTAGCGGGCATCTCTACGAATCCGAATCCTCTTGATTCGCCACTGAACTTGTCCTTTATAACAGTGACTGACGCCACCTTCCCGAAGGCTTCAAAAGCCTCTCGCAAATCCTCCTCGCTAATCTCGCGTGACAAGTTGCCTACGTAAATATTCATTCTGATCTCCTTTTTATCTTAAACATTTATACCGAAATTTCGCCTTCTAACTCGCTCATGTCCGAATCAGTCCGGATACACTCCCAGTCGAGGATATATCCAAGGTCATATACATTAACTTAACAAGAGATACGCCCGATGTAGCATATCTATGTGCGTCTTTTTTCTTACGCTCTACTTCTCTCTTAGTCTCTGAATACCTTTCTCTTTTGCCTCTATGTCTTTTTTGAATTGGGTAATTTTGCCTCCTAACTTTTTGAGCTCCACATTGCCAATCTTGTTCTCCAGGTGGAGCTGGTAGGTCTTTACCCCTAGCTGCTTAGTTAGTGTATCAATATCCTTCTCTATCTCTCTGATCTCGGACCTTAGCTTTGTAATTTGGACTATCCCTTTTGTCTCACCGGAAACTTTCTCTACACCCTCCTGGGTGATTTTCTTGATCTTTTCCCCAAGTTCGTCAAGTCTCTTTCCCCACTCCTTGATTTCAACTCCAGCCTTTTCTGCTTCTTCCTGAGTACGACTCTTAACCTTTTCCGCCAACTTATCTAGTCTCTTTCCCAGTTCCTCAAATCCTCCCATTTCCCTCGCCTCCTTCTTAGCCCGCCTAAAATAGACATATTTGCAAAAATGGGTCAAACCATCCTTCCGTGTTCCTAAAACAAACCCTACTGGTTATGCCTGTTTGGCAACACTTCTAGCAATTATTATGGTTACAATAACCGCTATAATGGTTACCACTACCGCATAAATTAGCATCCCCACAACAGTCTCAGCAGTTCCGAAAATCCTCGTGAAAATGGTCCGGATAGCCCCGTTCCAGGTCAAGGCTGCTACCAAACCGAAAGCTGCTGTAAGTAAGGCTGCTATCCTTTCGCGAACCTGCTTACCTATATCGGTTTTCATCTTGCTCCTTCTTTGTTAATTTGATGAAGCTCATCCGCAAAAGCTACTCTTTCTCTGCTAAAATAGTTCGAACTTTATTTATCACCTCCTCCAATTGCCTGACTTTTTCCTGAAGACTCCTTCTCTTTTCTTCTAATTCGGAAATTTTCTCTTCGTATTCCTGTGTTTTTACCTCTAGTTGAGCTTTCAGAGTCTTTATCTGTTCGGTAAGATCATCATTTTTGGCCTGCAGGCCCTGATTTTTTTCCTTGAGAGTTTTAACCTCAGCTCTAAGAGCTTCTACGTCTTGATTGGCTGTCTCAATTTCTTTCACTTCTTCTTCTAATTGGGAGATTTTTCCTTCATATTCTTGGGTTTTTGCTTCCAGTTCCGCTTTCAGAGTTTTCGTCTCTTCGGAGAGATCATCATTTTTGGCCTGGAGGCCCTGATTTTCTTCCCGGAGGGCTTTAACCTCGGTCACAAGAGCTCTATTCATCGACCTAAATCTAATTTCCTCAACTCCAAAGGTAATGACAACACCCAAAGCTACTATCCCAATGATAATCAATACTCCCTTAAAGCTCATCTTTTCCTCCCTGTCTCTTATTCAGCCTAAAATTGGCTTATTTGCGTAAATTGATGTCTGTGCCCTGTTCTCTTTGCAAAATAGACCCATAGACGAGAATTTTTGACCGGGCTAATGGCCTCAAAAATACCTTGCCGTTTTTATCTTTATCAACAAACTTCTAATTGAAGATGAAATTTCACCTTCTACTGAATCGTAATACAATAGAAGTTTCTACTTGCCTTTCAGGAATGTCCCAATATTTTCTCAGAAGGCTATCCTTTTCTTTGGACGATGTTAACTCAAATCCGTGTTTTTCATAGAATTGGATGGCCCCGTTTACAGCCTTCCAGGTTCCTACCAGAATTTCAGGACATCTGGCTAAATTTATTAGATATTTAAGTAGCTTTCTTCCTATTCCTCTTCTTTGGTGTTTTGTAAGTACATAAGCATGCCTAATTAATGTAACGTCTTTAACATATTGGATTCCCATTACTCCAATTATTTCCCCCTTTTCTTCTAAGCCAAAAAATTCAACACCCGAATCAATTTGTTCTCTTAGTTCTCTAACTGACATATACGGTTCTTTCCATCTGTCATCTGGAATTACCCCTTTATAAGTTTGTGCAGCCTCGTTTATTACTTTCAGTATCGAATTAAAATCCTCGTTTGGTAGTCTGCGAATCATTTCTCGGATGATAACCAAATTTTCTTTTATGGTAGAGACGGTTTCATCCCACTCTTGTTGTCAGTTCATATTTTCCTTCAAATTCTTCCCGGCAACAAATTTGGGGACTTTTTTAGCTAGTATCTGAATAGTTTCTCTTGTTTGAGGATTAACTCCCCTTCTTGCTCTTCTTTCCATGACCCGAAAAGTTCCAAAACCTACTAAAGTGACTCTTTCTTCTCTGGTCAGAGAGTCGGTTATAGCTGAGATTATTGCATCAACCGCTTCCCTAGATGTTCTCTTTGTTAGCCCTGTCTGATTGGCTACCTCTCCTACTAATTCTCCCTTGTTCATTTTGTGCCTCCTGTTATTTACCCGTATTATTGGGGGTGATTTTGGTTTTTACCGTGACCTTACGATCTTCACGTGGAAAGGAGCTAACTTCTCCTTTGCTGATAAACGAGAGGCCATTCTATATGCACTTTTGGTAAGAGATAACCTATCCAATGCTAGGATTATGACGGCAATACCGGCGAGAGCAAAAACAATCCCCAAAACTTTGGCAAAACTACATAACATTTTCACTTCAGACACAACGAAGCTTTTTGCAGGAATTGCAAAAACATATTGAGTAATAGCCAGGTCATCAACACAAAAGTATACACCTATCCCAGCTGGTATAAGAATAGCTCCTATTGCAATGATAAGCCAAAGCGCTACAGTCTCAGCCTTATGCCACCTCAGTACCTTTTCCACTATCAGTTTTATGGTTTTCTCAGCCATCCTTTGTCTCCCTTACGGCTTAGTTGCTCTGAGGATAAAGAATGTTCAGACCCATTTTATCTTAGCGGAAAAGTGGCTTGTGTCAAAAAGAGCTGTGTTTTGAGGCCTTTTTTGTTGGGTTGTGGTTTTGGGGTTAAGATAGGGTTTTGGTGTAGATTTGGTGGAAAATTGCGACGTCGCAAGTTTAAATAGTGTAATAAAGGGGTAAAATTAAAGACCCGACTTAGCTCCGGCAGGGTTATGGTCTGGCCGGCCCAAGGAGCCTGCCTTATTAGAGCTAAGATGCGGGTCGAGAAATCTTCCTCGTTTTTCTTAAAATCCCTCTTTCCCACAACTGGCTCGAAAAAAATCTCTTGATAGAGGCACTTTGATTTTACCCAGGTCAATAGCCTGTCTTGTCTTGAGAAACTGTCTCTATGAGCCTCTATGTGCGTCTTTTTTCCTACTCTTTACCTCTCTCTTAATCTCTGAATATCCTTTTCCTTCGACTCTATGCCTTTTTTCAGTTTCGTAATTTTACTCCCTAACTTCTTAAGCTCCACGTTGCCAATTCTCTTCTTCAGGTGAAGCTGGTATGTCTTTTCCCCTAGCTCTTTGAGAAAACTTTCCATCTCCTTTTTTCTCTGTCTGACCTCGGACCTTAGTTTGGCAACCTGGCCTATTTCTTTTGTTTCAAGGGCGAATTTTTCTATTCCTTCCTGGGTAGTTTTTTTAATTTTCTCCCCTAGTTTATCTATTTTTTCTCCCCAGTTTTTAGCTTCTGCCCTGGTCTTTTCCACCCCTTCCTGAGTACGGCTTCTAGTTTTTTCCGCTAACTTATCTAGCTTCTTTCCCAGTTCCTCAAATCCTCCCATCTTCTTGTCTCCCTTCACTTCACTTTTTCTCCTTTTTAAAATATCTTTGTTACTCTTACCTCTACCTTTTTCACATCGGGAATCCCCACCTGTTCCACAAGATATTTTTTAACCATCTCTTGGAAATCATTTACCAGACGAGGAACTCCTCCTTCTGCCTCACCATGAGCTGACAAGGTTACATAAGATTCGACTCCCTCTTTTGCAGGCTTGATTTTTATCTTTGCACCTGTCACCTCCTCCATTTTTTCCCCTGTTCTTTGGATGAATTTAGATATTGCTTCTGTGGATATACTCAAGGGCCCTAAAGGATTAGAAAGGGTAATCCATCCACCTGCACCTTTAAGCCAGGTTGATATGGGCAGGTAAATACTAAGAACAAGAAGGAATAGAAAAACAGCTCCTGCAGTTAATCTGATAGTGAGCTCAAGCCACATCTTCGTCAGAGCAAAGTATACAGTAGTCCGAGGGATGAATCCTGCATCTGCTAAAAATCCGGCCAGAGAAAACGCTCCTAGGGCAACTAAACCCACCACCCATAAAACTTTTTGATAGGCTCTCATTTCTCATCTCCCTTTTTCTTGCTAAAAATTTAATCTATAATTCTCAACTCTCTCTTAGCCCTCCAGCTGCACTGTTTATTTTTCTTTACCTCACCTTCTCTCTCAACCCTTTCTCCGGTCTAAACTTGGGGGCTTTTTTCGCTGGGACCTGGATAGGTTCTGTTATTTGTGGGTTGACTAGCTTGACAAATTGGTGGAACTGTGGTGTGGTTGCATTTGGTGGTGCCTCGGATTGCTCGGATTGTTAGTCTGCGGTCTTTTCAGATGATCTTATGTTTGCTGCGCGAGGACCCTTAGGTCCTTCCTCAGTTTCGAATTCCACGGGTTGTCCTTCTTTTAAAGAATCGAAGCTCAGACCCTGAAGGCCTGTTTGGTGGAAGAATACATCTTTTCCATCCTCGGTGGCGATAAATCCATAACCTCGGTCTTTTATCAATCGTGCTATTGTGCCTTTGGCCACTTTATTATTCTCCTTAAGTTTTCCTGCCTATTTTTCTTTACTTCACCTTTTCCCTTAACCCCTTCCCCGGCCTAAATTTGGGGACTTTTTTTGCTGGGATCTGAATAGTTCCTCTGGTTTGGGGGTTGTTATCCGATGACAAATTTCTCTCTAAAGGTTTCACAGGCATCGGTTAGTTTATTGACCTCATCATCTGATAATGATTTGCTTTTGTATTGGTAGGGCATAGTTTTTTCTTTATCCAAATAAAGATATCTACTCTTATTGGTTTACCATCAATTTTAATGTCTGGAAACCTTTATTCCCTTTATTTTTTATTCTTTTTCTGTTAAAT
>NJBP01000057.1 GCA_005223085.1 Candidatus Aerophobetes bacterium Ae_b3b | reverse complement strand
TTTTGACATAGGCGGTTATTTCGGTAGCGGTTCGAATGGGTTGCAGTCGCATGCGGCAAGGAAAAACTCATCAGGTAAGATAAAGGAGGGAAGAAGGTATGAGTCAAAAAAGTGAAAAACTTGGGATTATGCTTGAGGGGGGAGTTATTCCTGTCATCAGGGCAAGGTCAGCCGATGAGGCTCTTAAAGTAGTTGAGGCTATCAGAAAAGGAGGAATTAATACCATTGAGATCACTATGACGGTTCCCGGTGCCATAGGAGTTATGGAAAGCCTGGCTAAGGAGGCCGGCGATGAGATATTGTTGGGGGCGGGGTCAGTACTGGATCCGGAAACCGCCCGAGCATCTATTTTGGCCGGCGCCGAATTCATTGTGGGACCCTGTCTTAATCCCGAACTGGTGAGGCTATGTAAAAGGTACAGTAAGATTGTAATCCCCGGGGCCATGACTCCTACCGAGATAGTGAGAGCCTGGGAGATGGGGGCGGATGTAGTGAAGGTTTTCCCAGCCGGTCAATTGGGTGGACCCTCGTACATTAAAGCCATAAAGGCACCCTTACCCCAGATCCTGCTTAATCCCACCGGAGGGGTGAGTTTAGATAATGCCGGAGAGTTTATTAAGGCTGGAGCTTCGGTCATCTCAGTCGGTAGTGCCCTGGTGGATAAAAAAGCTGTGGCGCAAGCGCAGTTTGAAGTGATAACCAGAAAAGCAGAACAGTTCATAGAGGAGGTAAAAAAGGCCAGAGGGAAATGGGAAAGTTAGAAGGAAAAAGATAGGAATGTCAGAATGGACAGGGTAAGAATAGGTCTTATTGGTCTTGGAAGATGGGGAGATGTCCAACTTTCAGCTCTCTCTGCCCTACCTTATGTCGATGTAGTAGCTGTGTGTTCCCGGAGTGAGGAAAGGTGTAGACAGATCTGCAAGAAGTATGGGATCAAAAAATACTATCTGGATTTTCAGGAAATTATCCAGAACGCAGAAGCTCGGGCTATCATAGTATCGACTGAACCTGAACGTCATGTCCAGCCTATCCTGTTAGCTCTGGAGGCAGGAAAGGATGTCCTGGCGGAAAAACCTCTTGCCCTTACTCTCAAAGAAGTTGACAGGATAATCCAGAAGGCCAGAGAAAAAGAGGTTATCTTTATGGTAGCCCATACTCTCCGTTTTGATATCCGTTATGAGTTACTAAAGGAGAGAATAAAAAAAGGTGAGCTGGGAAAAATCGTTTCCATTTACAGCAGGAGAAATGTGTGGAAGGGCCTTTTTGAGCAGCACGCTAAACACACACCGATGCTGGAGACTGGTATACATGAGATTGACCTTTGCCGCTGGTATATGGAGGATGAGGTGATCAAAGTATACGCCAGAAAGGTAAATGTTTTAGATCCTAAAATTGCTGATACTTACTGGGCGGTTCTAACCTTCTCCCGTGGTGGAATTGCTGTAGTGGAGACCTCCTGGCTGCTTCCCGATGGAGCTCCCACTGAGCTAAATTCTACAGTGGAAGTCATAGGCTCCCGGGGTGTTGCCAGCATTGAGTCTCCCGCTATGGGCATGCCCATCTGGACCGAGAAGAGAAGTGAGTACCCTGACATTTTTTTCTGGCCAGTTATTAATGGCCATGGTCGGGGAACAGTTCACCGGATGCTAGAGTATTTTACCTGCTGTGTGCTTAAAAGAGAGTCCCAGAAAAGGGTTTGTCTTGAGGATGCCCGGGAGTCGGTGAAAATAGCTCTGGCGGCGGTAGAATCTGCAGAAAAGGAGAGAGAAATATCACTATGAAGATTATGCCTGGTATTTACCTTGTAGGAGCAGGAATGGTAGGTCTTTCTCACTCTAATGATTCCTATATCTACCTTTTAGATGGAGGAGGTGAACCTGCTCTAATTGATGCGGGAGTGGGCCTTGAGATTGAAAGGATCTTTGCTAACATAGAAGAAGATGGTTTTGACCCCACTAAGATTAATAAAGTCATCCTTACCCATACCCATGCAGACCATGCCGGAGGATGCAAGGGAATGAGAGAAAAATTGCGGTGCAAAATTTTTGTTCCTGGAGACGAGGTCAATTTATTGGAGAGGGGAACAGATGAAGAACTCGGACTCATCATTGCCAAGGAAAACGGTATCTATTCACCGGATTACCTTTTCCCCCATTGCTCTACCGATGTTGTTGTATCGAATAGGGATGCTATCTGGGTTGGAGAGCTTCAACTAAGGGCTATTCACACCCCGGGGCATAGTCCAGGGTCAACCTGCTATCTTTTAGAGCACCGAGGAAAGCACATCCTCTTTACCGGAGATGTGGTGTTTTACGATGGAGAAATTGGTCTTTTAAATTACTGGGGCTCAAACCTTGCCGATTACCGCAGTTATATTAATCGTCTGGCCAATCTCTCTGTAGATGTGCTTTTGCCAGGACATAAGCTATTTACTCTAAGGGATGGCCAGCAGCATATAGATCGGGCAATCTCAGCTTTAAAAAAACTATCGGTACCTCCAACTTTTATATAAGCTTCGAGATCCTTTTTCTTCGGAAAAACCGGTACAGATTTAACCACAAAAGCTAAAAAGGGCCAGAAAAAGGAGGTGGTGAATAGATTAAAAATGGCTCAGTTTGGGAAAAGGTAAGACCAAGAAGGTAAAGGAGGTCAAGATGAGTAAGAATTTTTTAAAGGCTGTAGGCCTAACAGTGAGTCTGGCCTTGGTGATCTCACTGATGAGTTTACCTGCTGGAGCAGCCAAAACCGGAATCAGGGTTCTCGTTTTTGCCCAGGGTTTTGCCTGGCCGGAGCTCTTTGGTAGCACTGGGGTAGATGAAACAGAGAGGTTAAAGCAGTTTGAGGAAAAAGAAGGAGTGGATGTACGGATCGAATGGGGAGATGAAACTGCGATCAGACAGAAAGTAGCTGCCGATTTTGCTGCAAGAACCGGCCGCTATGATTTAGTGCTGGTGGGAACTGACGGAGGTGTACAGACTTACGGATATGGCGGCTTTCTGGAGCCTCTGGATAAATACCTGGAGCTTTATCCCGGTGGATACTTTGATCCCCAAGATGTTTATCCCCAGTTTTTGGATGCCAACCGGGTTGAAGGAGTACTCTATGCACTGCCCTACTACTCCTTTGGAGCCGGTATAATGTACAGGAAAGATATCTTTGATAAATATGGGCTCACTTCCCCTAAAACTACAGATGAACTCTACCAGGTGCTGGAAGCGTTAAAGTCCGGTCTGCGTGGAGAGGGGATAACCGATGTTTATCCGGTAACCATGCGTGGTGCACCTGGTGAGGAACCTACTTTGGATGTGGCAGGATTTGTCTATGCCTGGGCCGGGTATCCTGCTTGGTTTGAGGGAGGGGCAATGACTCCCGACCAGATCAAGGAGAAAAAGGCTATGCCCATTTTTACCGGAGATTTTGCTCCCGGATTCGGTGCCTTTGTTGAAATTTGCCAGAAGTACGGCCCTCCCGGAATTTCCACCCATACCTGGGTAGATATGATGAATATTTACGCTATGGGTAAAGCAGCGATACTTATGCCCTCAGCTATTAATGCCTATGCAGCTCTCGGGGTTACCGAAGATGAGCAGGTCAAAAAGTATACCAGATTTTCCAAGAGTCCCACCGGATCTGGTGGAAAGCAGATACAGAGCTTTTGGACCTTCTCCCTGGGAATTAATAAAGACTCAAGGCATAAAAAGGAAGCCTGGAAAGTACTTACTTTCCTTATGGGGAAAGAATCCATGCAGGCCTTTGCCGAGAGAACCCAGTGGCCCAATGTCACCATGAAATCTGTTCTGTATAGCGATGTTCTGATTAAAAGATATGGACTGGAGGAGATAAAACTCAACGAGGAGTCCATCTTAGAGGCAGAACCTTTTTATTTTCCGTACATTCCTGAACTTAATGAGTATATGGATAGAGTAGGAACCGCTACATCAGAGGCCATAGCTAAAACGAAATCTGTTGAGGCAGTTCTCTCTGGACTGCAGACCTGGGCACTGGAGACTATGCTTAGAGCAGGCTACTACAAGAAGTAGGAAAAGATAAAAATGGGGGTCAGAGTCTACTGGCCCCCAGAGGAAAATAAATTGAGCTGGCAGTATAAATTCCTCCTCCCTGCCTTGTTGGTTCTTCTGTCCATAGTTGCTTTTCCTACCTTTTTTCTCTTTTACGTCAGCTTCCACGAGTGGGTACTGTTTAAAAGAGGCATGCCTTTTATCGGATTTGAGAATTTCTCCCGTGTTTTAACCTCGTCTGAGTTTCTTCAGTCGTTAAAAGTTTCAGTAATGTATACCTTTTCGACTACCACCTTAACCTTTATCCTGGGTCTGGGGTTAGCCTTGATACTGAACGAGCAGTTGAAAGGCAGGGGGATAATGAGAACCCTCATCGCTCTACCTCTGGTGATTCCTCCGGTGGTAGCAGGTTTTGCCTGGAAATTCGCCTTAAACAGAGAAGTGGGAGTAATAGGAGCCTTTATACTACCCGCTATGGGGTTTATGAAAAGTCTCCTTGCCGATCCTTCACTGGCTCTGAGCTCGATTATACTGGCCGATATCTGGAGCAAGACCTCTTTGATGTTTTTGATCCTCCTTGCTGGTCTGCAGGCGGTCTCCCCTGATCTTTATGAGGCGGCAAGAATAGATGGAGCCTCAAGCTGGCAGTTGTTTAGCCATATCACCTTTCCTTTAATAAAACCGGCTATTATTATAGCTTTGATCATAAGGTTTATTGATGCCTTTAATGTGTTTGACGCTATCTTCGTTATGACCAGTGGGGGACCGGGAACCGCTACCCAGACCTTTCCTCTTTTAGGCTGGAAGATCGGTTTTCTCTACTTTCATCTGGGTCAGGCAGCGACTCTGGCCATTATTATGCTGATTATGACCATAGGGGTGAGTATTTTCCTGATAAGGAGAATTACCTGATGTATGGGCAAAAGTACAGTAATTTAAAGAAGCTAGTCCTCTATGCTATTGTTTTTACCTACCTTGTTTTTGTTCTTTTCCCCCTCATCTGGTTGGTCCAATCCTCCTTTAAGAGTATGTACCAGGCTCTGAAGATTCCTCCTGCTCTTATCTGGAGACCTACTTTTGAAGCTTATCAGAAAGCTCTTGGAGGAGGGATGCTTAAGGCATTTCTGAACAGCGCCATCGTATCTTTATCTAATGTTGTCCTGGTACTGGTGCTTGGCGTTTCGGCAGGATACGCTCTGGCCAATCTCAAGACCAAGGCAAGTCAAAATATAGGTTTCTGGATACTTACTGTAAGAATGGCTCCTGCCTTTGGAATAATTGTTCCCCTTTACATTATTCTGCGCAGCTTCCGTCTGGTAGATACCATATTTGCAGTAATGGTGGCTCATCTTACCATTAATCTTCCCCTTGCTATATGGCTTTTAAAAAGTTACTTTGAGGAGATTCCCTCTGAACTGGCAGAAGCTGCCATAGTTGATGGAGCTACCAGAACTCAGATTCTTTTGTACGTTCTGGTTCCGGTAGCTGCCCCTATGATCGTGGCAGTATCTGCTCTGGTATTTCTTTTGTCCTGGAATGAGTTTTTATTTGCTTTTGTTTTAACCTCGGAGGCAGCGCGTACTGTTCCTGTCCTGGTAGCATCTTTAGCCGGAACCATGAGATTTGACTGGCCCCTCATGTGTGCACTTTCCACTCTGGCGCTCATTCCCGCATTTGTCCTGGTGGTTTACCTGCAGCGGTACATTGTGCGGGGATTGACCTTTGGAGCAGTAAAATAATGTTTTGGGGAGAGATTCAGTGCAATTGCTCTGTTCTGAGAGGATTTTGCAGCTTCCCCGCTCGGGGATACGCCGTATGTTTGACCTGGCAGCTAAACATCCTGATGCCATTCATCTTTGTATGGGAGAACCAGATTTTGCCACCCCTTCCTTCATAATTGAGGCTGCTTTTCAGGCAGCAAAGGAAGGTAAGACTCACTATACACCCAATGCTGGCTTTTTATCTCTGAGAAGAGCCGTAGCCGAAAAATATAAAAAAGAGCAAGGAGCCTACTATGATCCTGAAGGTGAGGTACTCATCACTGTGGGAGCTATGGAGGCTCTGGTCTTAACCCTGATGTCTATCCTTAACTCTGGTGATGAGGTAATTATTCCCGATCCTTACTGGCCAAATTACCAGGCGCAGGTGCTTCTTGCCGAGGGAAAGCCTGTTTTTGTACCGCTCTCCGAAGAGGGAGGATGGATATTAACCGCAGATAGGGTTCTCTCCCACCTTACACCCAGATGCAGGGCTATAATCATTAACTCTCCCCATAATCCCACCGGCAGTGTTTATGGTTCTAACGAGCTCCAGGAGATAGTCAGGGTTTGTAAAGAAAATGATATCCTAATTATTTCCGATGAGGCCTACGAGAAAATAATCTATGATGGGGAATATCATAGTATCTGCTCTCTGCCGGAGATGAAATCAAGAACTATCGTAATTAATACATTTTCCAAGACCTATGCCATGACGGGCTGGAGGGTAGGTTATGTTCTTGGTCCAGAGCCGCTTATCAGGGAGATGACCAAGCTTCAGGAGAATGTAGCCGCCTGCGCCAGCTCCATTTCCCAGGAGGCGGCCTTAACAGCCCTGAAGAGAGGTGAGGAGGCAGTAATGGATATGCTTACAAAATATCGGAGACGACGAGCTACCTTGTTACAAGAGATTGAGAAAACCCGGTCTTTTTCCTGCTGTCCTCCCCGGGGAACTTTTTACGCCTTTGTCAATGTAAGAAGGTTGGGTGATAAATCCGAGGATATTGCTCTAAGGCTCTTAAAGGAGGCAAAGGTGGTAACTGTTCCTGGCTCTGCCTTTGGCTCCGGAGGAGAGGGATATCTCAGGTTTTCCTTTGCTACTTCTGAAGATAATATAAGAGAAGCTTTTGACAGGATAAGGAGCATTTTGTGAAAATATATCAGAAAAGCCCTGCAGATTTTTCAAAATTATTTTTCCCGGTAAATATCAGCAATCTCTCCATCAAAAATCGAATAGCTCTTGCTCCTATGGATGTAGGAATGATTAACCCTGATGGTTCGCTTACTGAGCGGGTTGTCGATTATTATGAAGAGAGAGCCCGTGGTGGAGCGGGATTAATCATAACTCAGTTCGCCTCTGTGGTTGATGATCAGAGAATGGATTCTCCGGGAATTTTTTCAGGAAGACAGGTTTGTGGCTTAAATTACCTTGCTGAGACGGTGCAGGAATACGGGGCCAGAATTTTTCTCCAGATTGCCCATCATGGTGGAAGAGCGGTGAAATCGATTACCGGGCTCCAACCTGTTGCCCCGTCCGCTGTCTCCACCCCGCTTTATGAGGATACTCCCCGGGAGTTGAGCCAACAGGAAATAGAGGAGCTAGTAGAAAAATTCACTCAAGCCGCAAAACGAGCAAAAATAGCCGGGTTTGACGGAGTGGAAATTCATGGAGCCCATACCTACCTTATTGGTCAGTTTATCTCCCCCCATACCAACCGCAGAGAAGATGAGTATGGGAGGGATTTTGAGGGAAGAATGAGGTTTCCTGCAGAAATAGTAAGGGAAATAAAGAAAGAGTGTGGGAGGGTTTTCCCGGTGGGTTTTAAATTCAGCGCCTATGAACATCTAAAAGGTGGGGTGGAATTAGAATTAGCTAAGAAAATCGCCCAACATATGGAGAAAATTGGAGTTGATTACCTTCATGTTGCCTCTACTACCCATGAGCTAGATGGCTCCAGATATCCGGATGTTTCTCCTCTTTATGCACCCCCGGGGGAGGTTATCGGGCTGGCGGCGAGGATAAAATTAGAGGTTTCTATTCCTGTCATAGCCGGGGGAGGAGTTGTCGACCCTTTTTATGTAGAACAGGTCCTTGAAGAGAGGAAGGTAGATTTAATTGCCCTGGGCCGAGCCCTCCTTGCCGACCCCTACTGGCCTCTTAAGGTGGAAGAGGGTAGGATAGAGGAAATTATTCCCTGTATAAGGTGTAACCGATGTCATAAAAGGCTATTTTCTGGTCAGGAAGTTCGCTGTACCGTTAATCCTTCTCTGGGTAAAGAGAGAAAATACCGCATCGGCAAAACTGATAGAGCAAAGAAAGTTATGGTGATTGGTGGTGGACCGGCTGGCCTTGAGGCGGCCCTTACTCTAGACAAAAGAGGCCATAAGGTTACCCTTCATGAGAAAAACAAAAGGTTAGGGGGTAATATGGTCCCCTCCTCGGTTCCTTTTTTTAAAAAAGATGTAAAAAGACTCCTTGACTATTATCTTGGAAAAATAGAAAAAAGCGGGGTTGAGCTGCGGCTTGAAAAGGAAGCTGATGTCTCCACAATAGTCGAGGAAAATCCTGAAGTAGCTGTTCTGGCTACAGGTTCTGAGCATGTGATTCCCTGGATCCCCGGATTGAAAAGAGAAGCTCTTTACACTGCTGTCGAGGTCTTAGATAATCAGAGTAAACTCGAACTGGGAGAAAGAGTAATTGTTCTCGGAGCCGGACTGGTGGGATGTGAGATAGCCTGGCATCTTAGTTTGCAGGGAAAGAAGGTGAAATTGTTTGATGAGCTCAGCTTGAGTGAGATTTTGCAAGATGAGCATTCTACCAATCGTTTTTATCTTTTACATAGCCTAAAGGAACAGGGGATTTCTATTCTGGAATCAAGGAAAATCTTGAAGGTAGAGGATAAGCAGACTATTTTTAAGAAAAATGACGGGAGTGAGGAAAGTTACCCCTTTGATTCTCTAATCATCTCCGTGGGTTTTGAGTCCCAGGATACGCTTTTGCAGGAACTTAGAGAATCAGAGTTTAAAGGAAAGATATACAAAATCGGGGATTCTGTGGAGCCGAGGGATTTTTACCACGCAATTCAGGAAGGAGCAAAGGTAGGAAGGGAGATACGTTGAGAGTCCATAGTCTAAATGTATCTTGACCCAGTGCATTTTAGAAGCCGGTCAAAAAAGTAAGAGAAGTTATCTGCTCAGGGGGCCTAAGATGGAAGGTGATATCATAAAGTGCTTAGGACAAATAGAAGAAAAAGAATTGGTTGAGCTTTGCCAGAACCTCATAAAAATACCCAGCCACAAGGATACACTTTCCAGAGAGAAAGAAATTGCCTTATTTTTAAAGGATTTTATGGAGGGAGAAGGTATAGAGGTGGTTCTCCAGGAAGTGGCAGAGGGAAGATCCAATGTCATCGCCAGACTTAGAGGTACAGGCAAGGGGCCTAATTTGCTTTTCAACGGTCATATGGATACCGTTCCTCCTCTCGGTATGAAAGACCCCTACGGGGCGAAAGTTAAGGATGGTAAGATCTGGGGAAGAGGAGCAGTCGATATGAAATCAGGATTAGCGGGGATGACTTATGCTCTAATAGCTATAAAGCGGGCGGGAATGAAACTTAAAGGCAATCTTATTTTGGCGGCGGTGGTAGGGGAAGAAAATATTAATGAAGGAACTCAACGTCTTATAGAGGAAGGTTGCCAGTATGATACGGCACTAGTAGGCGAGCCCACGGATCTTCAAATAGTGATCGCCCATAAGGGAATAGAATGGATAGAAATAACTATTAAAGGGAAAGCTTCTCATGCCAGCATCCCTAAGGAGGGTATAAATGCTATTGTGAATGCTGCTAGATTAGTCTGTGTTTTAGAAGAAAAGCTGGTTCCAAAGTTATCACAGACTTTAAGGTCTAACCGACTAGTTGGCTGCCCTACGCTTAATATAGGAAAGATATGGGGAGGAGTCCGTAATAGTGTTGTTCCGGATCTATGCAAAATTCAACTTGATCGAAGAACCCTGCCGGGAGAAAAGATCGAGGATGTATTAAGTGAAATTCGTAGTGTGATTAGACAATTGGAGAATACCTATGCTGAATTTAAGGCCGAGGTAAATCCAACCCCTGTTGGCCCTGATACTAGGGAGCAATTGGAGGAAATAGGAAAACAGGGCCTAAAAATTCCTCCCCATGAACCCATGGAAATTTCTAGGGATAGTAAGATTGTAAGGGCTCTCAGTAAGGCGTTCAAATATGTTCCAGGTAGGAATCCGGAGATTGCAGGAATGTCAGGCTGGACCGACGCTTCTCTTCTCGTAAATAGGGCAAAGATACCTACAGCGGTGTTTGGACCAGGTCCTGTTATCAAAGCCCATACTACCGAGGAGTACGTTAACATTGCTGACCTGGTTGATGCTGCTAAAGTATATGCAGTCACTGCTGTGGAGGTATGCAGCGGGAGAATAAAGGATTCTTAATCTAGATATGGCTAATGTTCCGGATTACTGTGTTGATGAGGTATCCACTCATGCAATGGCCTTGATCCTTGCCTGTGTGCGAAAGATACCTTACCTTTCTACAACAGTAAAAAAGGGAAATTGGGATTTTACGGTGGGAAAGCCTAATTCAAAGCTATGAAAAGAGATGCCCACCTCATAAATACGGCCCTTGGAGCTCTTATGTCTATCATCTAATCGGGTAAAGGGTGTGAATTTTGTTGGTACTATTTTTCTCATTTTGTGCAATAGGTAGGATAAAAAAACCTTGCGTTTATCACAAATTAGTATATATTAATAATGCGAGGTACATAGAGCAATAATCTTTTGTAACTAACTCATGTCTTAGGAGGCGTATTTTTCCAAGTGTTTTCTCATGTTTTTCAAAAAAGAGAAAACAAGTGGGTACAAAGAAATCAGCCAAAAAGGTAAAGCTACCCCGCATAGAACTTGATTTAACCCGAACTCAGCTTCCCCACAGAATCACTGCCCAACAGAAAAGCATCTCTCACTATGAAACCGGTGCACTACTGCCATCCACAAGAGCCTTGGTCAAAATCGCCACAGTTCTCAAAAAACCACCTGGGTATTTTCTGGATGAGCAAAGAGGACGTGTCTCTCATTTGTCTCAAAACGGCAATAACGGAAAGTAACCATTTGAGGCTTCACCTAGAATCGTGCATAACAAAGTACTTCGCGGACTATCCCAATTTAGGAACATAAACGAAGTAGTTTAGTTGTTTCAAGTTAGCTCCGATAAAATTCAAGTTCCAAAAAAAGAAAAAAAGGATTTTCTATGAGTTTTGTGCCAGGAGTGGTGCCATTATCAAAAAAGACTGAACCTGCATGGTGGTTTGTGTTTCGTGGCGATAAGCTCCTCATTAAATTGAAGAGTAAAGCCGCTGCCATCCCGTGCGCCACTGATTTGGAATCACTAAACCTAAAACCAATACGAAAGCAGTATCTTGGCACACTAGATGGGCGAGCCTGCTATTCGGCAGAATTAGCTGCTGGTGCTTCGGCCCCTGAGGGTATGACGTTTCAGGGATTACGACCACTATTCGGCTTGCTGGAAGAAAATCTTTTCTGGCTAGCGGGTCGTGCTATTCAAATTATGAATTGGGATCAGACGCACCAGTATTGCGGGCGATGCGGAACTCCCACCCAAACCAGGCCGAATGAACGGGCCAAAGTCTGTCCTCGGTGTGGGCTTATAAATTTTCCTCGTATATCTCCCGCTATAATAGTAGCAGTGCTCAAGGATAAGCAGATACTTCTTACCCGGGCCCATCGCTTTCCCCCTGGATTATATAGTGTTATTGCCGGTTTTGTCGAACCAGGAGAGGCACTTGAGGAGTGTGTTAGGAGGGAGGTTAAGGAGGAAGTTGGTATAGAGGTGGAAAATATATGCTACTTCGGCAGCCAGCCCTGGCCCTTCCCCAATTCACTTATGGTTGCTTTTACCGCCGATTATGCTAGTGGCAAAATTACCATCGGTGAAACTGAGATCGCAGATGCAGGCTGGTTTACAGCTAATAACCTGCCTCCCATACCTGACAGGGTCAGCATTTCTCGACGACTGATTGATTGGTTTGTAAACACTTATCAATAGCTAGTTTTAAGATTTCTCTCTTCAGTGATTGTGGTCTATCAATCTTTATTCATATAATACAATGGGTTTAGTTTAGGGTTTGAAAATGCGCCGAACTTTGACTAACAAGCGTGGTCGGGTTGCTTTTTGGGATAATTTCTGGTATAAATACGGTTGGTGAATGGGGAGTTTTTTTGACATAGGCGGTTATTTCGGTAGCGGTTCGAATGGGTTGTAGTCGCATGCGGCAAGGAAAAACTCATCAGGTAAGATAAAGGAGGAAAGAAGGTATGAGTCAAAAAAGTGAAAAACTTGGGATTATGCTTGAGGGTGGAGTTATTCCTGTCATCAGGGCAAGGTCAGCCGATGAGGCTGTTAAAGTAGTTGAGGCTATCAGAAAAGGAGGAAT
>NJBP01000056.1 GCA_005223085.1 Candidatus Aerophobetes bacterium Ae_b3b | reverse complement strand
CTATTGGTATGTCCTGGACATATTGAGCTGTGTCTCGATGGTCAAAATGAGCTCCTGCGTCCATATGGGTACCGCAATGTCCACCAAGAATGAACTGCTCGCTAGCCCATCCATGTCCCTTTCCCCATTGACCAGCCTCGGCAGGCAAACCATCGAAGAGGGGCGGTTGATCCTGGGGCGCCCACCTCTCCACAAAATCATACTGGGTTATGTCATGCCTCTGGGAGGGCCAGAGAAGAGGTGCTCGAGGGTGATTATAGTGGTTTTGAATCATTCCCTCTTTTAGTCTAGCAGTCAAATCGATGAATTTGGGCATTTTCGACTCCTTTCAGTGTTTTTGTTGTGCACACCACTGTCTTTCTCAGGCTTAGGATGAGTAACTCCTAACGAGCACCTCTTGTCGCTGACCTAGGATACTCTTGGAGCCCATCGAGTGATGTATTTGGCTAAGGAAAGAAAGGCTAAGTCAGTTATGACGGCCAAAATGGTTATCCACATGATTCCAATTATAATAAGGTCGAGAGCCTGAAGGGCCCTAGAAAGCTCAAAAACTTTACCGATCCCCCAAGGAGTTCCCATTAATTCGGCCACTACCTGAATTCCCCAAGAAGTTCCGATGGCAACTCTAATACCCCCGGTCAGCTCCGGTACGATGCTGGGCAGGACGACGGTTCTAAATATCTGTCCTCGGCTAGCTCCCAGAGTGAGAGCAAAATTTAGGCGTGATGGACGAACGTTATTAATTGCTTCCAGGGTGTTAATGGTGAGCATAAAAAAACAGTACAAAGCCAGGATAGAAAACTGGGCCCGAGGTCCTCTTCCAAACCACATCAGAAAAAAAGGAATCAAGACCAGGGGAGGGATGGTTCTAATGGCCTCAAGTGGAAGCTCGATAGCCATACGCAACCTTCTACTCCAGCCCATGGCTAGACCCACTCCTATGCCGATAGCAATTCCAGCGAAGGAACCCGTGAGCGTCCTTTGCAATGTATAAAAAATGTGTGGCTTAAATCCGCCCTCTCCCCCTCCCTGGATCGATATACGAAGAGAATAATTGAATGTAGAGACGAATCCAGAGAAGACTGTCAGTGGTGAGGGTAATTTAGTAGGTCCGAGCCAACGAGCAACGAGCTCCCAAATAGCTATGAAACAAAGTAACCCCAGAATAGATATGGTCCAAGTTCCCCTACTTTTCTTCAACCTTTTCAGTCTCGACTCTTAATTAATGGATTCCGGTTGTCCCTATTAGGCTATGAGAAGAGGTGTTGCTGTACCAGGCCAGAGAGATCAGCTCTTACGGCCTGGTACAGCAATAAAGGTAACTCAACTCAGTTGTTCTACCTGATGCAGCCTATTGAGAAAGGGCATAGTTAACCCATTCCAGAGCAGCACCGGCAAATCTTGAAGCATCCAGGTAGTTATAGATCTCGGAATGGTCGTTGGCCTCGGCCAGAAGGTCTTTAGCCTGGTTGAGGTCAGGGCCAGCCACTCCTTTCTCTTCAGCTTTTTTCAGTAGTCTCTGCGTCTTCAGCATCTTCATATGAGCATTGTCGCGTAGATAAAGGAGCTCCTTATAGTTCTTTGATGCAATAGAAACATCTTCCGGCTTTACTTCCCCGGGTTTGAACAGTCCTTTTTCTTCCCAAATCTTGATATGAGAACCATGTATATTGTCCTCGTAGAGTGGATTGCCAGGGTCCAGGTACCACATCCATTGTTGGTCAAAGGGGATGAACGGATCAAGAGACTCATAGATGACTATGGTTTCCTCGTGGGTGATATTGGTCCCAGCAGCTGAGTTTAAAAATGGACGGTGTATTTCGATAGCCTCAGCCTGGTGTTCGTTCATAAAGACCGTAATTCTGGCCAGAACACCGCACATTCTGAGCATGGTATCGTGGTTCTTCTCTATCCAGGAATCGAGCGCCACCATACCATCATGAAAGATGGCCCGCAGCTCTTTTGATTCTGGTGAAGGCTTGGCATACCTGGCAAGGTCGAATGAGGTAATGATTGGCTTAAACCCCTTACTTTCCAGGGTTATGTGGGCAGGAACTCCACCAACCTCAAAGTCAATTTGTTTGCCAATCATCATAGCTACAGTCTTTGCATCTGGCGCAATAACAGTGTCAACATCACCCAAGGTAATGCCACCCTTCTCCAGGGCAAGGAAGATGAAGCCCTTTATGGCTGCCTCAGTGGGATACCCAAACTTTTTTCCTTTCATCTGCTGCGCGGCTTTAAACAACGCTTCTTTGGGTTCCACCCCTTCGGCAATAAAATCATCCACGCTTTTGTATCCCTGGTCCGGTTGAGCCATGATAGCGTATCCCTGAAATATGTCTGCCCAAAAGATCCCTTTGTAGGGCGGCAAACTCTTATAGGCACCCAGGAACAGCACACTTGATCCTGAGAGTATGTCTACTGAGCCGGCTGCCAGAACAGGTACACAGTTTTCGCTCGATATCACCTTACCGTTGGGCTTGGGCAAAATGGTTATTCCCACCTCATCGTACCAGCCCTTGCTCATTCCAATGATATACTCGGTATGGTCCATATAGGGTTCGTGTCCAAATACCACCTCTACCTTGGGAATCTCAGGTATAGCTGGCTTCTGGGCAAGAACACCAGAGCTGAGAGTCGCAACCATAGTACCTATAAGCGTAAAAACCAAGAAAAGTTTCGTTTTTTTTCTCATTACTTTCTCCTTTTCTTCTTTCAGTCTTTTTTCTCTGGATATTCGATCCTTAGTTCTTATCATCACCTCCTTTCACGAATTTCTTCTACCCGGGGGACCCACCTAGTGATGTAGTTGGCCCCCTGCACATACACCTTGTTTAAACCGATAGAGAAGATCATATACAGAAAAGCAATCATTATCATTCGTCCGGTGTACATATACTGTTCGGAAAGTATCATCATTCTGCCCAGTCCCCGCTGGGTGGCCAGGTATTCCGCCGCCAGACCAATAGCCCAGGAAAGCCCTATAACGACCCGGATTCCTCCGGTCAGTTCAGGAACAATAGCTGGTATTATCACCGTTCGGAAAAGCTGTCCCCGAGTAGCTCCTAGGGTTCTGGCGTACTTTTGATAAACAGGAGGTACATTTCGAATAGCTTCCATGGTATTAATGACCAGCATTATGAAACTGCCGAAGGCGATATACAAAAGAACGCCGAGTTCACTACCACCGAACCAGACGATGAACAGTGGAATCATAGCTAGAAGGGGAACAGTTCGAATGAAGAGGAGCGGAATACCGACAAAGGTCTCGAAGCGGTAACTCCAACCAATTAAGATCCCCAGGCCGATACCGATGGCGGCTCCCAGTAGAGTACCAGTTATTACCCGGAAAAAGGTGATAATTGAATGATACCCCAACACCAGGAAAGCAAAGGAGAAAGAAGGGGCCTTCCCGTAGATTCCCGGCATTCCAACTCCGTAGAAGGTAGCAAAGCCAGGAAGAGATACGGTAATTATGTGCTCGAGGGGAGGAAGAATAGTAGTGGCGAAAGGAGTAAAAAAGCTCAGCGCATGAGCTGTAACTTCCCATACTACCAGAATAGTCCCGACTGTCAGAAGTGTGAGATAATAGAACCGTAATTTTCTCCCGAAACGGACCATTGTGTCATTTACCAAAGACAAGGCAGTATTCTCCTTTTTCGATTTTCTTTGGGAACACAGCTCCAAAAGCCATCTATTCGAGATAACCCCTCAAATCACCCTTTATCTTATTAAATTCAGTCTGAACTCTTAGTTCGTCCGCTCGAGGCCGGGGGAGAAGATTCTCGTAGACCGTTTCCACCTTACCGTTCTGGAGTACCACAATTCTGTCGGAGAGGAAAATGGCTTCCTCGACATCGTGGGTAATAAACACAGTGGTTTTGGTTTTGGTTTTCCACAGTTTGAGTAATTCCAATTGTAATCTACATTTGGTCGGGTAGTCCAAGGAACCGAAGGGTTCATCCATGAGTAATATGGTAGGATCATTGGCGTAGACCGTAGCCAGGGCAACTTTCTTCTTCATCCCCCCCGATAATTCTTTAGGGAAGAAGTTGGCGAAATCCTCCAGCCCCACCAGCTTCAGGTATTCCTGAACAATCTTTCTTCTCTCTGTTTTGGGAACTTTCCTTAACTGAAGACCATATTCTACATTATGGATGACCTTTCGCCAGAGAAAAATGGCGTCTTCCTGAAAAACTACCCCTCGGTCTCGTCCTGGCCCACTCACTATATCACCGTCCACTAAGATCCGACCCGAGGTTGCAGGTTGGAGTCCAGCAATGATAGATAAGAGCGTGGTTTTTCCACATCCAGAAGGACCGATAATACAGACAAACTCATCTTCCAAAATATCCAGGCTTAGTTCCCGTAGGACGCTTAATTCCCTTCCATCCTCGGTTTGATACACTTTACTTACTTTATCAATATGAATCTTAACCTTTTTGGGCAATTGGGGTTCTCCCAATCAATTTTATATTCTATTCTTTTATTTTTGGAATTCCGAGGTACCTGGCCAGGTTTCCTCCCAATATGAGTTCTTTTTCATCTTCGCTGTTGGCTACATCCTCAACAATGGCCATTTTTACCGAAGGGGAGGCAAATGGACCATCACTACCCGCGGTAAACCTCTGGACGCCATACTTCTCATAGGCTTCCAGAACCACAGATTTCTGAGCACAAGTAGTAAGGTCAAACATAACATTTTCGCACGGACCTACAACCCTGGCTACTGTCCCGTAACCCCACACAAATCCGCAATGAACCATAAGAAAGAGCAGATCAGGATAGAACTTGGCTATATCAGCAACTGCCTCCGGTGAGTTAAATATAGTATCTCCCATAGCGTGGACTACCACTATAAGTTTTCGATTCACTTTCTCTTGCAGTTCGGTTAACCTATCCATAATAGGATGGATTAAATCAGCATTATTTACGGCGTAGCCATGCTCCAAGGGATGCATTTTTAGTCCCCAAAGGCCCAAATCGACGATACACCTTTCCACCTCGTCCAGAGTTGGACTGGCCGTAACTGCATTGAAGCTCTGACCCCTCTTGGAGAGTGGGAAAACATAGTTTTTGGGCGCCTGATGCCAGGGATTAATCGTAGCCAGTCCAATAACTCTCTCAGGAAACATTTTCTGAATCTTGGCTACGTAGTCATTTCCCAGGTATGGGTTCCATTCAGGAGTGCGATGAGTAAATCCCTCGTTAACCTGAAATATTATCTGTATATCTATTTTGGCTTCATCCATCCAAGGGATAAGATCATCCTCGGCTATAAATGTGTTTATTGTGTTCACCCCCACATGGAAATGGGTATCAATGACTGGCCATCTTTCTGTACTCATAATAACTTCTCCTTATACTACTTCTCTCCTCTCAAGCAATAGAGCCAATTTCGGGTCCCTGACGCATTGCCCGGGATGACATCGAGGTGCTTAAATCGGTTCGATCTGATCACCATACACAGCTATGAGAGTGTCGGCATCGCCGTAATTGTTCCACTCAGTGATCACTTTTTTCATTCCCTCTCCGTCAACTACTTTTTGCCAGGCTTCCCAGCTCTCTACCTCGATATCTTCTACAATTTGATAGGGAGGGGTTCCTTTCTCAGCACCCTTTATCTCGAATACTTTGAAGCTCTTTACTCCTGGCTGATGAGGAGTTATCTTCTGATCCACTTCCTGAGACCACTTCCTGTAGTCATCCATGCTTACACCGGGTTTTAGCTTGTACATCACAAACACTCTCTGCATCCTACTACCTCCTTCTCATGATGATATGGTTCAATTTACTGGGGAGATTCCCAAAGAGAAAAACTAATTATCTAAGAAGTAATTCAAAATCATCTTTATCTAACCCAAAAAAATCTACTCTCTCGAATAGTGAATTAATAGGAATACATCTAATTCTTCTGTATTACCCAACTCAAAAAATTTTATCGGTTAAAAACGCTTTCACAAACTTGATTTTACATCTCTCTCCAGGGTCTTTATTCTTGCTATTTATCTTCCATGCCAGAAAGTATGTGAATTTCACCAGAATTCCGTGGAGGCCTACAGGATTCTCTGATGATGAAATTAGGCTTAAGCACAATATCCTGACGTTCGGCTGGTCCTTGTCCTGATATCCTTTCAAGAAGAATCTGTGCCGCGAGTTTTCCCATTGTATAGGGAGACTGTGCTACCACTGTTAAAAATGGGTACATTAACGACGCCACGGGAACATCATCAAAGCAAACAACACTCATATCTGTTGGTACTTTTAGACCCATTTCTCTAAGAGCTCTCAGAACACCTACGCCAAGAATGTTATTTGCAGCAAAAATAGCTGTTGGAGGAAACTTTGAAGTTAACAATTCCATAGTATGTTTGTAGCTACCTTCCATTCGCCAATCATTCCCTTTGACTAGTGCATCCACTATTGGTACATTACTTTCCAACAATGCTTTTTTATAACCCGTAAACCGTTGAATAGCTACAGAAGTTTGCATAGCACCATTAATAATGCCAATTCTTCTATGTCCTAGCTTTATTAAGTAGTTTGTAAGCCTATAGGCTCCGTCCACATTATCACTGTGGACAGTATCTGCTTTAAGATTTTTTACTTCTCGATCAACCACAACAAACTTAATTTTGTCACTCTGGAGGTTGAAAAGATGCTTACCTCCCCCCGTTGAAGGAGCGATAACAAACCCTTCCACTCTCCTTTGGATTAAATCATCAATATATTCCTTCTCAATATCCGGATCTTCATCTGTACTACAGACAAATACCTTAAATTGTTTTTTTCTCGCCTGGTCCTCTACGCCTCGTGCTACAGTAGTGAAGAATGGGTTAGTGATATCTGGTATGATTAAACCAATGGTATGCGTTTTTTGTCGTCTAAAATTGCTTGCTAATAGGTTAGGATGATAGTTAAGCTTTTTAGCAGTCTTTAGGATTTTACGTCTGGTCTGTCCACTAACGTAGCCGTACCCTCCTATTGCTCTACCAACCGTAGAAGGAGAGACCTTAGCTTCTTTGGCGACTTCTTTTATAGTAATTCTCTTATTTATCGAGCTCATGTATTGCCTTAACATGTGATCTGTTGTAGGATAACATTACCACATATTTGGGACATTACCTACGATGTTGTTTTCCAGTCAGAGGAACAGAGCTGATAACGTTACTATATATTATAGACCATTTTCTTTTTTTGTCAAGTATGCACCCTCCCAGTCATAAAAAATTGAAAGTAAACTCAGGCCTTGAGGGATTTTCAAAAAAAAAGAGATATCCTATAAAAGATGACTTGCAAAAGAAAAAGTGTAAAGTGATTATATATGTACTGATACTTATTACAGAGTTTTGATTTTTATGCATAGTGTATCGGAGTCCGCAATCAACTATGGGGAGAGTAAAAAGGGGCCTTTTAATGAAATAGAGGAGATAAAGGAAAGGTAGTGCGATCCGACAAACAAAACATTGGTTTTCTGAAGGTTAAACATGGAAGCCGATAACTTATCGGGAAGGGGGAAAAGTACCTTGGCTAATCAAAAATAACCAGAGTTTTGATACTAGATTCTTTATTATCTCTGGCGTATTTTAAGGCTTCTTCTGTTTGAGGAAAGGGGAATTTTTTGGAGATAAGTGTCTTTAAATTCACCTGTCCCTTTTCTGCCAATCTAACAGCCTTAGGATACATATTGGCATATCGAAAGATACCTAATACATCAAGTTCTTTGGTTATAATTTGATTAGTATTAAATTCTATCGCTTCTTGAGCAGGAAGACCAACAAGAATCACTTTTCTACCTCTTTTCGCCAGTTTAACAGTTTGCTGAGTAGTCACAACACTTCCTGCAGTTTCAAAAACATAATCAAAGCTGGAGCGAAGCTTATCCAGTGCATCACTTTGCTGTGGATTTATTACCTTATCAGCTCCCAGTTCCCTGGCTTTCTTCAACCGAAAATCGTAAATATCAGCTACTGTCACTCTGCCGCCTCCTATGTTAACAACTGCCTGAAGAGTGGCTAAGCCTATAGGTCCGGCCCCCAGTATCAGTATTTCCCCACCAAAACTCACTTTTGCCCTCACAACCGAATAAAGACCTACTGCAAGAGGTTCAAATAAGGTAGCCTCCTCATAGCTCGTCTTTTCAGGTAGCTTAAACACAAAATCGGCAGGATGGGCTACATACTCCACAAATGCTCCATCTACTGGTGGAGTAGCCATAAATCTCACATTAGGGCATAGGTTATACCGGCCACTTTTGCAGTATTGGCATTTGCGACAGGGAATCCCTGGCTCCAATGCGACTCGATCCCCTAGTTGAAGACCTTCCACATTTTTGCCCACCTCTACTATCTCTCCTGAACATTCATGCCCCAGAATAAGCGGCTTCTCTACTACAAAATCACCTATCCTTCCTGTAGTGTAGTAATGAACATCAGAACCACAGATTCCCACTGCCTTGATGCTAACCAGTACCTCATCTTTACCTATTCGGGGCATATCTACCTTTCTTGGGACTATCTTCCTGCCTCTTCAAGATACATAGCGGTTATCTTCATCTGTTTACTCCACAAAGCTAATTTGGGTATTTCCTACAAGACCTTTAGCCGCTTCATTACTAAAAAAGCTAACACCAGGGAAGCAGCTCTGGCTGCCAACAGATTGAGATACTGCTCTAAAAACCGTATCCACAAAAGGTGAATGACATCTGCACATGCCAAGAACTTCTTTAAGGGTTAATAATTATTTTTAATTTTTCATGAGAAGTTTGAGCAATCTCTAATGCTTTACCAAATTCCTCCAAAGGGAATTTATGCGTTATTAGAGGCCTAACTTTTATCAACCCTGCTTTGAGAAGCTTTAAGGCAGCAGAAAAATCATATAACTGACAATTCGAACCTATGATAGTAATCTCTCTAATCAAAAGCTCATAAGGATTCATCCTCACAGTAGATTTATTAGGGGCAAGACCAAAAACTAAAAATTTTCCTCCTTTTTTAACCAACCATAGACAATTTTCTTGGACTTCTGGTTTTCCAGTAGCATCAATCACATAGTCATATCCAAGAGGTGCTATATTAAGGAGAACCTCACGATTTTTCACATGGTCACTTCGATCTGCAAATATCGCAAAATCAGCCCCTAGTTCTTTAGCCTTGTCTAATTTACAGTAATTGGGATCAGCTATCACAACCAATGAACAATCACCATATTTTGCTAATTGCAATAACATAAGACCAGCTGGGCCTGCCCCAAAGACAAGAATCTGTGCTCCAGGAGTTACGCCTAAAAGCTTGAAGCCATGTATAGCACATGATAAAGGTTCAGTAAAGGAGGCCTCGTCGTAAGACAGATTTTCAATATCATAAACGTGACTTTTATGAGCTACTACATACTCGGCGAACGCCCCATTTTGAGTAACTCCGATGGAACGGAAATTGAGACAGAAATGTTCTTTATTATTTCTGCAAAACTCACAGTTTCCACAATATATAGCATTATCCACTGTAACTCTATCACCAACCTTTATATCCTCTACTTTATCTCCTACCTTTGTTACCTCTCCTGAGAACTCGTGTCCTGGAACCAGAGGAAACCGCGAAATAAATTCCCCGTTGTAAATATGTAAATCGGTAGCACATACCCCACAAGATTTTATTCGAATAAGGACATCTTCAGGGCCAGGTTGAGGAGTAGGTGTGTCTTGGTATTTCCAGCAATGTGGCTTAGGATATATTATGGCTTTCATCGTTTCCGATCACCCCTATTGAAATATCTGGTAGTCTCTTCACCGATCTCTTTTGAATGCATCATTGCCTTAGCTATAATGATTTTGGTTCCTGGTCAAGAACCTCATATTCTGCACTCTTGGGCATGACCCGACCAAGTTCCTCCGCTATCTGTTGGTTTTATTTTCCTTTTTTTGCCACCAAGGTAGTTTTGCTACGGATAACCTCTTTTTATGCAGAGGTATGTTCAGCAATCAGGAGGATATCGTCTCTCTGGAGCCCGTATTTTGCCACAATTCCCAATTTCATAAATAATACCTAGAGTAGGTTCGGTATTTAAATAATAAAAAACATCCTCATCGAATTTCCCACTCTGAATAACCTCTATTCCTTTTTGTTTGAACTTCTCCAAGACTTCTTCTATATCATCATCATTCACTTTTTCCTTGATATGGTGAAAACCTTCACCTTTTTCTTTAAGAAAGCTCTCATAAAGAGTGGGACCTTCAACGGGCTCAATGAGTTCAAACTGAATGTTTCCAAACGTAGCCAAGGCTAACATAAATTTAAATGGCTGTTTCACCGGCTGGCCATGCAAAGTGAAATCCCTGACTGTTTCTTGACTGAAGGTATAAACATCCCAGGGGCCAATGCCCAGGACTTTCCAATATCTCTCCATAGAGTTTTCAATATCTCTTACCGCAATACATAACTGCACTATTTCTCTCTTGCTCATTTTATCTCCTCCTTGCTGAAATGTAGGTAATGTCAAACTAAATAGTCTATTTTGCAGAGGTCTGGCTAATGCTTACTACCATCGCATTATCAATTTCTCAGATAATTCTTGATAATTTCGAAGTATCGGACATACTGGAACCCCAAATCCATCCGTTTCTTTCTCAATCCTTGCCCCAAGGTTTTTGGATTTCTCGGGCAGGTTGGGTCAGCTAATAAGAGCAGGTTAACGAACTCAGAGATTGCCCAGGTAAGTCTTGATTTTTCTAAGAAGCGTTCCACATGGTTGCCCGTGTGTGGCGCCTATCAGCATAAAATAAACGTAGGCTTGATCTATAGTGACTCCCTGAGATACTCAACCACGGACTCTCTAACCAGCTCAGTCTGGTGTCGGTTGATCTTTTTGGAAACCCTATTTAGCATATCCGAGTCTGATTTTGAAAAACGTGGATAGACTCTCTTTGTACCTCTATGGGAAGCCTTAAATTGTGGCAAAACCTAGATCCCAGGTAACTGCGTCGATCAGTTTCTCCGCTATTTCTTGACATGCCTCCTCTACAGCCTCATCCTCGGTTTGAATTCCTCCCACTTCAGAAGAGCTATAAGCAAAAACTTCCTCTATTTTCCTTTCCTTTAAGGTTTTTTCCTCTTTCTTTGAGACCAAAGAGACCAGCACCTCTATCCTTATCCTATTTTCTTCTAAGGTAGTAGTCACCTTTGATGGAGTCTCTTTTAGATACTGGACAATTTCGCCGCGTAGTATCACATCAGCTTCCTTTTCTCCTACCACTTGAAACCGCCCATCTGAAATAAATTCCTTGATTATTGAATCGGTAAGCGTCTCCTCAAGTCCGTATTTGAAGGTCTGGTTAGAGAAGATAGGTATAGCAATCTTTGAGCTGACGGAGGAAATGGGAATTAATTTGTAGGAACACCCTGATAAAAAAATAATAGATAAAAAAAACAGGGGTAATAGCAACATCTTTCTAAAGAATTTTACTGGCAAATTTCTCCTCCTACCCTAAAACTTACCATCTGACTTTGCTTTTCCTCTCTTCTTTATCTTCACTCTTAACTGGCGAGATTTTTGGCCCTCTCTTAAAGTATTTTCCGGCGAAAGATAACCTGTCTGGTTTCTTTCAGAGACCACCTATTAATTTCCTTAAAAGACCGATTGGTTTTCTCATTTTCTTATTATAATCAACAATTCTGTAAGTCTTTAGCTTGGTGATTTTGCTGAGAAGCTCCATAGCCTCCTTCTTGCCTCCCACATAATCGATGAGTCCTAAATCCTTGGCTTCGCTGCCAAAGTAAATTTTTCCCGAGGAGATCTCTTTGACCGCCTCCTTTTTTAGCTTCCTGTTAGTAGAAATCTCTTCCAAAAAATATTTGTGAATGGTATCGAGTTCCTGTTTTAAGACCTCTCTTTCCTCAGGAGCAATCTTGCGATAAGGAGACCCTAGTGTCTTGAAAATTCCCGAAGCCATGGTCTCTACATCGATACCAAATTTTCTCATAAGCTCAGAAAAGTCCGGTCGAATACTAACCACTCCTACGCTACCGATCCTGCTTAATCTATCAGCGACTATTTTCTGGCAGGCGGAGGCGACCCAATAAGCTCCTGAGGTGGCATATTCCCTTACCCAGGCTACCGTAGGCTTATCAATTTCTTTAATTTTTTCGGCAATTTCCTTACAGGGAAAAGGAGTTCCCCCGGGGGA
Organism: Candidatus Aerophobetes bacterium Ae_b3b; assembly: GCA_005223085.1. Lineage (GTDB taxonomy): Bacteria > Aerophobota > Aerophobia > Aerophobales > AE-B3A > AE-B3B. The sequence goes on along the minus strand of NJBP01000056.1, from coordinate 635 downwards.
ATTTATCTCCACCAGCACTGCTTTTGTATCTTGCTTTCTTTTCACCTCTTCTAGAAACTCGATGATCTCAGTTGAGGATATTACTTTTCTCCAGGGAAATAAAGATAAAATAGGAGCACCCTCTGTAGTAATTACTCCTTTTATCGGAATTATAGCTATTTTTCCTCTTCTAAACATTTTATTTACTCTTGAAAGCCTCTTGAGAATAACAACCTATCAACACCGTATTTTTTGAATGGTGACACTTTAAACATACATAAAAAGTGGCTTGACGTCAACTAGAAAGGCCTGAAGATAGGAAAAGATAGCAGGGAAATTATCATTTTAGGAGAGGCAAGAAGAGAGACGTGAAAAAACCACTTTTCCTTTGACCACTGCGGTAAGGATATTTATCTTTTTATCAAAAACAACTAGATCGGCATCCTTACCCTCTACCAAACTGCCTTTTTTCTCGTCCACTCCTATTACTTTAGCCGGATTTAGAGTAGCCATCTTAATTGCATCCTGCATTGACAGTCCCACAAGTTTAATCATATTCCTTACACATAAATTCATAGTGGCTACACTTCCTGCAAAGGCATCCCGGGTTAAAAGCTTGGCTACATAGTTTCCTTCCCTTCTTGGAACTTCGAACT
>NJBP01000055.1 GCA_005223085.1 Candidatus Aerophobetes bacterium Ae_b3b | reverse complement strand
ATTGGAGTTCAAGACCTTTGTTGGGGATGTTTCAAAGAAGGATCAAATTGAAAGGGTTATGGAGGGGTTTATACAAGAGTTTGGCAGGATCGATATTCTTGTGAATAACGCGGGGATTGCCATATCCAGGCCTTTTCTGGAAAAGACTGTCGAAGATTGGGTTAAGACGCTACAGGTCAATCTGATCGGGGTATTTCTCTGCTCACAGGCTGCAGCAGGGTACATGTTAGAGCAGAAGTCAGGTAAAATTATAAACATCTCTTCAATCCGGGGGATCAATCATTGTGGACGTGAGGGAATCATGGACTATTCTGCTTCGAAAGGGGCTGTGATCAATTTGACAAAGACCATGGCCAAAGAACTGGCTCCCTATATTAATGTCAATACAGTTGCTCCGGGGCACACAAATACAGAAATGACCAAATCACTACCCCAAGAAGTTAGGCGAAATATGATCGAAGGGACCTACCTCAAACGATTGGCGGAACCAGAAGAAATTGCAAAGGCGATTCTGTTTTTCGCTTCCAGCGATGCCGATTTCATCACCGGTCAGCTTCTTCTGATAGATGGAGGGTTTAGCCTTAAGTGAATCTTATTCCTCTCCTTTACTTGATCTTTATAAACGATCTTTTTTGATTTGAGTTCCAAACCTCACCGTTACTTTCAAGTCAATGAGAAGAGAGTAGGTAAATTGATAGACCGAATACCGAGTAAAGGAACTTGGATTGGGGAGCTACAAGTCTGACTCTTGGTTTCAAGAGATAGTGCTAAGAGTATTGCTGAATGGCTACTTGAAAAGGTAAAAATAGCTGAAGAACAGGCTGCGAAGTGTATTGGCAGATAGGCCCCATCAATGTTGGGACCGGAGACTAAAAGCTGATTATGTTAGAGCCCCAATCTCTGCACTGCGGCCCTAGAGGTCCTAGCCTCTTTCTCTCAAACCCCCGACCTTCAAAATCCCTATATCGCACAACTGGTTTGATTCTTCTAGGCTGATACAGAGGATTTTTCGCAGAGGAAAGGGCTATATAGGTCGGCTAAGAGTACGAAAGTGTCCGTATGGGCTTGTATGAAGGTCTTTTTTCCCTAGGCCAGGGTCGTTCCCCTGATTTCCCGATTCGACACGTAAAAGAGAGGTGATAAGGAAGGTTCTAAGGTACCTGGAAAGCCAGAAATACTTGGATGATAGAAGATTCGCCGAGCTCTGGACTCATAACCGCTTGAAAAGGGGATATGGGAAAGGGAGGTAATGGACCGGATTTTGAGATGATACTCATGGACAGAGAGCCATTTTTTGACCTGGAGTTCTTCGAAGATTGAGGTGGTGGATGGTACGTGTCAAATCATATCATGAGGTAACCCAGTTGGAGGTTGTTGAATCATGAAAGATGTAACCGTACGAGGTGTTTGTTTTTTGAACGGAGTGGCTTCTCCTCCCTTTCTTTTCTCTTGGTAAGCCTTGTAGAGCTCATGGGTTTTCCTGTCGATTGTTCTTTTGAGCTCTGCCGGATTAAGAGTCTGGTAGAGGATCTTCAGTTCCCTCTTTGCCGTCTCAGAGATCTGTCCTGATTCTATGAGTCTTTGGTAAGGAGTCTTGGGAATGCCGTACTGTCTTTTTACCTTGCTCCCAATCCTTATCTTTCTTTTCAGCTTCATCACTGGAGAAAAGAAGTTTTTGTAGAGCCTTAGCTCATTTTCATAGAGTGAGTTCATAATAGCAAGTTCCTTGTCAGTATCATAACGTAGATACCCCACGGTCTTTCTTACATGCGTCCAGTTCTTCTGTTCAATGTAGGCGTTATCGTTCTTTCTATTTGGCCTGGAGCGGGTAAACTCAAGATGCTCTTTCTCACAGTACTCAATGAGGTGATGATTGATGAAGGGAGCATCATTGTCAGAGTCAATCCCACACCAAGGAAAAGGTGCTCTTTCTCGTATCTTTTTGAGAGCCTCAAAGGTAGGATCCTGTCCTTTTCCCATCACTGCTTCAGCCTCCCACCAGCCGGAGGATATCTCTACGGTATTTAATGAACAGATATACAGACCCTGGGTAGAGGAGCCACAGTGATTGACCAGGTCTATCTCCAGAAAGCCTACCTTGGAGGTATCCCATTCGGTGAGCCGTATGGGTATCTTTCTGTAGAGGAGAGAAGAAGGCTTGGGTTTTGCGCGGCTTCTCTTTAGATGGAGCACTTCCCTTTGATGTTTGAGCTTTCTATCTATGGTGGCGGGACTGATTGTCTTGAGCTTCTCTGCAACCTCATTGGGAACAAAGATCTCCTCGAGCTGTCTGAGTCTTGCTACTTCAGTCTTGAGGAGCGGAGCGAGCCTTTGCCCACAGGGGTAATCAAAGATCTCCCACACTTTTGCCAGAGCTGCCTTCACATAGCCATCGTAGATTACTTTTCTCTTCTTTCTCCTGCGGGGGGCAGAGGAACGGAAGGAGCGTATCTTTCTAATGACGTACTTTCTATTCTGACGAGTGTTCCTGCAGTACTCATCCAGAATAGACGATTTTTCTTTCTTAGATCGAGTCTGAAAGTATCTTTCTTGCAGCTCCTTGAGGTACTCATTTCTTGAGTGCATGTCCATTGTCCTTTCCTCCTTGACTCATCATCAGGTCAAGGAGTATGATAGCACATTTCGGTTACATTTTTGGTGATTTAGCACATACACCTTCGGTTACATTTTAGATGATTCAAATCGTTCCCTTGACAACCATGATTATTTATCGTATAATAAAACGGGATGAAGATAAATAAGCATGAGCTACTAAAGTAGAAAATGAGATCCATGAGAAATTTATGGAATACTGTATTCAGAAAGGTATAACAATAAGTGAGGCTTTAGCGGAAATAATTAAATTTATTGATAGACTGGTGATAGATATGGAAATCGAGGAAATGCCATCGATTATGACCGATGATGAATCTGTAGATGCTCAGGCAGATTTGGGTGATAATCCTTGTTATTCGGTATGTCCGATTTTCTTAGCATGGTATAGGCGATATAAGAAGGAGAAATAAAGGGGGATGTAAGGGTGGAAAGAGTGTATCTCTCTTTCTCTCTAGGGATATTTTTAGCTCTTTCTTCTAAGAAAGACAGCTTTAATAAGGTAAATTCTAAAGGGATAGGTAATGCTTCTGCTTTGCCTATCCTTTTTTTATATTATTTTGCAAAGGAGCTTATGGGAATATCAGGGACAAGGCAGCGGTCCTCCGCGGACAATCTCGTGCCCTGACGGTCTGGTCCGCAGGCTCCTTTGTTTTAAGGAAAAATAGATATTTATAAGAAAATTACGAAAGCTAAAAATAAGGCCGGGAGGAGGTGAGAGATTAAAAAAATAAATAGGCCCCTTAGCTTGGGAAAGGAAGGTTTTCCAAGAAAGAAAGTGTTGAAAAATTATTTTTTCTTTTGGGAGCTTTCCACAAAAAAATGAACAATGTCGAGAAATAAACAATGTCAGGAGACTAAAATGCAGTCGAGAAAGAAAATCTTTGGTAAAATGAGAAACTTTGTAATAGGAACTTTAGTAGGGTCCATAGTGCTGAGCATTTCAGGGCTAACCATAGCTCAAGAGAAACCTTTTTCAGGAAAAAAGATAACCGTTGCTGTATTAGCCAGTGGACCAAAGGGACCCATCTCTGCTCCTCTGTACTATTGGAGAGATAAATGGGAGGAAAGGACGGGGGCAAAATTGGAAATAGCCGAGGTACCTTTTGGCGAGATGCATGAAAAAATTATGACCGATTTGATAACAGGAGCAGGGGTATACGACGGCTTTATCACCTTTAGTGGTTGGTATGGAGATTATATAGCCGGTGATTACATCGTCCCTATAGAAAAGTATTACAATGATCCTCGATTTCCCAAGTGGTCAAAAGAAACTGTTATTCCAGCATTAAGGGATAAACATACTTGGAAAGATGTCTGGTATGGAGTTCCTAACGACTCTGATGCTCAAATCCTTTACTATGTGAGAAGCGCCCTGACCAATCCCGCCTACCAAGCTCAGTTTAAGGAAAAATACGATTATGATTTGCCTGTGCCTCCAAGAACCTGGCAAGAAGTCCGAGATGTAGCAGAGTTTTTCAATGGATGGGATTGGAATGGTGATGGAGAGCCTGAATATGGTATAGTAGCTCCCTTAAAAGTGGGAGAACAGGCTGTACACCATTTTCTATCTATGGCCGCCTCATTTTCCGTCTTGCCTGGGCCCAAAATTGATAAATATCACAACACTTACTATTTTGATCCGGAGACTATGGAACCTCTTATAAATCAATCTGGGAACATTAAAGCCTTGGAAACTATGATCGAGCTACTAAAATTTGGACCCCCGGGTATGAAGACCTGGTCACTAGGAGCAGGTTTTGACTTTTTTGTGAGAGGCAAAGCAGCTCTAACCTGGAGCTGGGGAGACATTGGATCCTTAGCTCAAGAAGAAAAATCAAAAATTAAAGGTGATTGTGGTTGTGCTCCTATGCCTGGCTCTATGTATATATGGGATAGGGAACATCAAAAATCTGTTCATAAATATAATTTTGCAGGTAACACAGTTGGCGGATCCTGGCATGGAGTAATATCTCGTCTCTCCGAAAATCCAGAGGTTGTTTATGATCTTTATGCCTTTCAGGCCAGTAAACCGATAAATATGTGGAATATGATGACAGGTTATACAGGTATTGATTTTGGTAGAACCTTTCATTTTCTCCCTCCCTACGGGCCAGCTTCTCTGGACGAGTTCATTAAATTTGGATGGGATGCTACAGATATTCAAGAGTATGGTGAAGCCTACTATGAGAATTATACTGCCCCCGTAATGTTTGAATATTTGCGTATCTTGGGGACAGACGAGTATTGGAGCATTTTAGATATTCACCTTTCAGAAGCGTATGTAGGGCGAGAAACACCAAAAGAAGCTTTGGATAGAGTGTATGACGAATGGGTAAAAACTACCAAAAGTTTAGGGAAAGCTCAGCAGCTAAAGTTGTACCAGGAATCTATAGGCTATAAAAAATAGATGTTTCTCAAGCAATCGGTCCTTTGATTTCAGGAGAGGGAAATGTCAAAATTCTTAAAGAGGATTTGGGGTTTCCCTCTCCTGTCTGTAAAATATAATTCCAGAAAAAAAGAGTCCTGGTTGAGAAATATCAAGGCAAGAGAGATGCCTTATGATTTTTAATAGAGAGAAAAATGTTAAGTTTGTATTTCTATTACCGGCGGTTATTTTTGTTTTAACTCTTGTTATATTTCCTCTTGTTTATTCCTTGCGTTTGAGTTTTTGTCTAGCTCGCTTTGGAAGAAATCCTATCTTTATCGGCTTGGAAAATTACATTGATTTGTTGAAAGATTACAAATTTTGGGGTACTTTAAAAATTACTCTAATTTTTGTCCTATTAACCGTAAGTATCGAGTTTTTCCTTGGTCTTACTTTAGCTCTCCTTTTTAACCGAGAAATTAGAGGAAGACGGTACTTTAGAGCTCTCCTTACTCTACCTATGTTTGCCACTCCTGTAGCTATAGGTTATCTTGGGATGACCATATTTTATGAGGAAGCCGGACCGATAAATAACATTCTTGCTTTGATTGGTGGTCCTCAGAAAGTTCCCTGGTTATCCAATCCTACCTTAGCTTTTGCATCCATAACCTTGCTTGATATTTGGCAGTGGACCCCTTTTTGTTTCGTTATTTTATTAGCGGGGTTACAGGCTCTTCCTGAACAGGTGTATGAAGCTGCTTCCCTGGATGGGGCCTCAGGAGTTCAATCTCTCAGATATATTATCTTACCTTTGTTGGGACCGGTTATTGTCATTGTACTACTTCTGCGGACAGTGGAAGCTTTTAAGGTGTTTGACATCCCTTTTAGCCTTACCGGGGGAGGACCTGGAAGAGCTACAGAATTTTATTCTTTATTTACCTACAGAACAGGTTTAAAATATTTTAATTTTGGATACGCCTCTTCTTTAGCTTATATCTTGCTCGCTATTGTCATATTAATAATTACTTTATTCCTGAAAAGAGTTAGAGAAGTTTTTGAGTAAAGGGAAACAAATGAATATTACGTCGAGGGGGAAAAGTAAGATGGGAAATGTCTTTGTACTGTTAGGTGTGCTGATTGCTGTAATATGGGCATTTTCTCCATTTTATTGGGCCATTATTTCCTCCTTTAAGTTACCTGAGGACACCTTCACCATTTCCTATATCCCCTTTTTTCAATTTAAGCCAACTCTGCAAAATTGGATAAATGAAATTAATTTTAGGGGACGCGAGATATGGAACGGTATTAAAAACAGCATAATTGTTTCTATTAGTGCTTCCCTTTTAGCCATATTTTTGGGCACAATGGCAGGTTATGCTCTGGCAAGATTTAACTTCCAAAAAATGAAGAATAAGGATATAGCTGTATTCTTTTTATCACAAAGAATATTACCTCCTGTAGTTATGGTAATACCATTTTTTCTTATCATGAAGTCGCTAAAACTTTTGGACACTCGTTTGGCTTTAATATTAATTAACACTGTTTTTAGTCTTCCCTTTGCCGTCCTAATTATGCGTAGTATCTTTAAAGAGCTGCCTGCGGAACTGGAAGAAGCCGCTCTTGTAGATGGCTGTTCAAGATACAGTGCCTTCTTAAGAGTTCTCCTGCCGCTGGCCATACCAGGTCTAGTAGCTACAGGTATGATTTGTTTTGCTTTCACATGGAACGAATTTCTCTTTGCTTTAGTTTTAACTTATAAAAAAGCTGTGACCATGCCTATAGTAATAGCTGGGACAGCCCATACCCGAGGTGTTGACTTCTGGTACGTAGCCACCCGCTCTCTGTTTGCCATCATTCCTCCCACTGTAATCGCCATCGCTCTTCAAAAATTCATTGTAAGAGGACTGACCTTTGGGGCAGTAAAAGGGTAAAAAGTCTCGCTCGAGCGAAGCGAGAGTCGGCTGCTTTGCCGATCGGGCTGTTGAGGGGGAAATACGAAGTGTTGCCTCCTCAAGCATCTTAAATGTGAGGTAGTTTAAGAACTCCCTTTTCTACTGAAAAGCAGATAGAAAATTGGTAAATAAGAGGTAAGGTAGCGTTGAGGGGGGATGTTTCCCTCCTCAAAGTCCTCACGTCTTCCGCGGACCGTAAGGTGCCGCAGGCAATGCGAAGACAAGCAGGGGAGTCCAAATAGGGAAAGCCAGCCAAAATGGGTGTATTCTTTCGCTTGTCCTAATACTGCAAGCTTAGCTTAGATTTAGTGCCTGCTGACGTTTGTTGAGTAGCATGTCAATGGCGGCGATATCTTCTTGAGAGAGCATCGACTCTGCGGCGACAACAGTTTCCTCGATCTGGAATGGATGTCTTGCACCTACAATGGCTGCCGTTACTCCAGAACGCCGCAATACCCATGCTATTGCTAACTGCGCTAAGGTCCTACCGCTCTTTTCAGCAATAGAGCGCAGGCTTTCAACCAATTTAAGATTAGCACTAAGTTCTGGTTCCCGAAAGTGTAGGTCTTCACGTCGGTGGTCATCCTCGGGTAAATTCTGCACACGCTCTCTGGTAAATTGTAAATCCTCAGTGAACACCATTGTAGCAGGCAAGTAGAAGACAACACTGCCCCTATTTCTGTTAGAAGACTCTCCAGAGTTTTACCAGTTTTTATCCCCTTTATCGTAAATATTCAGCGAAGGACGTTCCATGTTGTTGCCTGCAAAGAGTAGAGCGGGTAGCCGCACCCTTTAGGGTGCGTATAAACGCAGCTAAGATTTTGCGCAGGCTGAAGCCTGCGGCTACCGGCGACTACCGAGATTGCTTCGCTTCGCAATGGCGGGGTTCACTGAGTATCTACGAAAAAGGGTCTCATCCAATTATAAAGTGGTTTCGGATCCTGTCAAAGTTAGAGTTTCTTCCCACCAGATACCTTCTGGTTCATTGACAAGTAGATTCTTTGGTATAAAATGATTTAGCGGTCATAACTCAATTAAAAGGGGGAATGGATGGAGTTAGATTTTATTCTCTCCAAAGAGGAGGAAAAGCCTACCGGGAAGACGGAGTTGATTTATGATCTGGTGATAATAGGTGGGGGACCGGCCGGGATGACCGCTGCCGTGTACGCGGCTCGCAAAAGACTAAAGACCCTCCTCATCACCAAGGATTTAGGCGGTCAGGTTCTCTGGACCGCAGAAGTGGAAAACTATATGGGGTATCAATATATTGAAGGTAGGCAGTTAGTTAATAAATTCAAAGAACAGGTAAGGCACTTCCCCATAGATCAAGAAATTGGGGAAGAAGTTGAGAAATTAAGTAAAGAAGGAGAGATCTTTTCCATCCTCACCAGGGGTGGGAAGAAATTCAGGGGTAAGACGGTAATCATTGCCTCTGGCAAAAAATCTCGTTCCCTTAATGTTTCAGGAGAAAAGAGACTCATCGGACGGGGGGTAAGTTACTGCAGTATTTGTGATGCCCCTTTTTTTGAAGGAAAAGAGGTGGCCGTGATTGGGGGAGGAAACTCTGCCTTCGAGGCAGCTTTAGATTTGGTCAAAATTGCCCCTAAGATTTACCTGATAGACATCGCCTCTAGCTGGAGTGCGGATCCTGTCTTGCTGGAGCAAATAGAGAAGGAAAAGAAAGTAACCTCCTTCCCCCGACATAAAGTGAAAGAGATTAAGGGAGACGATAGGGTAGAAAGCATAACCATAGAACCCTTGGATGGCGGTCAGATTAAGAGCTTATCCGTACAGGGGGTCTTTATCGAGATTGGCCTCGTTCCCAATTCAGAATTTGCCGCATCCTTAGTGAAGCTTAATCAAGCAGGCGAGGTTGCAGTAGACTGCAGCAACCACACCAGTATTCCGGGATTATTTGCGGCTGGGGATGTAAGCAGTGTTCCCGAAAAGCAGATTATCATAGCTGCCGGGGAAGGAGCCAAGGCAACTCTCACTGCCCATCAATATTTATTGAGATCGAGGTAAACCCCGTTAGAAGGCTTGAAATGACCTCTAACTCCTCCTTCAGCCATTTATCTAGAAAATCATCTCTGACCTCACGGTTGGGGTCTTCTAACGGCGTAAATTAGAAAGGGGGGTAAACATGGCCTTACTTAAGGACGAGGTGCAAAATGAGGCAAGGGAAAGATTCAAGAAATTGACCGGCCAGGTCAGGTTAGTGAATTTTACCCAGAAGATCGAATGCCACTATTGTGAGGAGACCCGCAGACTCATCGAGGAGATAGCTTCTCTTTCTCCTAAAATTAGCTCCAAGATATATAATTTCACCCTGGATAAGGAAAAGGCCCAGCAGTATAAAATCGATAAGATTCCGGCTGTGGTGGTGGAGGCAGAGAAAGACTACGGAATCAGGTTTTTTGGCATTCCCGGGGGGTATGAATTTAACTCCTTTATTTCGGCCATTTATGATGTCTCCAGGAAAGCTACTGATTTATCTGTCGAGTCAAAGGATAAGATAAGTAAAATTGATAAACCCGTACACATCCAGGTCTTCGTCACTCTTACCTGTCCTTATTGTCCAGCCGCGGTCGAGATGGCTCATAAACTTGCCCTGGAGAGTGAATACATTATCTCAGACATGGTAGAGTCGGCTGAATTTCCTCATCTAGTCAGTAAATACGGAGTAATGGGAGTTCCCAAGGTGGTGATAAACGAGGAGTTTGGATTTGAGGGGGCTCTTCCCGAGACTTCGTTTGTGGAGGAGGTTGTGAAAGCTTCTAAGTCAACGACAGAGGCCAAAGACGAGGGTTGAAAAACTCCGTAGAGGTCTCTTTAAGAGTGATAAAAGGAGGCTAAGGTGAAGTTAAAACATGAAGAGCTCTCGTTTGAACAACTAAAGAGAAGCTATGATTTGAAGGGATTTACCTGTGAGACTACCGAAACGGTACCGGAAATAAAGGGTATGATCGGGCAGGATCGGGCCATCAGGGCCATTGAATTTGGACTCAATATTGACAGTCCGGGTTACAACATCTATGTGGCTGGTGTGAGTGATACCGGAAGGACCAGCACGGTAGAAAGAATTTTAAAGGAACTGGCCGCCAAAAAAGAGCCACCGAATGATTGGTGTTATGTACATAACTTCCAGGATCCTGACCAACCCAGGCGTATTGGTCTTTCTCCGGGCAAAGGAAGACAGTGGCAGAAGGAGATGAAGGACTTGATCGGGAGCCTCAGGATAGAGATCCCCAAGGCTTTTGAAACCAAGGATTACAAAGAGAGAAGCTCAAAGATTTCGGAAAGCTATGAGGATCGGAAACGACAGCTCCTTTCAGACACTGAGAAAGAAGCCCGGGAAAGAGGCTTTCAAATTAAGAGAACACCTCTGGGATTTGCTCCGGTTCCTCTAAAGAGCGATGGCCAGCCTTTGAGTGAGAAAGAATTTGGGAAGCTCCACCTTGAGGAACGCAAGCGAATTGAGGAGAATATGAAGAGTGTCCAAAAACAGATAAAACAGACCTTTGAACAATTTAACCTCCTCGATCGAAAATCAAAGGACCAGCTCACCAAATTTAATAAAGAGGTGGCTCTCTTCGTGGTTGGTTACCGCATTGATAATTTAAAAGCAAAATATAAGGATTACCCGGAGGTACTGCATCATCTCGATGAGGTTAAAGCTGACCTGGTAGAAAACGTAGATGATTTTTTGAGAGCTCAAGAGGAGCCGTCTTTTTTAGGGGTTAAGATTCCCACCAGGGGTTCTTTCATGAAATACGAGGTTAACGTGGTGGTAGATAATTCTCACATCAAGGGAGCCCCGGTGATAATGGAGACAAATCCCACCTATAGTAACATGTTCGGGAGGGTAGAAAAGAAGGCCCAGCTCGGGGCTCTGATAACTGATTTTACTAAAATTAAGGCTGGCTCGGTCCTCAAGGCAAATGGGGGGTATCTGGTGGTAGACGCCGAGGGGGTACTGAGAAGCCCCTTTGTATGGGATACCCTAAAAAGGAACTTAAGGAATAAGGAGACCAAAATTGAAGAGGCAGCAGAACAGTATGCTTTCCTTTCTTCAAGCGCCCTGAGGCCAATGCCCATACCCCTGGATATAAAGGTCATAATGATAGGAAGGGGAGAAATTTTTGACCTCTTGCATCTTTATGATGAAAATTTCAAAAAGATATTCAAGGTAAGGGCGGATTTTGATTACGAGACCAGAATTGATGATAAGGCAGTAACTCAGTGTGCCCGTTTTATTTGCAAAATCTGTAATGAAGAAAAGCTAAGACATTGTAACAGGAGCGGAATAGCAGCCATTATGGAATATGGCAGCAGGCTGGTGGCAGATCAGGAGAAACTTTCCCTGCAGTTCGGGAAAATTGCTAACCTCTTAAGGGAGGCAGATTTCTGGGCCCAAGCTGAAAAAAGCACGTACGTCACCAGAAAATATGTAGAAAAGGCTCTGGAGGAAAAAGAATACCGCAGTAATCTCATGGAAAAAAAGATCCAGGAGATGATTGAGCGAGGTACTATTTACATCGACACCGATGGAGGAAAGATCGGTCAAATAAATGCCCTTTCGGTCTATGCTTATGGGGAATTCTCCTTCGGCAAACCTTCCCGAATAACCGCTCAGACTTTCATGGGAAACAAGGGGGTCGTCAATATCGAGCGGGAGGCCAAGCTGAGCGGAAAGACCCACGACAAGGGGGTACTTATCCTCTCCGGCTACCTGGGAGGAAAATATGGCGGCAGTATTCCCCTCTCACTCTCGGCAACTCTGACCTTCGAGCAGAGTTACTCTTTTGTGGAGGGAGACAGTGCCTCCTCGACCGAGCTCTTTGCTATACTTTCCAGCTTGTCCGAACTGCCCATTAAGCAGGGTATAGCCGTTACCGGATCGGTAAATCAGCGGGGTGAGATCCAGCCAATTGGGGGAGTGAACCAGAAGATAGAAGGCTTTTTCGATGTCTGCCAGGCCAAGGGCCTTACCGGAGAGCAGGGAGTGATCATTCCCCAAAGCAACGTCAAAAACCTCATGCTGAAACCCAGGGTGATCGAGGCAGTAAGAGAGGGCAAATTTCATATTTACCCCATCTCCACCATCGATAAGGGAATGGAGATCCTGACCAGCGCTGAAGCTGGTGAGAGAGGTAAGGATGGAGCTTTCCCTGAAAATACGGTTAACGGTAGAGTCCAAAATAAACTTAAGTATCTGATGAAGGAGCAAGCGAGGCTAAAAAAGGAAGCTGAAGCAGAGGCTGAATGACCGACGTTATCTTCCTTGACCCGGCGTTTCAACTCCCTACCTCGGCAAAGATTATCCCTCCTTCCGCCCATCGTGTCCTCTCCCAGTTTTGCGCTATTCTTTTTCTGGGCCATTACTTCCTTCTTTCCCATAAGGTCTTTCGTTTTTTCCCCTATCCAGGAGGAATAACGACCTTTTTGTCAAGATCACCAGAAAATACCGAAGTTACAGGGTTTGACACTCCCCACGACTAAAGTCAGGGGATTCTCAGTTCATCGCAGAAGCTAATGCTTCTGCTCCCTGAAGGCTCTGCCCGAGCCTTAAAACATTGCGGGCTGCATTAGTATCTCGGTCTATGATTAAACCACAGAAAGGACAACTATGGACACGGCAAGACAAATCCTTTTGGACTGTTCTACCACAGCTAGAACACATTTGAGATGTATTCCTGGCAGGCACTTTAACAACCTCTTTCTCAGCTTCTTCCGCTTTAAAAAGAAGAATATTAAAGAAATTAAACCAGGCTACATCTCTCATAGACCGATTAAGTACCCTATAGCTTTTAAAATGATTCATATTCTCAATATAGATAGTGTCATTAGCTTGCAAAAGTTTTCTAGCAATTTTGAAATGAAAGTCTCTTCTTTGATTAAAAATTTTCTCATGAGCTTTAGCTACCATTATTCTCATTTTATTTCTTCGACTAGAACCTTTTTTCCTGT
>NJBP01000054.1 GCA_005223085.1 Candidatus Aerophobetes bacterium Ae_b3b | reverse complement strand
AACCTCAGGGAGGAAAATAGATTCCTGCGGGCCGAACTAGAGAAAAAAGGAGAGATTATCACCCAGAGCCAGGAAATGCGCAGGTTAAAGGATCTGATAAAGCAGGTAGCCAGGACCGAGGCTACTGTTTTAGTCACCGGGGAAACTGGAACCGGCAAGGAACTGGTAGCCCGGGCCATTCACCAGGGGAGCCCTCGCAAAAGAAACTTATTTGTTACGGTGAATTGTGCTGCCCTGGCCGAAGGAGTACTGGAGAGTGAGTTGTTCGGTCATGAAAGAGGAGCCTTTACCGATGCTTATATTCAGAGAAGGGGTAGATTTGAGCTGGCCGATGGGGGAACCTTATTTTTAGATGAGATTGGAGATATTCCTCTCACCACTCAGGCAAAACTTCTAAGGGTCTTGCAAGAAGGTGAATTTGAAAGGGTGGGGGGAGAAGAGACCATTAAAGTTGATGTGAGAATCATTGCCGCTACCAATCAAAACCTTCTCCAGGCTATAAAAGAAAAAAGATTTCGGGAGGATCTGTTTTATCGGCTTAATGTGGTCAGCTTTGATCTTCCTCCTTTAAGAGAGAGAAAAGAAGATATACCGCTTCTGGCACAATATATCTTGAAAAAATATAGAACAGTCAATAGACACGTGGAAGGAATTGGCAAAGAGGCTCTCGGTCGCCTTATCTCTTACCCCTGGCCAGGAAATGTAAGGGAGCTGGAAAATACCCTGGAGAGGGCAGTCATCCTAGCCAAGGGTCCCTCAATCGAAGAAGAAGACCTCTCTCTTCCTTTCCGAAGTCTTTCCTCTTTGGGCAAGGTAAGCTTTTCCGTCGGTTCAAAAACCTTGCGGGAGGTGGAAAGGAGTCTTTTGGCCGCTGTTCTAGAGGAAACTCACTGGAATCTGAGTAAAGCTGCCCAGATCTTGGAGATTTCCCGCACTACCCTTTATAGTAAAATAAAAAAGCATAAATTAGCCAAATAGTGTTCAGAATTTCTTTTGACGCAGGTTGGCATGTCGGATTTTGAACAGTAAATGAGGAACCTAGGATTAGTTTCTGCTATTCAACTTCAGCTTAGACCCGATGACAGATATTAAACACTCTGCGCTTCTACAAAGATTTCCCCAGCCCCGAAAGGTTTTTCCTTAACTTGCTAAAGCTCCCCGTCCTTTTAAGAGATGTGGCACAAAATTTGCTCATCTCCCTATTAAAACCAATCTCTTTTTGGTAGCATCAGAATTTTTCTAATTCTGATGATTCAGATAACAAAAATTATGGCTCGACTTTGACAGTCAAAGCTAAAAAACGGGCATTTTGATCGCTGAAACCCTCATAAAATGGGGAGTTAGTTTTTCAAATTTGTAAATCCTAATGCCACATTTCATTGGTTTGTTCCTTGACAAATAAAACAGAGTATGGTATATTGCTCTTGCCATGTTTGTGAGAACAAAAACATTTGTGAACAAAGATGGATCAAAGAGGATATATCTCCAAATCGCCAAAAGTGTATGGGAGAATGGCAAGCCCCACCAGAGGGTTATCTGCACTCTGGGCCGTCTCAAGGATCTTAAAAGGGGAGGCATGGACACCCTCATTAGGGGTCTTAGTAAGTTCAGTGAGAAACTAGAGGTCGTTGAGATAAGTAAGGATCTTTTAGCTAAGGACGATAAGGACTACGGAGCACCTCTTATTTTCAAAAGACTCTTTAAGCTCTTAGGTCTTGAGGACATCCTGGATGCTTATCTTTCTCATCATAACCACATCTTCCCTGTAAAGGAAGCAATCTTTGCCATGCTCCTAAATAGGGTTCTTACTCCTTCCAGTAAGCTAAGGGTATACGAGTGGCTGGATGAGGTATATGATCCTCGCCTTGAGTGCTTACAGCTCCAACACCTTTACCGCTCACTCGATTTTCTGGATGAGCACAAGGAAAAAATTGAAAAGGACTTATTTGAAAGGGTAAAGAACTTATTCAACCTAAAGCTCAATGTTGTCTTTTATGACACCACCAGTATCTACTTTGAAGGAGAAGGACCCGAGAGCCTTGCAGTAAAAGGTTTCTCACGAGATCATCGCCCTGATACAAACCAGGTTATCATCGGTATCTTAATGACAGGTGAGGGTATCCCTATAGGATGTGAGATCTTTCCCGGAAACATGTATGATTCGAAGACTCTCAAGACAGATTTAGCTACTCTATCCAGGCGGTTCAAGATAGGACGGGTCATCTTCGTTGCCGACAGGGGTATGGCAGGAGAGAAGAACCTTTCACTCATTGAGAAAGAAGGCTATGAGTACATCGTAGGAGTGAAGATGAGAGGATTTAAGAGGGTACGGGATCATGTCTTATCTACACCGGGCCGCTACAGGAAGGTGGAAGATAACCTTAAGGTAAAGGAAGCTATCCTTGGTGATGTGCGCTACATCATCTGCTCCAATCCAGAGGAGAAAGAGAGGGACAGACAAGAGCGGGAGACGATTATCAAAAACTTAGAGGAGAAGATCCACACTGGTTCTCTCGCTAGAGTTTTAACCGGAGATGCTAAGAGATTCTTAAGGATAGAAGCTAAAAGAATAATCCTTAACAAAGAGAGAATCCAGAAAGAGGCTCGCTACGATGGAAAGTATGTACTTCAGACGAGTACTGATCTTTCCTCAGAGGAGGTCGCACGAGCCTACAAGAACCTTTGGATGATAGAGCATGCCTTCAGGGACATAAAGGACATCTTCAAGATAAGACCCATCTTTCACTGGACTCCTTCTCGAGTGAGGGGACACATCTTTATCTGTTTTTTAGCCTTTCTTCTCACTGTTACCTTACAAAGAAAGCTCTCTGAAATAGGAGTCAAAGAGAGTGTCTGGAAAGTGATCAGGGATATCCGTCGCGTAAAGGCCATAAAGCTCTTTGTCAAAGATAAAGCATATCTTGTGAGGACTGAACTTCAAGGACTTGCCCATAAGGCATTTCGAGCTGTAGGAGTTCAGGTTCCTCCTCGAGTACAGGAACTTTAACATTAGGCTTTTTGTCAAAGATCAAAAGGTAAACCTAGTGGTACGCCTCATTTTTAATCGCTGAAATTACGATGAATAAAGAACTTATATTTTACAACTGTCAAACTTGAGTCAGGATAGAGATGATAATCACCCAGACACCGCTAAGGATTAGCTTCTTTGGTGGTGGAACCGACTTTAAAGGCTTTTACAGGTTAAATGAAGGTGGGGCTGTATTAAGTACGGTCTCTATCAAAAGGTGATAGCAAAGAAAATGGGGACGAGACTATTTTTTACATGGAATTCCTCTTAGGATTGGAGAATTGGTAGTGATCGCACTCGGATACGCGTTGCCTCAAATACTATTATGCTTCTCTGCTCTAGTACTTCACGAATATTCGTCAGGTTAGCGAGAAGGAGAGCCAACTGCGATTTGGGTCGTTTCTGTGGATGACGCAACAGAATCACCGAAGGCTTCTTTTCATGTCGCAATGCCAACAGCGTGCCAAAGTCGGTATCTGCTGAAACTATAATGCGGTCTTCAATGAAGGCTCTCTCAAATATTTCGGTATCCGGAGCAGATTGCATCCTATAGTCTCGCACATGTACCGTATCATATCCAGCTTGCCTTAGTCCTTCAGCAACAACAGGCGAAAGAACGTTGTCTATCAAGAACCTCACGAGGCACTCACCAGCGGGATTTCTCGTTCTCTTACGGCCTCGGCGGCATAATGTAAGGCCTGGCGAATATCTTCGGGCTCAAGGTCGGGAAATGCCTTCAATATCTCCTTCTCGCTCATCCCGTCAGCTACCATTCCTACTACCGTCGCTACCGGGATGCGCAATCCCCGGATACAGGGCACTCCGCCCATTTTGTTTGCTTCAACAGTGATGCGGATAAATTTCATCTTTGTTATCTCCTTTTAGTTTTTTGGGCAAAACAAAGGTGTTGAATAAGCGTAGACTTTATTCACAATAGAGATATACTTATCCTCATATTTTCTCAAATTTACTCTCCTAAACCATCTGGCGGTTTCATCCATTGAAATCACCCCTACCAACATATTGTTCTTATGCCCGTTTTCTAAAAGACAAAATGTACTTTATCAAACTTTAAAAATTTTGTCAATTTACCCGTGCCCACTAATACTCAGGAGGCTTTAGGGTCAGGTCTTGATTTTTGAATTTCATCCACAAAGAATCTCGCTCATATAGGAGAATATGCAATACTTGATTTTCTCTTGAGTTAAGCTATGTTACGTGTAATATCCGCTTGTATTAAATAAAAAGGAAGGGGGATTCTATGGTTGATTTTCTTGACGTGAAAGATTGACCTCTAGGTAAAATGAGATATATTTAAAAAATGATTAAGAAGATAAGGAAAGCATTTAGGGAAAATCGTTATGAATATAGTCTCCATGCTGTTGATCAAAGTATTTTAAGATATATTACTCGTAAGGAAATTTTAGAGGCGATTGAGAATGGTGAGATGATCGAAGATTATCCTGAAGATAAATTTGGCCCAAGTTGTCTTATTTATGGAAAAACTAGTTTAGAAAGGCCTTTGCATGTTCAGTGTTCGTATCCCACCAGACCAAAGATTAAGATTATTACGGTGTACGAACCTGATGTAGAAGAATGGATAGATTTCAAAAAGAGGAGGCGATAAATATGAGGTGCGATTTATGTGGAGGAAGAGTTGAAAAGAAATTAATCAGTTATACTCTTTTCTATGAAGGTCACTGGATTATTGTGGAAAATGTTCCTGCAAAAGTTTGTCAGCAGTGCGGCGAGAAATTATTTGATCCCGAAGCTGTAGAACGATTACAAAAGATTATCTGGGACAAACAGACCCCTCAGAAAAAAATCAAAATACCTATTTTTGATCTTTCTTCAGTTCACCTATAGCGCTTCTGTAAAGAATTAGATCTTCTTCAAAAATGGCAAGACAAGGAAGACTAAGTGTGCCAACCAAGGGAGATATTTCCTTTTAAGACCTACCTGGTAAGTTATCCTTACTTTGTTGGGCTCTGGGTGGTGAGTGGAGAAAATGAGCTTACCTTACAAAATTCATGGCTCATGACTCAAGTTAGCTCATAGCTGATAGCTCATAGCTCATGGCAAAACCAAAACAAAGTTCATAGCTCAAGGATTAAAGGGTTAAAGGATTAAACCTGATAAACTCAACAAACTAAGGGCGGGCTAGACTTGATCCTTGACAAATTGTAAAGGATATACTAAAATAACCTCAATAAAGTAGAATGATTATTTACGAAAAGAGAGGTGATATGAGACTAAAGCCACGAAGAGTTACAGAGAATATTCTCACCAGACTTCTAAAAGATGAGAGGTTGGTTGTTCTTCTGGGAGCCAGGCAGGTAGGTAAGACCAGTATAATGCAGCTGTTGATGGATAAGCTTCTCAATGTGAAGAGAGTAGAAAAAAATAGGGTATTTTACTTTGACCTTGAGGATATGAGCCTCTTAGAGATAGTAAATAGGGGTATTGATGAGTTCATTGCCTTTCTTGAGGCAAACGGAGCGAACTTAAAGGAAAGATGTTTTGTCTTTCTTGATGAGATTCAATATATGGAAAATCCGAGTAACTTCTTAAAGCTTCTTGTGGACCATCATAAGGAGATTAAAGCGGTTGTAGGTGGTTCATCATCTTTTGCTATAAGGAGTAAATTTAAAGACTCCTTAGCAGGAAGAAAGATTGTGTTTAATATTCATCCGCTCGATTTTGGCGAATTTCTCGAATTCAGAGGCAGAAAAGAACTTGCAGATTTTTGGAATACAGCCAACTGGGAAAAAGCTCGCTTCTTTAAAAGCGATTTTTCCCGTTTTTTTGAAGAGTATGTAGTATTTGGTGGTCTGCCGAAGGTTTCGCTTCTACAGTCCAAAGAGGAGAAAATTGGATACCTAAAGGATGTAGTGAGCTCTTATATCAAAAAAGATATTAAGGACCTTTTCCGTATAGACAACCCTTATGCCTTTAATAAGTTACTTAAATTACTTGCCTCTTTAATAGCTAAGGCATTAAATTTTTCCAATCTCACCAGCATTTGTGGAATATCACGGCGTACTCTTGAGCGATACCTTTTTATTCTTGAAAGTGCCTTCGTCATAAAATTAATTAGTCCGTTTTATACAAATAGAGTGAAGGAAGTTGCTAAAATGCCTAAACTATATTTTACAGATACGGGAATCAGAAATGTAGTTATGGGTGACTTGAATCCTTTGGAGGCAAGGAGTGGTTCCGGGGAATTAGTAGAAAACTCTGTATTTTCAATGCTTCTAATGGGCAAAGATCTTCTTGATGAAATATACTATTGGAGGACGAAGGCTGGAGCCGAAATGAACTTTGTTTTGCGAGGTAAAACCTTGAGAGCATATGAAGTTAAGTATCGTTCTTTTAGAGGGCCCAAAATTTCAAGGAGTATCAGGTCCTTTATAAGCGAATACTCCCCTGAGATAATTTATGTATGCACAAAAGATTTCTATTATCACACCAGAATAAGTGAATCTAATGTTTTCTTCTCGCCTGTTTTTTCTTTCAAACCAAGTTAGAGGATTAAAAGGATTAGAGGGACAGTAGAAAAAAATCAGAAAACTAAGAGCTATGAACTATATGCTAAAGCTAATCGGGTTGGTTTAACTGTTCGGGTTGTAATTATGGATGTTTTGTGATAATATTATTTTTGGGTATAGTAAAAACAATAAATCCTGAAAGGAGTGGTGAAGAATGGAAAAGGAACGCATTGTTGTTGATAATAAGGTGCATTTTGGTCAACCCTGTATTGCCGGCACGCGTATTCCCGTATATTGTGTCCTTGAACTTGTTCAGGCAGGAATTAGTTTTCAGGAGATTATAGATAAATATTATCCTGATCTAACGATAGAAGATGTGCAGGCCTGCGTAAAATATGCGACTGAAATAGTCAAATCGGAAGAAGTACATATCGCGGAATGAAATTATTCATCGATCAGGATGTATATAGAATAACGGTAGAGTTCCTTTCATAACACAAATGAAATTACAAATGCAGACCGGTTTCGAGGAATAAGTGAATATTGAGCAAATACGATCTTTAGTCAAAGAAAGAAAGTATCGTTTAACGCTTCATGCTGAAAACGAAAGGGATGCCGACCAAATTACACTGGCAGAAATAGAAACAGCTTTACTTTCTTCGAAGAGTAAAGTCATTGAAGATTATCCCAATGACCCCAGAGGTCCAAGTAGTTTAATTTTGGGTTTTACTGCTCAAGAACAGCCGATTCACATCCTTTGTGGGATGAAAGATCCAACTATGTTGATCATTGTTACCATTTATCGGCCAGATCCAGATAGATGGATCGACTGGCGGATACGGAAGGAAGGATAGCTATGAAAAGATGCTATTTTTGTAAAGGTGAGATAGTAACGAAGGAAATTCGACACATTCATCAATGGGGCGATAAGATTATTCTTTTTGAAGGTATTCCCGCCGAAGTTTGCAGACAGTGTGGTGAAGTGTATTTCGCTCCTGATATTGTTGAAGCAATGGACAAAGGCACAATGCAGGCTGAAAAAGCAAAAGAAAGTGTTAAAATACCGGTTATTTCTTATCGTGAGTTAGTCAAAACCTAAGAAAAAGTCCAACTTGTGGACAGTCCGCCCTGTTGCCCGGGAACTTTAATTGGCTTAGCTCACTGGTGTAAGAATTGTTGACTTCGCCTTTGTTTTTGACCTCCGACTTCGGACCTAGGACTTCGGACATTAGACTTCTTGACAACAGACCAATAGACTGCTATCAGTGAATTTACAAGAAATTAATGAAAGGAGAATAGGTGAAGAAAGTTAAAGGAATACTGCAAGGTCAGGTTATTAAATTATTGGAAAAGGTAGAAGCTAAAGACGGAACCAGGGTAGCGGTGATATTTGAGGAGGATCACCAACAAGCTAAAGAAAGGCAATTGAGGTTGATAAGGAGTGGCTTTGACATGGGAAGGATCATATCCCAAAGCAAAGAAGAGCTACATGAGAGATAAGTTCTTTCTGGACACGAATATCTTAGTTTATGCCTATGATTCGAGCGAAAAAAAAACACCCTAAGGCTTCGAAACTCCTCAAGCATCTCTGGAGCAGTCAAGCAGGGGTCCTAAGCATACAGGTTCTATCGGAATTCTATATAGTTGTTACTCAAAAGGTCGAAAGACCGATCAGCTAAAATGAGGCTAAGGCGATTATAGAAGATTATCTTTCTTCCTGGGAGGTTATAGGGCTGAGAAGAGACACTCTGTTATCAAGTATTGAAGCAGCAAATAAATATGACTTACACTTCTGGGATGCTATGATATTTGTTGCCGCTAAAGAGGCGAACGTGATTAGGATCTATACAGAGGATTTTCAGCGTAATCTTGAAATAGAAGGAATGAAGTTTATCAATCCATTTAGGTAATGGACAAACAGGTAGGATTTGATCAATCGAGTTGGAACGGTGGACGTTCTTTGACCTGGAACTTGGTTTTGACTATTGCTTTTCATCTGTATCAGGCCCAGTCTCAACCAGCCGGAGACTGGCAGAGGAAGCCTGCCAGATAGAGATTGATATTCTGAAGAGAAAGCTAACAATTATCTTAAGCTGAAAACCTCTAGTTTATAAAAAGGAAAGGGTATAAATGAGCTTCATTGAAGACCATCTGACAGAATTAAAAGGAACGTTCGATAAACTACCTTACTCAGAGATTGAGAAAACCAAGAATATTTTGCTCCAGGCTTACCGGGAAAACAGGATGATTTTGTGACTAAAGCTGTCTTTCTCGATCGAGATGGGATAATCTGCAAAGATAGGGATGATTACGTCAAGTCCTGGGATGAGTTTGTTTGGATTCCGGGGGCGAGGAAGGCACTGAAGCGTTTAAGTGGCAATCATCGTACGGTGATTGTGATAACCAACCAGTCTGCGGTAGGTAGAGGTCTTGTATCCCGGCTCTCGGTGGAGGATATCCATCAGAGAATGATGAGGGGTGTGCATCAAGCAGGGGGAAAGATCGAGAAGGTTTATTACTGTCCCCATAGACCTGAGGATGATTGCAACTGTAGAAAGCCAAAGCCTGGACTTTTGCTGAAAGCAGCCAGGGATTTTGCTCTCGATCTTAAAAGCTCGTATCTCGTGGGAGACAACCTTAGCGATGTGGAAGCAGGCCGCTATGTGGGATGCACCACTATGATGGTCAAGGATGACAAGAAGGCTGGCAGCGTAAAGAATCTACCGAGGGACAAAACCCGTCCAGACTATATCGTCTCAGATTTATCCGCAGCAGTTGACCTGATATTGAAACTCGACTCTGCTGAGAGATAATTACCAAAAGCATTAATTATGAAAGTT
Organism: Candidatus Aerophobetes bacterium Ae_b3b; assembly: GCA_005223085.1. Classification (GTDB taxonomy): domain Bacteria; phylum Aerophobota; class Aerophobia; order Aerophobales; family AE-B3A; genus AE-B3B. Next base: position 3,887 of record NJBP01000054.1, on the reverse strand, counting down.
TTTTTAAAAATTTTCTTTTATTTGAGCAAAGACAGTAGCTCATCTATATTTAAAGGTTTGGTTAGAATAGCTAAGGCACCTTCTTTTCTGGCTTCCTGAATGAGATGGGGTAAAGAATAGGCGGTCATTATTACCACTTTTAGTCCATCCTTAACTTTCTTAATCTTCCTGAAAGTCTCGACTCCATTTATATCGGGTAGCTTCAAGTCTAGAAGAACAAAATCAAAGTTGGTTCTCCCTATCTTTTCTAAGGCCTCCATCCCCCCATAGGCAGCATCTACCCGGTATCCCTTTATCTCCAAAACATTGGAGAGGGTCTCTACTCCGGTGGTATCGTCATCTACTATGAGAACTTTGGTCAATTTGACTTACCTCGCTGAATTTGCTCAGAAGGAAGAGGTAACTTGAGATAAAAGGTGGCACCTTCTCCTTCTCTACTTTCTACTTCTATTTCTCCTTGATTAGCCTCAATCAATCTCTTCGTTATGGCAAGACCTAGACCTATACCCCTTGCTCTGGTAGTGAACAAAGGCTGGAATACCTTCTCCAAATTCTTCTCGGAGATTCCTTCCCCGGTGTCAGAAACACTGATGACTAGATGCCGTTTGTTTACCTTGACACCTATCTTAAGATCACCTCCTTGAGGCATAGCTTGAACAGCATTCGTGATGAGATTCTTCAAAGCCTGCCTCATCTGAACCTTGTCCAATCTTATCCGGGGGACATCTTTACCCAGTTTCTTGGCTAGTCGGATCTTCCGCGGAATGGGAAGGCTTTTCAGGCTTTCTTTAATTAGATCATCAATCTTAGTCCAGGAAAGTTCGGGTTTTACTTCTCTGGTGAAGTTAAGAAGCTCTTCTATGATAGAGGCTGTCTCGTCTATTTCTTGGTCAATAATCTTTAGATGTTTTTCAACTTTTATCTTTTCTTTACCGGAAAGTACTGTCTGGAGAAAGTAGATTGAGTTCCTGATAACAGACAGTGGATTTCTTATCTCATGAGCCAATCCTGCTGCCATCTCTCCCATGGCTGCTAGCCTTTCCTTTTGTACGAGCTTTTCCTGAATTTCTTCCAGCTCCCTGGTACGCTCTAGCAATTTTCGATTTTTCTACCGCACCATCTCGGCAAAGACAGAGCTGGTGTAGCCCACAAAAAGAAACACCCAGAGGACAATTAAGTTGGTGATGGGAACAAAAGCAGTGTCATGATAAGGGCCCAGGTCGAAGGTGGCTAATATACGGCGCCGGCTTACCACCTGATAATAATCGAGAAAAACGGGAAGGAGGTAAAAAAGAACAGCAACTAAAGTAATGATTCTTCCCTCTTTTTTATGCAGAATCGTATTAGCATAAATAATGGGAAAGATATAGAAGATAGCGCCCATCCATCCGCCTAATCCCAAAAAATAGAGGATAAAGGTGAGGATCAGCATCTCCAGGAGAAAGTACCTCGAATACATGGTCCTGATGCTCTTTACCTTTGCTTCTCTTCTGACCAAGAAACCATAAAGACCCCCAGCTACCAGCCAGACGATGGTGAGCACCAGGATATTATTGGGTAAGGGTAGGCCCAGTCCCCACTTAGCAAAGCAAACAATGCTGAAAAAAATTATCAGGGCAATCATTCTAATTTTCGTGCCCTGTCTGATTCTGGGAACTATGTCGCTGCGCTCGAACTCTTGCTCGGGTATAGAACTACCTTTTTGACCCAACCTTTGCATTATTTACTCCGGTAAAAAATAACCAGGCAGTCAGCGGGGGGTCCCTAAAGCTCCGACTCTCGCTTCGCTCAGGGCAAGAGAGGGCCTGCTCCCCTCTTTTTTCTGATATCTTGTCTGCCGAGGTTTACTTGATAATGATCCAGAGAAATTGTTGAAATTCCTATCCTCAAAATAGCAATTTTTGTACCAATGTTTACTGATGGGAAGGAGAAGCTAAAGAGAAAGATCGAGGGGGGTAAATTTTTCACTGCCAAAGCCAGACATGCAATATCCAGATTTCACCTAATTTTTCTACCCGAATAGAGTTTGCCAATAGACTCTTTTGTCTCATCGGGCATGTTCAGTTCCACCCATGGACGACGTATTTTGAACAGAGCTGACCTCAAGCTTAAATTGACAGGCGGCAGTGGTTCGCTATAATTTTAAAGCATCACAATTTGCATAAATCTCAAGGATCAAAAATAAGAGTAAAACTATTCCCCTTCGATGTAGCGAGGTAGCTGATGGCCTATGCTATCGAAACTGTAGGACTAATTAAAAGATTTCCCCGTAGAAGAAAATTAAGACAAATCGCTCGTCACCCTTTTCGGATGGAGACCATCACTGCCCTAAACGGAGTAAACCTTCAGGTTGAAGAAGGTGAACTTTTTGGTATCCTCGGTCCCAACGGAGCAGGTAAGACCACTCTTATTAAGTTACTCTCTACCTTGATTTTGCCCGATGAAGGAGAGGCCTGGGTGAACGGCTACAATATTTTCCATGAGGAAGAGAACATTAAGCGGTCCATTGGTCTGGTAACTGGTGAGGAGCGGAGTTTCTACTGGAGGCTTTCCGGAAGACGCAATCTTCAGTTTTTTGCCACCCTCCACAATATGTCACCTTTTCAGATCCAGAAGAGAATCAATTCGATATTGGAGATTCTCGAGCTTCAGGAGAAGGTGGATGATCTCTTTTATACCTATTCCACAGGGATTAAACAGGAGCTTGCCCTGGCTCGGGGACTAATTAACGATCCTCAAATCCTCTTTATTGATGAGCCTACTAGAAGTTTAGATCCTGTTGCCGCTCGAAATATCAGGAAGTTCATTCAAGAAAAATTAGTGAAAGAGCAAGGAAAAACTGTGTTTTTAGCTACCCATAATCTTGAGGAAGCCCAGCAAATCTGCGATCGTCTGGCCATTATTGACCGGGGGAAGATTCTTTCCCTGGGAACACCTTCCGAGATCAGGAGGACTGTGAGTAAAGAGGATAGATATATCTTGAAAGTTCGAGCTTTATCGGCTGAGGTTCTAGAAAAAATAGGTAGGAAGAAGAAGGTAGCTCACCTCTCGTCCCGGCCTGACCCGGCCAATTCTTCGGTTTGCATCCTGGAAATCGGCCTTCTTGAGCACGAGGCCGCTTTACCCTTGGTCATTGAGACTTTAGTCAGCTCCGGGGCCAAGATCCTTGATTGCAGCCATTTTGAAGTTCCCCTGGAAGATATCTTTGCCGAAGTAGTTAAGAGGAAGGGTGCCGATGTTTAAAAACATCATTTATTCTAGATGAGGAGTGCTTCCATGATGTGGCAGAAAATCCTCGCTTTCATCAAAAGGGATTTCTCTATCACTGCCAGTTACCGTCTTTCCTTTTTCTTTCAGTTCTTTGGCATTTTCTTTTCCGTGGTAACTTTTTACTTCATTGCTAAGTTATTTGGCAAGGCAGCTGTTCCCTATCTTGAGTCCTATGGGGGGGACTACTTTTCTTTTGTCTTGATCGGGATTGCCTTCTCCGACTACCTGGGAGTTGGCCTGGGTAGCTTTGCCGGCACCATTCGGGAAGGACAGATGCTGGGAACTCTTGAAGCTATGCTGGTCACTCCCACCAGGGTTCATAGTATTATCCTCTTTTCTTCAATCTGGCAGTTTCTTTTAACTTCTATCAGAGTTTTGGCTTATATTTTGCTTGGGGTATTTTTCTTCGGCGTAAGCATGATTAGACCCAATATCCCGGCGGCCTTCCTGGTTCTCATTTTAACTATCCTTGCCTTTAGCAGCCTGGGTATTATATCGGCCAGCTTCATTATGGTTTTTAAACGGGGAAACCCTTTAAATTGGTTGATTGGCAGTTTCTCCACTCTTTTTGGGGGGGTATTCTTTCCTATTACTATTCTGCCCGGTTGGCTGCAGAA
>NJBP01000053.1 GCA_005223085.1 Candidatus Aerophobetes bacterium Ae_b3b | reverse complement strand
ACCATATTGGCTCCCAGAGCTACTGCCCGTTTAACTGTACTCATCTTCTTGCCGTAACCCTCTTTAAATCCTTCGCAGTAGTGACTGGCCCAATTGATCCTGATAATGCAAAGAGGTGAGTCATAAGAGGCAAAGAACTTGCCACAATACCTCACCATATTGGGATTCAAAAGAATGGCGTCAGCCTTCTTATATAAATTTATCGTTTCTGGTAAATTTTCAATCCCTTTTATGGGACCCATGTATCCACCATGATCCAAGGCTACCACCACCGGTCTTCCCCTGCTAAATAACTTTGCTAGTCTTATCTCTTTTCCACTCATCAGTTTATCTCCATCTTATTTTTATTTATTCGATATTTGCATGCCGGGAGTCAATTTGGCCGGGAGTCTGTTTAGCGCGTAATACCAAGTCACAAATCAGTCCATAAAAAAAGAGGAATGAATTGATCCCGAAAAGGGCTCCAGAGAGATTAGCATGTTCTTCATCCCCGAGCGTCGATAAAGTCGGAAATTTCTTACCAGGAACTTTAGCTTCAATCTTTACTATGTGATCGGCTATCCCACCCAGGCTAGACCGAGGACACGCGGTAATCGCTATCACTTTTCCCCCTAGTTTTTTTGCCTTTTTTGAAAGAGCTACCACTGAGGTAGTTTCGCCTGACTGAGAAATTGCTACTACTACATCTCTCTTCCTTAAACCAGGGGTAGTCACATCACCTACCACATAAGAAGCAAGACCTAAATGCATCAGTTTCATAGCAAAGATTTTACCCACTAGTCCTGAATGACCCACCCCCATTGTGTATATTTTCCCTGCCTTAAGGAGAAGATCTTCCATGATCCTGGCATCTTGGTCTGATAGATTTTTAGAAATTTCAATAGCATTTAATGCCATTTCTTCCATTGTTTTTCTAACTCTCTCCGCCAATCTTCCCTCCTCAATTACCTTGGTGTTAAAGATTTGGCTAGATCTTCAAAGACCTGCAAGACTCTCTCCACTTCCTCCTCATTAATTACTAGTGGAGGCTTAATTTTAACCACATTCCCCATTCCTAAAAATTTGCTCACTCCAAAAATGACTCCTCGCTTCAGAGCTTCTTTTTCGAATCTTAATACTTCCTCATAAGCAGGCTCCTTGGTTTTCTTATTCCTCACTAACTCAATACCAATCATCAGGCCCCGCCCCCGTACATCACCGATAAGCTCATACTTTTCCTTCATTTCCAGAAGTCGCTTGATAATGTAGTCACCCGTCTTTCTGGCGCACTCCAAAAGGTTTTCTTCTTTTAAAACATCGAGAGTGGCACAGGCGGCTGCTAAAGAGACAGGAAAATGAGAGAAGGTAAAGGAGTGAACGGCAGGATCATAAGGTTTAAGATCCTCTCTCAGCATTACCCCGGCCAGGGGAAATCCACCGGCGATGGCTTTGCCAAAAGTGAGGATGTCGGGAAGAACATCGTAAAGTTCGGCAGCAAACATCTCCCCCAGTCTCCCAAAAGCTGTTTGAATCTCATCATAGATCAATAAGATCCCGCACTCATCACAGATTTCTCTCACCCTTTTTAAGTATCCTTCGGGAAACTCAATCATTCCCCCTGATGCCTGGAATGGCTCCATTATAAGAGCTGCTACAGGTTCAGCTCCTTTTTCTAGGGTAGTCTTTATAAATTCAGCACATAAAAGATCACAACCAGGATATTCCACTTTGAAGGGACAGCGGTAGCAGTAAGCATTGGGAACCCTTATGAAATTGTGCATGAATGGCGAAAATCTTCTTGAGATGGGGTGATAAGGCCAGGTTGCGGCAATAGTAGCTAGAGTTCGTCCGGAATAATTATCATAGAGAGTGAGAAATTTTTGGGCGTCGGGTTTATTAATCATAGCAAGCTTCAAGGCTCCCTCATTGGCTACAGACCCATGCAAACAAAAGCTTATCTTCTTTAATCTTCCCGGGGCAAGTTCTCCCAGTTTTTTTAAAAGTCTCAATTTAGGAATGGTTTCAAAACTGGTCCTACAGTGACTGAGTTGTTTAATCTGCTCAATAGCGGCTTTTATTACCTTTGGGTGGCTGAATCCAACATTATAGGTCCAGGCCTGTGAAGTACAGTCGATATACTCCTTGCCACTTATGTCTTTTACCACAGCCCCTTTCCCATTCACCAGCAGGAGTGGTAAAGCGTGTCCCACCGAGCCCGACATTAAATATTTCCTTCCCTCTTCTAGCTCCTTCAAATCCAGTTTTGTTACGACTGACATTTCTCCTCCTTAATTTTCATTTCGTTTATCCCTAGACAAATCACCTTTTAACAAAACAGCTTCACCTCCGCATAAGGCCTTTTTACTAGAATTTAATCGCAACTTTAAGTGCCTCTCTACTCTTCGACATCTCCATAGCATCTTTAATTGATTCAAGGGGAAAGCGATGTGTTATGAAGGGTTTTACCTCTGCGATAGATACAAGCGAGACTGTTCTACGAAATTCATCGATGGTAGCATCTATGCTTCCAACCACTGCTATATCAGAATAGTGGATAAGGTTAGGATCCACTTGGACTACGGTGTTGGAAGGACATCCCCCGAATAAAACTACCGTCCCACCTCGTCTAACCATTTTCAATCCCTGCGTAATAGCCTCCGGGTTTCCGACGGCCACAATGACAGCATCAACACCTTTGTTTTCGGTCAATTCCTTTATCTTCGTAAGAGAGTCTTCCCTTTGTGGATTAATTGTCATATCGGCACCAAATTTTTTTGCTACCTCCAATCTGGAATCAACCACATCACTGGCAATTATGTAACTAGTCCCTAGAAGTCTCAAAAGCTTCGTATGGGCAAGCCCTATTGGTCCGGCACCAATTACCAAAACAGTGTCTCCCGGCCTGATATTGGCTCTAAGTACTCCGTGTAAGCAACAGCTAAAAGGCTCAATCAATGCTGCTTCCTCATCTGATAGCTCATCAGGAATTTTCACCAGAGCTCCCCTTTGAATAGCCTGTGCCGGTATCTTCATATATTCAGCAAATGCACCGTCAAGATTACAGCCAAAGACCATTACATCCTTACAAAGATTCTCCTGACCAGAAAGGCAAAAGTCACATTTACCACATCCATAAATGGGAGCTACTGCCACCCGATTGCCTATTGCAAAATTATCAATCTTTCCTCCTATTTTAAACACCTGGCCAGAGACCTCGTGTCCTAAAATCAGTGGAATTTTATATCTTCCTTCAACCCCTTTATAGTAACTACGAACATCTGAGCCACAAATTCCACACACCCTTACTCTTATTAAAATTTCATCTTCTTTTATTTTAGGAATATTGATCTCGTGTATCCTGATGTCTTCCTTACCATAAAAAAAAGCAGTTTTCATTTTTTTGAAAGAAAATTTAACTTTTCCTAGTGGAGGATTTAGTTAGCTAATTCTTTAAGTGCCTCCTCCAAAGAGACATTTTCATGGACAATCTGGCAGATAGCACGGACAAGAGAAGCTGGGTTTTTGTCAGTCCATACATTTCTTCCCATGGATACCCCTGCCGCACCACAATCTATGGCGTCACGGACCAATCTCAATAGAAGTTTTGGGTCATTTGAAACAGGACCGCTTAGAACAACATAGGGAACAGGACAGTATTCTATCACCTCCCTAAATGTGTCTTTATCACCGGTATAGTATCCCTTTACAATATCTGCTCCCAGCTCTGCAGCTACTCGAGCAGAATGTTTCACTACCTCAGGATCCGATGGCCACCTACGCTCTGCCTTATCAGCAAATTGATGCCGGAGTATCTCCTCAGGTATCATTTCAATCATAAGAGGCATACCCCACATATCGCAATCCTCACTTACCTTGCCATTTTTTCTGGAAAGCTGTGCTTCTCGGGGAACACCAATAACACCAAATGTGGCTACTGCATCTGCTCCCATACGGAGCGCTCCTTCCACTGAGTATATAAGCTCATCATTTGTTAAATCCGGTCCTATGGAGGTGGCTGTTCCATCGATACGCATCATTAAAGACGTATTACTTCCTAATAAATTTTTATATGCACATTTGGCAATACCGGGAGTTAGAAGTAGGGCATTTGCACCTCCCTCTACTATTTTTTGAACAACTTTTGAGGGGTTATTAATCTCTTTCATTGGATTTATGCAAATTCCATGGTCCATGGTCACCAAAACCATACGTTTGCTCTTGGGGTTAAATAGTCTCGACATCCTCATTTCCTTTCCCACACTCATCTTACCCTCCCTTTTTTCATTAGTGAGCGAATTCTATCATATGTGAAAGATACTGTCAAGTCCTTATACTGTCCTTACTTCTACTCCTCTTCTCTCCATCTCTTTCCTCATCTCATCTGGTATTCCTTTGTCAGTAACCAAGATATCTATCGATTCCAAGGGGCCAACACAGGCGAAATTTTGCTTGCTAAATTTGGAATGATCGCATAGGACTATCACCTTATTGGAAGCTTTTGCAATGTCTTTCCTCGTCTTTGCCTCCTCTATAGTGGCCATAGTTATTCCATAAGAGATATCCAGGGCACTGATCCCTACAAATGTTTTGTCCAGTCTCATCTGGGAGAGTGTCGTCTCAGCCAAGGGACCAATCAAAGCATGAGTCCTTCTTTTTAAGTTACCCCCGGTTAGAATTAGATTGATTCCTTTGCTTTCCTCTAGTTCGCAGGCGATATCTAAAGAATTGGTAACCACAGTTAGGTTTCTTCTGTTCTTTAAATTTCTGGCTAGCTCGAGAACAGTGGTGCTCGCCTCTAAAAATATTACCTCTCCTTCTTCTATTAACTTGGCAGCCTCTTGGCCAATTCTTTCTTTCTCCTCTAGAAATTTTTCTTTTTCTTCGAAAAAATCAGGTTCAAGGCTTACCCGACTTTTGCTCATAGCGCCACCATGAGCTCTGGTGATTAGACCCTGGTGTTCCAAAAATTCCAGGTCTCGCCTTATGGTAGCTCCGCTAACCTTAAAGGCGTCTATTAATTCATCAACCGTGATTCTTCCCTTTCGGCTAATCAAGTCAAGAATTTGATCTTTTCTTTCTAAAGGAAAGGTCTTTCTCATTACTAACTCTTTATTTTCATTTTTGATTATATTATATCATATTTGAAAATTTTGTCAAGGGTGGGAAATTAAGAGAGGGTTACATCTTCTGGGGGGCGGTGATTCCTAAAAGGTTAAGAGCATCTTTAAGAGCGATCTTGACTGCCTTAATTAAAAGGAGACGGGCAGAGGTAAGCTCCCTATCCTCACTTATTACTCGGTGACGAGTATAAAACTGGTGAAAGAGAGTGGCCAATCCCATCAAATAAGTGGTAAGTCGGTGAGGCTCCAGGCTCTCCGCTGCCTCCTTTATTTCATCAGGGAGAAGAGTTAGTTCCTTCATTAGCTCTCTTTCCTCAGAAGAGGCCAATAAATCAAACCTAACTTCATCCAATTTCTTAAGTTCTATCCCTTTATCTTTAGCCTTCTCCAGGATACTGCAGACACGAGCGTGAGCATATTGGATGTAAAAAACGGGATTCTCGGGAGTCTGTTTCTTAGCCAGTTCTAAGTCAAAGTCGAGATGCGAGTCGCAACTACGAGAAAGGAAAAAAAAGCGGGCGGCATCTTTTCCTACTTCCTCCAAAACTTTCCTTAAAGGGATAAACTTTCCCTCACGAGTGGAGGCAGAGATTCTCTTTTCTCCACGCTTCAAAGTCACCAGTTGATAGATAATTATTTTGAGAGCTTCTTTGGAGTAGCCTAAGGCTTCCACCGCCGCTTTCATGCGAGGAACATATCCAATATGATCAGCTCCCCAGATATCTATAACTTGATCAAGTCCTCGGCCAAATTTATGGGCATGATAGGCAATATCACTGGCAAAATAGGTATATTCCCCGCTGCGCCGTCTTAAGACCCGGTCTTTCACACCCGGTAAAAAAGTGGAGGTTTTAAACCAGAGGGCTCCATCTTTTTCGTAGACATGGCCCCTATCCTTCATAAAAGAAATTACCTTAGGAATTTCTTTATCAAGGCTCGATTCAAAGAACCATCTATCAAATCGTACCCCAAATTGGTCCAGATCGGTTTTGATTTGCCTGAGTATCTCCTTTACGGTGAACTCACCCAGTAAACAGATCATTTGAGGCTTAGTTTTTCCAGCCTCACTTAATGCATCCCCCATCTTGATCCTGGCTTCTTTAGCTATATCTATTAAATACTCACCCTGGTAACCATCTTCGGGAAAGCTAATCTCTTCTCCCTCTAGCTGCTGAAGACGGGCCCAGACAGAGCGAGACAGTCTTTCAATCTGGCCTCCTACGTCGTTGACATAATACTCCCTCTCTACCTCATAACCAATCTTAGAGAGAATATAGGCTAGACTATCCCCAAAGGCAACCGCTCTTCCATGTCCTACATGAAGGGGTCCGGTAGGATTAGCTGAAACAAACTCTACCTGAATCCTCTTACCTTTTCCGTAAGAGAACCTCGTAAATTCCTCTTTTTGAGTAACTATCTTTTTAAGAACTTCATTAAAAAAAGGGGAAGAGATAGAAAAGTTTATGAAACCCGGGGGGACGAATTCAACTTGAGAGAAAAGGGTTTTTTCCTTTAGGTAAGAAGTTAACAGTCTTCCGATCCTGGAAGTAGATTTTCCCATCTCTTGGGATAAAGAAAAGGGGAGATTGGTGGAAAGATCTCCCCATTCTTTCTTTTTTGGCCGATTGATAAAGATGGGAGGAAAGGGTTTTGAGGAAAACTCGACTTTTTTAAGCTCCTCACAACTCTCGTGTAGATACTTTTCTATTAATCTCTTTAATGAATTATCCATGGGCTGCAAGATATTTGAGGGGGGAAATATCCCCCCTCAACGGCCCGATCGGCAAAGCCGACTCTCGCTTCACTCGAGCAAGTCGGGCCTGCTCCCCTCTTTTTTCTGATGTCTCGTCTGCCGTGGTTTATTTAAATAACTATTCAGAGAAATTATTGAAATTCCGGTACCTAAACTTAAAGCACAAATCAGAAAATCTCACACATTACTTAAAATTTACACATAGCTCGGTCAGGCTTACCTTTGTGTTGGCAAGGTAACAAACATGGTCCAGACTCCATGGCGTACTCGGAGAAGAACCACATCGCCCGGTTCCACCTTTTGCATAGCGGCTTTGAAATTATCCAAGTCCTTAATCGGGTGTTGATTAACCTCCTTTATCATATCTCCAGGGCTGAGTCCCACCCGAGCTGCTGGACTGTTTTCTTTTACCTCGGTAATCACCACCCCTTCTTCATCTTCTTTGATGTCGTACTTTTGCCTCAAATCCGCAGTAAGATCGCGAACCGCTATTCCTAGAAGTTTTTCCTCCACCGCTTCTTCTTTTACTGGACTTATTTCCTCAGGTCTCTCGGTAGGAGTGATGGTAATCTCCATCTTTTTTCCCTGTCGGATGAGAGTCAAGGTTATGGGCTTTCCAATTTCAGCCTTGAGAACCTCATTTTTTAGCTCAAGCGGCGAGCTAACTTCTTTTCCATTCACTTTCTCTACCACATCCCCGGCTTGAATTCCTGAGGTCTCAGCTGGACTCTTCTTCATCACATCGGCCACTAAGACTCCTTTTTCAACTCCGAATTTCTGGGAAAGCTCGGGAGTAAGCTCCTGCATATAGATCCCTATCCAGGGCCAGGCGACCTTCCCATATTTAACGATACTTTCCAGGATGCGCTTGGCCTTGTTAATAGGAATGGCGAAACCTATACCAATAGATCCTCCCGAAGGACTGAGGATGGCAGCGTTGATTCCGATGACCTCTCCCCAGATGTTGACCAAAGGACCGCCACTATTTCCCGGGTTGATGGAGGCATCGGTCTGAATAAGATCGCTGTAGGTTCTTATCTCCTTACGTCCCGCTTGAATAGCTCTTCCCGTGGCACTAATCACTCCCACCGTCACGGTGGGGTCATATTTTTTATTAAGCTGAGAGAGCGCGTAGCCATAGGGATTACCCAGAGCAATAGCCCACTGCCCTACCTTAACCCTGTGGGAATCACCTAAAGTCACCACCGGTAGGTTGTTTCCTTCAATCTTAAGCACAGCTATATCTGACTCTTTGTCGGTCTCTACAATCTCTGCCTTTAAGTTTCGACCATCGGACAGAGTAACTCTGATTTTGTCCTTATCTACTTCATGGATAACGTGTTCATTAGTTAAGATGAAACCGTCTTTGTTTATGATCATCCCTGAGCCAAGTCCTTTCTGTTTAAATTCTCTTTCCGGAAAACGCTCCTTGAAAAAACGCTTGAAGAAATCTTCAAATTCTTCAAAGGGATCCCCGGAAGACCTCTCTCTTTCTCTAAAACCTGAAAGGTCAACCACTTTTTCGGTACTAACACTGACCACAGCCGGACTCACCATCTCTACCGCCTTGATTATCCTTCCCTGAAGACTATCAGGATCGATGGAATGAAGTTCCACGTTCTCCTGATAAAGAGGACCTTTGAGTCCTTTGAGACCAATAGCCGGTAAGGGGTAAACCAATGACATCAAACCCGTTCCCACCGCTACCAAGGTTCCCAGAAGAACTATCCAGACAAAAAAAGGAAGCCTTGAATCCCCAGCTTTAGATGTATACTTTAACATATAACCCTCCTGTAAATTTAACATTTTACTTTAAATTCGTAAGTACAGATTAAACATGGTTTACAAAAATCACCTTGTGGTTTAGCTTTGACAATTCGGGCAAAAGTAAGTTCCTCTTCCTGATACCTCTATCCTTTTTATGCTTGTTCCGCACTTAAAACAAGGCTCCCCTTCTCTACCGTAAACCTTTAGTTGTGATTCGAAACTTCCTTTTTTTCCTTCCAGATCAACGTATGTATCAACTGAAGAGCCCCGATAAGATATAGCCTTCTTTAGGACTTGCCGCAGATTCTCATAAAGTTTTTCGATTTCCTCATCAGCTAGACTGGAAGGGATTCTTTCTGGATGAATCTGTGATAGAAAAAGAGCTTCCTGAGAGTAAATATTGCCGATTCCAGCCATAAATTCCTGATCCATTAAAAGACTTTTAATCTTACCTCTTTTCCCTTTTAGAAGATCCCCAAATTTAGCCACGGTAAAGTCCTCTGCTAAGGGCTCCGGTCCCAGATTGTCAAGGGTAGGAATCTTTTGAAATTCTCTATCCGGGATCAACCATATTCCCCCAAAACCCCGTATATCAGTGAAGCTAAGTTGGGTATTGTCCTGAAAAACAAAAACTACCCGGCTATAGTCCAATTCTTCTCCTCTTTTAGAATAGATTAGCCGACCGGTTAGCTTAAGATGGATAACGAGGCTATCTTCCGAGTCCAGTCCCAGCAGGAGAAATTTTCCTCTACGCTCCACTCCGGTAAAAACCTTGCCCTCTATCTGGCGAATAAACTCAGAAGGGGTGGGCATCTTCACAGATTTCTTATTTTTTATAATTACTTTCTCTACCCTTTTCCCCCTCATCTTTTTCTCAAGATCCCGCTTGATGGTCTCCACCTCGGGCATTTCAGGCATTAACGGCCTCCTTTGAGACATCAGTTTCGTTAATGGCTTCATCACCGGAGAGTCTCGCTTTTTTTGCCACCATGCTCATGGTTCTCATCCTAATAGGGGGAGTTCTGCTCCAAATCAAAACATTATACAGAAAGAAAGAGAAAATGCAAGCAGAGCGAAGAATTTAGTCATAATACCTTTAAGGGAACGGTCTATAGTGCTGAGTCTCTAAATAACTCATAGCCTCTCACGTCTTATACGTTTCACTTAATCCTTTACCCCTCTAATCCTTACTCCTTAATTCTTAATTTTCAATTCTCAATTCTTAGTCCTGCTTTTACTTAACTGATTGTTTTATCTTAATGAGTTCTTTTCTTGATATATCGGCCATTAAAAGAAAGGTTCTCCCTCCTTTTTCCCAAACCAGAGGATGCGCTCCTTCTAAGTGCCCTCTCAATTTGATATTTGAAGGCATCTGGAAAAGACAGATTACCCCTAAACCGTTGGTATAGGTTAGCTTGACGGCCCTTTCTTTAGAGAACAAGACTGCTTCCTGAAACTCGTAACTTGGAGGAAGATAATGCGCGGAAGATACCGGAAATCTTATTTTTCTCCTCAAGTCTTTCAGACTAAGAAAGCGTTCTTGGGAAAAGACTTTCTTCCTCGGTCTTTGGGGGAAATCACGGTAGAACTTTTCTTTAGAAAACCGCTTATCAAAATGAATTTCAGTATAAAAAGAAGAAGAAATCAGCTCTCCCCGCCAGTTATAGTCTTCTTCCTTGAGAGGAAGATACATTTTTTTGTCTATCCAGACCTTTCGCCGGGGATTGCCAGAATGTTTGGGAATTAAGGAAATCACATAGACAGGTCGAGCCAGGATATAGCCATCGAGAAGTTTTGAGATCTTGTAGTTAATAAATATTAAATTAAGACTTTTTCTTTTTATTTCCTTTGCTTCCGGAGAATTCAAGGAAGGGAAGAATCCAAATTTGTTTGAACCCCGAATATGCTTTATGCGGAATTTACCATCGTCTAGAATAACCAATCTCTTAAGTCTGGCAGGGGCTAAAGTAGTTGTGTAGGTAAAATCCGGCTCCTGTCGGATAATTCTGGTAGTTGTAGTGTAACTTCTCCCCGGCAGGCGAAACTCTGTTTTCTTGATGCCCTCAAAATCAAGCCCAAACTGAGCTTCCAGGGACCGTGTCAAAATCTCTTTTGGTTCTATAGCTAAAAGCGCAGAAGTCATGCCCCCTGAAAGGATAATCAAAACGAAGAGACACTGCAAAACTTTTTGGAATCCTTTCCCTGGATTCATACAACTTCCTTTCTTCATCATTCTATCTCGAAAAATACCGGCAAAGCCAATTCTCCCACAAAAGAGTTCATCTGTTGCGAACGGAAGTATTCCTCTTCAAATACCTTGATGTTTACTTCATAGCTGGTGGCTGAGCGCCATATATAAAATGACACGGATACAAGTAGCACTGCACTAACGGCAATGGCTATCTTTCCAACCCCGGGAAAAGATAATTGCCAACCATATCTCCATGCTACAAGTTTTTCCCTTAAAGTCGTCTTTTTTTGACAAAGCCGCTCGGATAGGCGCTCATAGAATCCAGGCCTGGGTTTCTCAGGTTGGATACTTTGAACTAACCGGTGAACCCTCTCTAGCTGCTTAAATTGATTAAAACAGGCCCTGCAACTCTTTAAATGTTTTTCGATCTTTGATCTTTCTCTAGAACTGACCTCATTGTCTAAATAAGAGGAGAGCTTCTTTTTCCACTTTTTGCAACTCATAGGTACCTCCTGAATTAAAAATACTATACTGTGCCATTTAAATACGGCTCTATTTTTCTACGAAGCTGTTCTCTGGCCCGAGAAAGCCTCGACTTTATCGTGCCCTTGGAGCACTGAAATACTCTGGTCAATTCTTCGTATGAGAGCTCTTCAAACTCTCGCAAGACAAAAGTACTCTTCAGAACCTCTGAGAGAGAGTTAATGGCAGATTTTATCGTTTCAGCCATTTCTCTATTTTGAAGTACTTTCAAAGGAGAAAAGGACTCATCGGCCAATTCTATTTCCCCAGGATCATCACCGTATTTCGAAGAATCAGCAAGAGAGAAGATCTTGCCTGGCTCATTTTTTCTCTTTCTTCTAGCACTGAGGCAAACATTTACCGTAAGACGGTAGAGCCAGGTATAAAACCTAGATTTTCCTTTAAAGCGATGAAGAAAACGATACACCCTAAGGAAAACCTCCTGAGAAAGATCCTCTGCTTCGTCTTTATTGCCAACTATTCCGTACACGATATGGTAAACCCGATCCTGATATCTTTCCACCAACATTCTAAAACTTTCTCCATCTCCGGCTCCATATCTTTCTACCAACTCTTCGTCGGAATACTGCATTAATTGGGTTTTCCCATCTTAGCTAACATTTAAGAAAACGAACGCTTTTTTTAAAGGAAGAATCACTTTAATTATATCATTTTATTTTGTTGAGGGGAAGGGCGCTTTTTCCATTTATTTAAAAGGTGAAGGTGTCCAAAAGTAAAATTTGTCTTTTGCTTTCCAATAGATTAGACTCCGGGAGAGAGGAAATGTTCCCCGCGTTATGATTTTAGGAGGGATAAATTTTATCAGATCTTTCAAGTACTAAGAATACTAGCTGCTGGGAAGTCCACTTCCATGGAAAGAATTGAAAAATTTGACAAATACTCAGAAATCTGCTATAATACAGCATCTTATAAGGAGGGATTAAGCAATATAGGGGAAGGAAAGAGATAGATGCCAAGAAAGAGTATGAAGAGAAAAACAAGAACTAAAGGAAGAGTAACCATCTTCGTGGATGGCGCTAGCATGTTTTATGCTCAACGGGATAACAAATGGCACATTGATTACAAAAGAGTTTATCAGTACTTTGCCAGAGGTAAAGAGCTCGCCGGAGCTTATTACTTTACGGGAACTCCACATTTTGAAGACACAGAGAGAATTAGAGCCTATAGAATGTTTAAAAAAGCCTTAATTTACATAGGCTATACTGTGATTGACAAAGAGATCAAAGTCATTATAGATCGACAGACCAAGGAGAAGATAATAAAGGGTAATCTGGATGTCGAGATTACTTTACATATGATAACCTCTATGGATAGCTATGACGAGGCTGTGCTCCTGGGAGGAGATAGTGATTTTGTTCCGGTTATCCAGCATTTGAGAACCAATGGGAAGAAAGTTATCTGCGTGGGAAGAAAGGAATCAACAGCATTGGAACTTTTGAACGCTACCAATCTGTTCATAGATCTCAACCAGATAAGGGACAAGATAGAGAAAATAAGAAAGGGGAGCTCGTAACTCATAAGCTCCCCGTTCATATGGGCCCCTTGTTGATAGGGGGCTATTCATATGGTATTATATTTATACAATAATTTTTGAGAATGTCAAGGGGGGGTGTTCAAGCTGTGCCTGCAGGAAATTTTACTGAGTATAGGAGAGAGAAAGTCTATGAGAGAAGATAAGGTGGAACAAAAGTACATCTCTATCCTAAGAATTAGTAGAGGGAGAGGGATAAATGTCTTTAATGGAGCTGAATAAGGTAAAAAAATCTTATCAACAAGGTAAGATAGAGGTTCCTGCTTTGCGAGGAATTGACTTAACTGTAGAACAGGGGGAATTTACTATTATTTTTGGTCCTTCTGGTTCCGGGAAAACTACTCTTTTAAATATGCTCGGTTGCTTAGATACACCAA
>NJBP01000052.1 GCA_005223085.1 Candidatus Aerophobetes bacterium Ae_b3b | reverse complement strand
CTTTGTTAAACTGATGCTGCCTGATGATTCCCTGGATCTTTTTACCATAAGTACCTGCTTCTCTCCGGAAGCAGGGAGTGTAAGCGACATAGGACAAGGGAAGGTTTTCCTCTTCCAGAATCTCCTCCCGATGGAAGTTAGTCACCGGGACCTCCGCTGTAGGAACCAGGTAATAATCTTCCTTTGTACATCGATAAAGGTCATCCTCAAACTTGGGCAGTTGCCCCGTTCCCGTGGTAGCAGCTTTATTGGTCATAAAGGGAGGGAGAAGCTCCTCATACCCCCGGCTGATGTGAAGATCCAACATGAAGTTAATAAGAGCTCTCTCAAGGCGAGCGCCTAATCCCTTATAGAAAACAAATCCGCTTCCGGTTACCTTAGCTGCTCTTTTGAAATCAAGCACTCCCAGGCTCTCCCCCAGCCTCTGGTGATCTTGGGGGGGGAAATCAAATCTAGGGGGTGTTCCCCACCTTCTTACTTCCACATTTTCAGAGCCTGAAGGAACATCTGGATGGAGCTGATTGGGGAGAAGAAGAAGGAAATCTAGAGTGCCCTTCTTCATTTTTTTTGCCTTTTTCTCCCGCTCTTCAATATTGCTGGAGATGCTCCGCATCTCCAGCATGAGAGGACCAGGATTCTCACCTTGACTCTTCGACTTACCTATTTCCTTGGAAAGCATATTTTGCATATGTCGCTGCCTATCAATTTCCTGGATAAGGTTCCGCCGTAAGCTGTCCGTGGCAAGGAATTTATCAAAATTGATTTGGACGCCTCTTTTCTTTAAACTCTCCTTCACGGCATCTAGATTATCCCTTACCCATTTTGCACTAAGCATCTTTCAACCTTCAGTCAGGTTACTCCTCACCAAATTTGTCTTTAACTATCTTTACCAGAGCTTGAACAGCCTCGGCAGCATCTGGTCCTTCTGCTTTGACGCTGATTTTGCTACCCTGGGGGGCGGAGAGTAATAAGAGACTCATAATACTCTTTCCATTAGCTTCCTGACCATCTTTTTCTATCCAGATATCAGATTTGAACTTACTGGCGGTCTCCACTAACATGGAAGCTGGTCTAACATGTAAACCTACTTTGTTAGTTATCTCAACCTCTTGTTGCATCACATAAGTTCCCTTTTTACTAAAAATGATGGACATCTATAATTAGCCTCGTAAATGTTCAGTGAAGGACGTTCTATTAAGATTTTGCGCAGGCTGAAGCCTGCGGCTACCGGCGACTACCGAGATTGCTTCGCTGGCGATGACGGGGTTCACTGAGTATTTACCTTTTAAGGCCGTTAGCTACCTTAGGGGAGATAATATAGAGGATTTACTGGCTCTACAGTTCCTATTTTGCGAACTTCAAAATGAAGGCAAGGGTTCTTCGCGTTCCCTGTGATTCCTACTGTAGCGATGGGGTCTCCTTTCTTTACCTTATCCCCCTTCTTTACCAGCCAAGAGGATAGATACGTATATACAGTAATCAGTCCTTCCTTTCTGTGTTTAATCATCAGTAAGTTTCCAGGTTCTTTTCCATATCCGGCAAGCTCCACTATTCCATCAGCAGGGGCAACAACGGTAGTTCCCTCAGAAGCGGCGATATCTATTCCTTTGTTTCCTTTATCTCCAAAATAGCCGATTACTTCACCCTCAATGGGCCAGAGGAAAGATAATTTTTCCTCTTGCGTACCTATAGGTTCTGGCTGGCTCACAACTTTCTTTTCTGGCAAAATTGGCTGGATCAGAACTTTCTTTTCTGATAAAAGATAATCAGGGATTTTTATGGGTTTGACCTCAGTAGCCTTGGGAATAAATAATTTTTGGCCCACCTTGATTTCATTGGAAGATAAGCGATTGGCCTGTTTGATCTCCTCCAGAGAAACTCCATAAGTACGAGCAATTCTCCATAAGGTCTCGTACTTTTTGACTGGATGCCACACTCCCATCTTATAGGGAATGAGGAGCTTTTGGCCCGGATAAATCTTGTCACGAAGTGAAAGAGCGTTTATTTTTAGAATTCGCTTTAAGGAGATACCATAGCGCCTGCTTATAGCAGAGAGAGTATCTTTTGGTCTTACCGTATAAACTCGAGAAGGTGGAACAGAAGAACTCCAGGCATTACCTAGCAAAACAAAGCTGCTAAGAACAACGGTAAGAGCAAAAACTGCCCCTCTTCTCTTGTCGAAGATAGTCCTACTGACCAATTTCATTTTCTTTAGGAGCGTTTGATAGAATAGTTGGAATCTCCTCGCTGACATTCGCTGCGCTCATTCTTCCTCCGCCGGAGGCGTTCGGGTCGGCTTCAAATCCTTCATTTTGGTCGGGATGGCGGGATTTGAACCCACGACCTCCTGCACCCGAGGCAGGCGCGCTAAACCAGGCTGCGCTACATCCCGACGAGGAAATATAATCTATAGAGCAAATCAAGCATCTCTTGAGATTGCTTCGCTCACTCTGTTCGCAATGACAGGCAATAAATCGTCCATTCCTTAAAAAATCTTGCTTATTTTAACCCGCTGAAGCATGATATGTCTGAAGGAAAAATAAATAGTATAGCTTAGCTTCTTATCAAGCCCCACAGCCCTATCCCTCCCAAGCTGAGTCCAAGAACTATGATTCCGGCTATCCCTACTCCAATGCAGATAGCAAGAAAGGAGTGCCTAATCTTCATTGACAAAAGAAAACTCACCAGAGTTCCTGTCCAGGCTCCGGTGACGGGAAGAGGAATAGCTACCAGTAGAATAAGACCTCCAAATCCATATCGTTTTACTAAATCCTCTCTCTTTCGGGCTCGTGCCAGGGTCCAGTTAAGAGTCTTTTCGGTTATTTTATATCGCCCGAAAAAGATAAATAACCTTCTAAGCAGCAAAAGAAGAGGAAATACCGGTAATATGTTGCCGGCTACGCTTATCAAATAAGCCTTCAGAGGAGAAAATCCCTGTGATAAAGCAAAAGGAAGTCCTCCTCGCAGCTCCGAAATAGGAAGCATGCTTAAAAAGAAGGTTAAGATCTCAGGTCTTGCCAATAGACTACTCGGCTCCAACATTCTCACTCCAACCGTACTTTCCTATCAGGGGGACAAAAATACATCTCTCCACAGTTGTACTTCTCACCCGCCCCTTCTTTTTTCTAATTACTCTTAATTCTTGGGAGTAGACATTTCCCACCGGTATGACCATTATCCCCTCGTCCTTAAGTTGATTTACCAAAGGCTGGGGTACTTGTTTAGCCCCGGCGGTTACCAGAATACGGTCATAGGGAGAAAACTCCTCCCATCCCATAGTTCCATCGCTGACAAAGGTCTTAACCTTAGAATATCCCAACTTTTTTAAAAGTGACTCTGCTTTTTGAGCTAGACTTTTTATTCTCTCTACACTATAAACTTGTTCACTCAGCTCTGTCAGAATGGCCGTTTGGTATCCTGAACCGGTACCGATTTCAAGAACTCTCTCACACCCCTTCAACTCCAGGCTCTGAGTCATTAGGGCAACCATATAAGGTTGAGAGATTGTCTGTCCCTCGCCAATGGATAGTGGAAAATCTCCATAAGCATCTTTTCGTAGATCAGAAGGAACAAATTTTTCCCGTTCTACCTTATAAAAAACTGCCAGTACTCTCTCATCACTAATCCCCCGGGCGATGAGCTGATCTTTTACCATCCCCTGGCGCAGCCTTTTGTAGTTCAACCTCTACTCCTTTGTATTCTATCACAAAAATTACCGCAGTCAATTTGCGGCCTTAATTAAGGCTCGTGCGGTCTTTCTTTTTTAATTTTTTTGTCTTTTATCAAAATTCGTGAGAGAACCGGCTGGAAAGACTTATTCTTTACCCCTTTCAGATTTTCTTTTATTCTTGCCAATTCCCCTTTTTCTAAGTCAATCTTTACTTTGGCCGCTTTGATTTCCCCTTTTCTCTTTTTTTTAACCTCGCCCAATCGAAAATAGATGTTTTTTATTGACTCTCCTCCCAGTCTCTTATTTAATTCCGATATTATCTCGCACTTGAGGTAGGTGAGTTGAGTCAGCCATCCTGAATTATCCACTCTAACAAAGAGGTTTCCTTTTCTTACAAAAAGAGGAAAGCTATGTTGGCTTATTTTCTCCCCTGTCACCTCCTCCCATAGCTTTAATGCGTTTACTTCTTTTAGCTTCTTATCTAGGCTCAATTTATTAAAAAGCCTCTCCAATACTTCACCGACCGAGGAAGGAAAATTATTTGGTTTCATTTCTTTCTTTTTACCCTCTTGTCTTTCACTTGATAAAGCCAGCCCTCTTTGGTAAAAGATGGCTCAAATAAAGAAAGGTGGGTGGTAGTAATAAATACCTGACTTTGCTCTTTCACCAGGTCCAGTAGCAGTTTCTGCCTCTTAGGATCGAGTTCAGAGGCAACGTCGTCCAGGAGAGTCACTGGATGCTCACCTTCCCTTAAGCTCACCAGACCAAGCTCGGCCAATTTTAAAGAGAGAGTGGCTATCCTCTGTTCCCCTTGAGAGCCAAAACAACGTAAGTCAATCCCATCGGCAAGAATAAGAAAATCGTCCCGGTGAGGTCCAACGAGGGTTGTCTCTAGTTCCAACTCCTTTTTTCTTTTTAGTTTTAACTCTTTTCGGAAAATCTCTATTATCTCCTCTTCGCTTATGATTGGGGTGGGATCCTTTAAAAAAGAAGATCTGTAAATTAGACCAATCTTAGAATCCCTCCCCATCACCCTCGGATAAATCTCTTTAAAAAAGAACTCTAGCTTTTCCAGCCCTTCTAGACGTAGCTTAACTATCTTCGAACCTAACTCAACTAACTGTTCATCCCAAATGTCTAGCTCTTGGTTGATGGATTTTCTGATCCTCTTCAGAAAAAAAAGATGATTTCTCTGAGAGAGAACTCTAAGGTAAGAAGATCTTAGGTAAGAGTAGCGGAAATTAAACAAGGGCAGTTTAGCATCCAGAAAATCTCGTCTCTGTTGAGGGTAACCCTTAACTAACCAGATATCCTCCGGGGAGAAAGTAACCATCCAGAGCCATTTAGTAGGGTTTCGTAAACCTACCCGGTGGGAGTCTACCTTCCTAACCTTAGAGATCTTGCGATCAAGCACAACCTCATAGGTAAAAAGTCTCTCCGACTTAAACCCCTCTCCCTTTAGATATAAACTAGGTTGTCCCCACTTAATTAGCTCTTCATCAGTCTTGGTGCGAAAAGATGTGCCGTGTCCCAGACAGTAAAGAGACTCCAGGAAATTGGTCTTACCCTCTCCATTATCTCCCCAGAAAAGATTCAATCGAGGAGAAAATTCCAAATCCAGGCGTGCGAAGTTGCGAAAGTTAGATACAAATAGATTTTTTACCCACAACTCCTTTCCTTATCAAGAAATATCTCGGGCCTCTTTCCCTTCATCGCTGTATATCAGCTAAGATATTTCAGTCGCTAGTATTTAGTCGCTAAATACTATTCACTATTCCCTATTCACTAACGACTATTCACTATTCAGGCTCCTCTGTCTCAAGTCTTACCGGCATCACCACATTGATATAGTCTTTATTCCCACTGGGTCGAATCAGTCCTGGGTTTACAGAATCTGTTAATTCGAGACAGATCTCTCCTTCTCCCAGATTTTTTAAGGCATCCAGGAGATAGGCAGAATTAAAGCCTATTTCGATCTCACCCTTCTCTTCCGTCCTTACCGTAAGCTCCTCCCGTGCCTGACCCATTTCCGGAGCATTAGCACTTACCCACAAAATGTCTCCTTGTAATTTAAATTTGACCAGGCGTGACTTCTCGTCAGCCAGGAGAGAAACCCGTCTCACGGCACCATATAGCTGGTCTCTGTCGGTAAAGATTGCTATGTTGTATTCGGCAGGAATCACGTCCCTATAGTTAGGAAACTTCGCTTCGACCAATTGAGAAATAAGAAGTACAGGTTCCATCTGAAAGAAGATCTGTTTTTGGCTTATTCCTATCTTTACTTCTTTTTCCTGATCCAGGATTCGGACTAGCTGTTGTAGTGCCGGTATGGGGATTATAATCTCAGCCCGGATTTGTTCTGAAACCCCAAAAGGCGCGCGAATAAAGGCCAGGCGTCTTCCATCAGTGGCTACCATCTTTAACTCTTTCTCTCCCGCCTCAAGATACACCCCGTTTAAATTTTGACGTGTTTCGTCCCGGGAGGCAGCAAAAACCGTTCGCTGAATCATCTCTCTCAAGTTTTCTGAGGAGACAGAGAAAGTCTGTTTTGCTTCCAGACTGGGAATCTCGGGAAACTCGTCCGAAGAAAGACCAAGAAGATGGAAAATTGCCTTCTCGCAGCTTATAGTTGCTTTGGTATGAGCAACATCTAGATTTACCTCCCCGGGAGGGAGCTCTCTTATGATGCTAAAAATCTTATCACCCGGTAGGCAAATCTCACCTTTTTCTCGAACCTGGCCTTCAAAAGAAGACTGAATAGTAGTTGCGAGATTGGTAGCGGTCACAGACTTATCCTGCCTTCCTTAGCTACCATCAAAACGTGGGTAAGTATAGGAAGTGTTGCACTGGTTAAGGCGTACTACCACCCGCATCCCCTCTAAAAAATCGTTTTTCTTACAGGTGAACTTCACTCTTTTCTCCTTTGCTGATCTTGCTTTTTGGCTAGCCGCACCCTTTAGGGTGCGTATCAACGCAGGCTAAGATTTTGCGCAGGCTGAAGCCTGCGGCTACCTGCGACTACCGAGATTGCTTCGCTTCGCAATGGCGGGGTTCACTGAGTACCTACCAAGACTGAGTTTATTGTAGCTAGACCTTCCTATTTGTCAAGAAAACCGTCTCTAGGACTTTCCCCAAAATTTCTAAAAGGGTGAAACCTCAGAAGGGCTGTTAGGTAAGATCAGGAAGCGTCCGGTAAACAAAAAAGTAACCCAGAGGATCCTTGTGTGAGATAGTCCTCCGGGCAAGAAAGAAAGGCTACCAGCAGCTCAAAAAGGGTAAGGAAATTCTCGAGTCGAAGAGGCTAAGGGTTTACCGGGTCATCTTGAGGGAAAACCCGGTGGGGGATAATGAATAATAAGTTTTTCCGGCAAAGACCGCTAGAGGGGCACCCCGCTGGCAGTCTTTATTTCACAGGCGCATATTTGTTTCAGAGTCAAATAAATGTGAGCGCTTCATATTGATACTGGCGTAGACCGTATCGCCGACTCTAGCCAGGAGTTTCGGAGGGACAAGCGCTCTCAAGACAAGATCATTGATTCTTAGGTTTAAGATATCTTCTACCCCCATGCTCTGAGTAAAGTACACTGTACATTTGAATGAATCAGCTTTCTTTTTCTCTTTCGATACTTCAATGTCTTCCGGCCTTATTGCCAAAATCAATTCTCTCTTAGTGTATTTTTCGAGCGAGCTTCGCTGTGTTCCAGGAATGGCGCAAACCAGTGTTTTCTTTCCGACCACTAAAGTACTTGTTTCTATGCTCGCCTCGAATAAGTTAATTGTGGGGCTTCCCACAAACTTGGCCACGAAAACGTTTTCTGGCGAGTTGTATATTTCATCAGGGGTGCCAATCTGAAGAATTCTGCCTTCATTAAGCACTGCGATTCTATCACCCATTGTCATTGCTTCGATTTGGTCATGAGTTACATAAAAAAAAGTGAATCCGAGATCCAGGTGGAGTCTGGCAAGCTCCGTCCTCATTTCTTCTCTCAGTTTTGCGTCCAGATTTGATAAAGGCTCATCCATGAGAAAGACTTTTGGAGTTCTGACCATTGCTCTGCCTATCGCCACACGTTGCATTTCTCCACCACTCAAATTAACTGTTTCTCGGCCTAGTAGCGACTCGATGTGCAGGACCCCGGCAACTTCACTCACTTTAGCATCAATTTCTGATTCAGACAGTCTTCTAAGCTTTGACCTTAGAGGAAATTCGAGATTTTGCCGCACAGTATAGTGAGGATAAAGAGTATAGTATTGAAATACAAAAGCAACATCTCTTAAGGCGGGGCTAAGATCATTTACTGAAACATTGCCCAGATATACCTCCCCCTGGTCTGGTTTTTCTAGTCCTGCTATAAGTCTTAGGGTCGTGGTTTTTCCTGCTCCGGTTGGACCAAGGAGAACAAAAAATTCTCTGTCGTCGATTTCTAAATCTATATTGTCTACCGCAGTTACTTGGCCGAAAGTTTTTGTCAGGGAAGCTAATCTTACGCTGGCCATTGGTGCACCTTCTGGTTGATGGTTCGTTACACTACCGAATCACCAGTTTCCTCATCAAAAATGCTTATTCTTTGGGGATCAAAACTAATATATACGGTTTCTCCAACCTCTGGCAATATGCTTGGCGCAGTGCGCACCTTGATGGTCTCATCGCCCAGTCTTACGTCTGTGATATTGTAGGAGCCCATTGTCTCGACCACGTAAACTCTTGTTTGGAGATGGTTGCTTTTCTCTTTTCTGCTGAATATCACGTTTTCCGGCCGGACGCCTAAGACTAAGTCTTTTTCTTCCTTTTTCTTGTCGATGATTATCGTTTGAGTTTCGTCGGGGATTGCAATGGTGGTGTTGACCACGGGCAATCGTAGGGCAAGTTTACCCCCGGGACCTCTTAACGGTTTACAGCTGATAAAATTCATTCCGGGACTTCCAATGAAATTTGCCACGAACAGATTCTTGGGTTTGTTGTATACTTCATGGGGTGTTCCAACTTGTTGTAAGACTCCAAGATTCATTATGACAACACGGTCCCCCATGGACATTGCTTCAACCTGGTCGTGAGTTACATAGACGGTGGTAGCGCCAATATCAACATGGAGTTTCTTGAGTTCAGCTCGCATTTCTTCTCTGAATTTTGCGTCCAAAGTGCCTATTGGTTCATCAAGTAAGAATACTTTCGGTCTTCGGACAATAGCTCTTCCCAGGGCAACTCTCTGCATATCTCCCCCCGAAAGTTCCCTGGGTTTTTTGTTCAATATGTGCTTTATTCTGAGGATCTGTGCCGCTCGATCTACTTCCTGCCTGGTCCTCTTCTTGCTAAGTCCCTGTGCCACTAAAGGAAAGGCGATATTACCGTAAGCTGTTAGATGAGGATAGAGAGCATAGAGCTGGAAGACGAACGCTACATCTCTTTGTGATGCTCTTTTGTTGGTGACATCCTCCTCATCTATCAGTATCTTTCCTTCGTCGGGTGTTTCCAGGCCGGAGATGCATCTCAGGGTGGTAGTTTTACCACATCCGGAGGGTCCGAGAAGAACGACAAATTCCTTGTCTCTGATATGAAGATTAAGGTTATTCACGGCGACAAGGCTGCCAAATCTCTTTACAATGTTCCTTAAAGCTATTTCTGCCATCTAGGAAATCACTACCTTCTTTTCCTAATCGTCCTCATGCACCCAGTCTATTTTCATGTCTTCTCGCTAGGGAGGGCCAGAATTTGCATCATCTAGGCCCACCACATCTCACCCGGCTTCTCATAAATAAGAACCTTTCCTAAGAATTCAATGGCTTTGCTTAGTCCTTCATTTACCGACATCAGGGGATCTTCATGTTCGATACTGATAACTCCGTCGTATCCGATGAATCTCAAGGTCGAGACAAAGTTGTTCCAGAACTCCGCTCCGTGGCCATACCCAACAGTTCGAAATGTCCATGCTCTTTTGGCCAGTTCCCTATAATGCTTCCAGTCATTTACTCCTCGAAAATCAACTACTGAGCTGTTGATTCTACTGTCTTTTGCATGAACGTGAACTATTGCATTGCCCAGGTACCTCATCGAAACAATGGGATCCATCCCCTGCCAGAATAAATGGCTGGGATCAAAGTTGCATGAAATCTCTTCCGCGCCTACTTCTTCTCTCAGCTTGAGTAAGGCTTCAGTATTATAAACTACATCTCCAGGATGCATCTCAAGACCGAACTTGATTCCCACTTCTTTTGCTTTTTTTGCCATTTTCTTCCAGAAGGGAATCACCTTCTTTTCCCATTGCCATTTGACTGCCTCTTCAAAATAGGTGGGCCAGGGACAAGTTATCCAGTTTGGGTATTTTGCATCTTCTCCGGCTCCGGGACACCCGGCAAAACAGTTAATTACTCCCACTCCTATCATTGATGCAAGCTCAATAGATGCCTCAAGATCTTTGGTATGCTCATCAGAAATCTCCTTCTGTGGATGAAGTGGATTTCCGTGACAAGCGAGGGCACTTATTTTGAGCTCGTTTTTCTCAGCCGTTTCTTTAAATTCTCTCACTGCATCATGGTTCTTTAGTAGAGCAGCGGGATCACAGTGAGCTTTTCCCACAAAACCACCAGAACCAGGTTCAATTGCGCTGAGGCCAGCATCCTTTGCTGCTTTGCAAGCATCCTCCCATGACTTGTCGGAAAAGCAGTTTGCCATTACCCCTAGTTCCATCTTACTCTCCTTTCAAGGAAAGAATCACTTCATATGAATTGCCAGAATATATCCAAGAGTTCCGGTCGAAAGAATGGCAAAGCCATTCTGGTATAGAAAAAACGTCCACGGTTGGCAAAGAGCTACTATTCCAAAAATCATAATCCACATAAAAGTTGCTTCTAGATACTGCCTTCTCAATATTTTGAATTTCCAAAAGATTACTGCAATTAGGAGATAAGAGGCTGCGCACACCACAAATGCTATCATTCTTTCATCTTCTTTCGCACTTCTCGGAAATTCCGCCAAATTCAGGCGATCTCCTCACTCCGCAGATTTAGTGTAAGTTTTGGATTTTGCTCTATTTTCTTATTGCTCCGAAGGTAATGCCCCTGAGGAGATGCTTTCTTAAGATTATGGTGAAGACCATCACAGGCACCAGAAATATGAAGGTTCCGGCTGCAGCGGCTCCCCAGTCATATCCCAGCACCCCCATCTGATAAGGGAGCCACGCGGGTACTGTCTGGGCAATTTTCCTTGAAAGTAGAAAGGCGAAGGCATATTCGTTCCACGAGAATATGAAACAGAAAACCGCGGTGGCTGCTATTCCCGTAGTTGCTTGTGGAACCACGATCTTCCTGAACACCTGAAAACGAGTATATCCATCAACCATTGCTGCTTCTTCATATTCGGTAGGAATTTCATCGATAAACCCTTTCAGTACCCAGACTGCAAAAGATACATTAAAAGCAACGTACAAAAGTATCAGGCCAATGTGAGTATCGGTTAGTCCCAGGAACCTGAACATAAGAAAAACCGGGATCACTACTACTACTGGCGGAAGCATTCTCGTGCTCAGGATGAAAAAGAGAAGATCGTCTTTACCTCTGACCTTGAACCTCGAAAAACCATAAGCAGTGATTGTTCCGAGGATTACAGTTATTATTGTGCTTATTGAGCAGATAATAATACTATTCAGATATCTTCGGGGCAGATCGCCTAATCTTACGACTTCTTCGTTGGTTTCTCTATAGACGATGCGTTCGTACCACTTCATGCGGGCCATCTCTTCCTCGGTCGGCACCTCTCCTGGAGGGTAGACGGTTCTAGAGGTAAAAATTCTGATAAAGCTCCCAATTGAGGGTTTGAATATGACTTTGGGTGGATACTCCTTGATCCCTGTCCATGGTTTGAAAGATGTATTTATAATATACAAAAAGGGTACGAGATAAACAAAAGTAATCACTGCCAGGACTATTATCAAAACCCAGCCACCGATTTTTTGTCTTCGGTTAGCTATTCTGGCCATAGAATCCCTCTCTAGCCATCGAGTCCCTATTGCTTTGCTTTCTTCAGGTATTTGATGAAAATACTTGTGGTTGCAATAATTATTATGAGCATGATATAGCCGAGTGCAGAACCATAGCTTGTCTTCCAGGTGACAAACGACACATTATACAGATGTAGGGCGAGCAGCCGAGGAGCGACCGCTCCCCTCCCAACTATTCCCATTGGTAGGTCAAATATTTTGAAGGCTTCGATAGTGCGAAATATCAGAGCCACCAGAAGAAGAGGATATACCATGGGAAGGGTTATTTTCCAGAACTTAAGCCACCATGAAGCTCGGTCAATTTCGGCAGCTTCGTAGAGGTACCTAGGAATAGCTGAAAGTCCTGCGATGGAAAGGAGCATTACAAAGGGGGTCCACATCCAGATGTCCACAATGACGATGGAGTACAAGTTTCGTGCCGGGTCCGAAACCCAATCTATCCTTCCCAAGCCCAGCAGGTAGTTGAAGCTACCCCAGTTGGGATCGTAGAACAATTGCCACATCAGGCCCACTATTACCGGGGACATTGTCATCGGTAGGACCAAAAGAGTTGTTATTAGACCCTTACCTTTGAAATTGCTTCGAAAAATGAGTAGAGCAAGGCCAAAACCAAGTATCATTTCTCCGCCGACTGACAAGACCACATACTTAGCGGTGGTGATAAATCTAATCCATATGTCAGGATCAGTTAAGATGCGGGAATAGTTTGCGGTTCCGATCATCCTTGGATTTTTGCCCCAAATGTTTGGCATTTTGGCGGAGTAACGAGAAAAACTAAGAAACAGTGACCAGAATAAGGGAAACACATTTATCACGATAAGCAAAATGATTGTGGGGAAGATGAAGAGTCGTAGGAGCGTGATATCCCGCATAGGCCGATAGTAAACTTGCCCGTTTCTCGTGCGGTTTTCCTTGGATCTTTTAAATATACTCATCCTTTTCTCGCACTTTTCCAGATAGGCGCTTCCCCCGAGAAGAATCCCGGGGGAAGCGAGCCTTTAGCGGCCAGTACTAGTCTTAGTATCCCGCCTCTTCAAAGATAGATTCCCATTGTTTTGTGCATTTGTCCAGAGCTTGCTCGGCGGTACCATTATCTTTGATAACGTAGTCGGCAATTATTTCGCTGAAGGTTCGGAGAAGCTCGTCGTATTCTGGACACGCCCACCAATCCTTGAAGATCTCCATTGATGTCTTAAATGTAGGGTTGTATGGGGTTGCATTGAGGAATTCATCGGAGGCCAAAGTGTCTGCGTGGCAGGTATAACCGCCTAATTTCGCCCATTTCATTTGAGTATCCGGTTTTATGAACCACTCCAGCCATTTGAATGCGAGGTCCTTCTTTTTTGAATAGGAGACTACTGAAGCCCCCTGCCCCCCGAGAGCAGCGAATCGTCTTTCTACACCGTCCGGACCAACTTGTGGAGGACAAGCAAAGTATCCGGTGACATCAGCGTATTCATTGGTTGCCTTGTTTGCCAGGCCGGGGAAGAACGCAAGATAGTTACAGCTCATCGGCACTATCCCTGCGACAAAAGCATCGTTACACTTGATGTAGAACGCGTTACCAAATCCCGGCGGCACGAATTGAAAAAGATCATGATAGTACTCTATTCCTGCAATAGCACCCTCAGTGTTCAGGTAGCCGTCGACTTTGTAGGTTGAATAGTTGCCAAGCTCTCCCCCAAACGACCAGATGACTTGTTCGGCGAACATTGCCAGCGAGTCATATCCGTTATCACCGT
>NJBP01000051.1 GCA_005223085.1 Candidatus Aerophobetes bacterium Ae_b3b | reverse complement strand
TTAGGACACCAAACAAGATGGTAGTTAATCAAAAATACCTGATTACGAGAATGTTTATATTCCATAGTGTTTATAGTATAGCAAAAAACAACAAAAGGTCAAGGCAATTCATCCCCACGAATAAATTCGGGGCTTTTCTTGCCTGGGGTTTTATAATCTAAAATTCCTATGAGAAAAAGTAGCAATCTAACCAGATTAAAAGCTTACCTGCTAAGGCACAAGAGAAACTTAATATTAGCAGTTTTTTTCTCCTTAGGTACCAATTTGCTTGCCCTTTTAATCCCTTATGTATTACGCTACACCATAGATGATTTGAAGACGTTGATGAATAAAGAGACGTTACTCCTATATGCCCTGCTAATAGTGTCCATTTCAATTATGGCAGGATTCTTTCGATTTCTAATGACTCGCAGACTAATGGGAGTTGCCTTCCAGATTGAATATGAATTGCGCAATGATTTATTTAGTCATTTACAAAAGCTATCTTTATCCTACTTCCACAAGACAAAAACGGGAGATATTATGGCGCGCGCTACCAATGATTTAAAAGCAGTGCGAATGCTCGTAGGCCCGGGTATTCGTAATTTACTAAATACGATAATTATGGGCTCGGCGGCTATTATTTTAATGCTGATCATTGATTACAAATTAACTCTCTATTCGTTAATACCGCTGCCGGTTTTAACTATAGCCGTTACCATTTTCAGCTCCAGAATATTCTATCGGTTCCAAAAAGTGCAGGAACAATTCTCCAGTATCAGTGTAGGAGTGCAAGAAAATTTAACCGGGATCCGGGTAGTAAAAGCATATGTTCAGGAAGGGAACGAGAAAAGAAAATTCAAGCAATTGAATCAGGACTATATGGACAAAAATATCTCCCTGGTAAAGATTTGGGGACTGTTCTTTCCCTTTATTATGCTTATTGCCGGAATAGGAATGGTAATTGTTTTATGGCTTGGCGGCCGGCTAGTCATGGGGGGCAAGATTAGTCTGGGACAATTCGTACAATTCAATGGATACTTAATGATGCTCACCTGGCCTATGATGGCTCTGGGTTGGGCAATTAATCTGGTACAAAGAGGTTCTGCCTCAATGGGCAGGCTCATAGAAATACTGGATCAAGCACCGGAAATTAAAGATAGTGAGTATCTGGAGGATATTCGTACTCTTGAAGGGGAAATCGAGTTTAAAAACGTGAGTTTTGCCTATGATAAGAAAGTGATATTGAAGAATATTGATTTGAAGATACCTAAAGGTATAACTATTGGTATTATAGGCCCCACTGGATCGGGTAAAAGCACCCTGGTCAACTTAATTCCCCGATTACTGGAAGTAAGGGAAGGCTCTCTTACTATTGATGGTATGGAGATCAAAAGTATACCCCTTAAAATATTACGTAAAAATATTGGTTATGTTCCTCAGGAAACTTTTCTTTTCTCAGAAAGTCTTAAGGAGAATATCGTCTATGGGTTAGAGGGTTTTGATGAGGCAAAACTAAGACGGGCCGTCAGTATCTCAGCGCTGAGTGACGAGATTGAAAGGTTTTCTCAAAGATATGAAACACCAGTGGGGGAGAGAGGAGTAACTCTTTCTGGCGGTCAAAAACAAAGAACCGCTCTTTCCAGAGCCATTATTCGTGAGCCCAAGATTCTCATTCTTGATGATGCCTTCTCCAGCGTGGATGTCCATACTGAGGAGAAAATCCTGAAACAATTACGTAAATTCCGGAAAAGACGAACCTGTATTCTAGTATCGCATCGAACATCCACTATCGAAGATGCTGATTGGATAGTAGTACTTAAGGACGGTCGAATTGTAGAACAAGGTACTCATGAAGAGCTGGTAGCCAGAAGTGGTATCTATACTGATATATGGCTACAGCAACAGCTAAGGGAAGAGCTAGAAAAAATGGCTTAAGGGATTAATCTATGAATCAACATCAGGCAGA
Organism: Candidatus Aerophobetes bacterium Ae_b3b; assembly: GCA_005223085.1. Taxonomy (GTDB): domain Bacteria; phylum Aerophobota; class Aerophobia; order Aerophobales; family AE-B3A; genus AE-B3B. The sequence continues at coordinate 12,445 of NJBP01000051.1, read as the reverse complement.
AGAAGAAGTACTAGGAAAAGCATATGATAGTCGATTAATGCGTCGATTGATCAGGTACCTGGCTCCTTACAAGTTATATGTGGCTGTATCTATCATTTTGCTTTTATTTATCTCGGTCTTACAACTGGCAGGACCGTATCTTACTAAAATTGCTATCGACCGCTATATAGCTACCCAGGATATCTCGGGCTTATCCCGGATCGCTCTCATATTCCTGGCTATCCTGGTAGTAACCTTTTTCCTGCGCTATCTTCAGATTTATATTATGCAATTTGTCGGTCAGAGGGTAATGTTTGATATGAGAATGGAACTCTTTTCTCATCTACAAGAAATGTCACTTTCTTTCTTCGATAAAAATCCAGTAGGAAGACTTATAACCCGACTTACCAACGACGTAGAAGTTTTAAATGAAATGCTGACCTCCGGTATCATAGCTATATTTGGCGACATTTTCAGTCTCATAGGTATCGTCATAGTCATGTTATGGCTTGATTTCAAACTGGCCTTGGTAAGTTTTATGGTCCTACCTTTACTAATTTATGCCACCATACTCTTCCGCCAAAAGGCGAGAGAATCTTATCGTGCTATTAGAACAAGAATAGCCCGCATTAATGCCTTCTTGCAAGAGAGTATCGTCGGTATGCCCATTATTCAGATATTCAACCAAGAGAAGAAAAATCTTGGTAAATTCGAGGGATTAAGTCATCACTATCTTGAGGCCTGCTTGCGGTCTGTTTTTTACCATGCTGCCTTCCATCCTTCGGTAGAGATTATTGGCTCCCTTGCCGTTGCCTTGATCATCTGGTACGGTGGAGGTCAAATCCTCAAAGGAGCACTCACATTTGGAGCATTGGTAGCTTTCATCCAATATGTGAATCGATTCTATCATCCCATAAGAGACCTGAGTGAGAAATATAATATTATGCAATCAGCTATGGCTTCCTCAGAGCGAATATTCAAATTATTGGATACTCCAGTAGAAATCAAGGATGCAGAACTGCCTTTATCTGTAGAGGGAATCCGGGGAGAGATTGAATTTAAAAACGTATGGTTTGCCTACAATGGTAGGGATTATGTCCTGCGTGATATTTCTTTTCGTGTTCGAGCAGGGGAAAAAGTAGCTATTGTAGGAGCAACGGGAGGAGGTAAAACCTCAATCATCAGCTTATTGGCTCGTTTTTATGATCCGCAAAAAGGAAAGATATTAATTGATGAAATCGATATAAGAAATTTTCGACAAAAAGAGTTGCGTCGCTACCTGGGGATAGTGCAACAAGACGTCTTTCTTTTCTCAGGAACCATTGAGGATAATATCAAGCTAGGAGAGAATAAAATAAATTTCCAGCAGGTAAAAGAATCTGCCAGTTATGTTAATGCCGATAAGTTTATCAAAAAATTGCCCCACGAGTATCAAGAGGATGTGCGTGAACGGGGCAGCTTATTATCAGTCGGTCAGAAGCAGCTTTTGGCTTTCGCCCGTGCTCTAGCTTTTGATCCCAAAATATTGGTTCTGGACGAGGCTACTTCCAGCGTAGATACAGAAACAGAGATGCTCATCCAGGATGCATCAGCCAAACTACTCCAGCATAGAACTTCTATTGTTATTGCTCACCGGCTTTCTACTATCAAAGACGTAGATCGGATAATAGTAATACATAAGGGTAGAGTTAAAGAGGTAGGTACTCATCAAGAGCTTCTGCAAAAGAAAGGAATTTACTACAGATTATATCAACTACAATATCAAGCAGAAAAAGGAAAAATTTTTGCTTAGGAAAGCTTCTTGAAGGTAGTTGCCCCCCTTGACAAAATCTTTTTTTTGATTATAATAAGAGCAAATAGGTCTCATTATTAACAAAATAAACCTTGCTAAAGGAGATGAAAGCCCATGACTAGGGCAGAGTATCTTCTGGCAAGTAAGATCAAGTTAAAGATCGATTTCCAGGCTCTATTAAGAGTCTTAAGGAGTAAACCAGTGAGGACCATCTACACGGCCAGGAAAAATGGCCAAACTTATAAACTTATTCTCGATAACAATACTCTAATCCAGATGTGGAAGTTCCCCACCCATCTTCAGGCTAAAAATCAATTTCTCTCCAAAAAGAGAACTCACATCAAGAAGGGCTGGCAAGGAACTACCAGGTTCGTGGAGGGCCAGGGAGAGAAAATTGAACCACCGGAGGAAAAAGAGGTAAAGGGGATCACTTCCTCCAGCAAAGATAAGAAAAATAGGCAAAGATACGTTAAGATTCTGGGGAGAAAAATTTTACTTAATTAAAAAGAGAGCTCATTGGCTCAGGGGCTAAAATCGCTCTAAATTTGACTGGAAAGCTGGCTATTGGCTGATAAAGAGAGTTGGTGATCTTTTGGTAAAGGTTATTTGAATCTTCCTCCGTAACCTACCCACCTTGTTCCTTTCAGCTCGGAGATGAGATTAATCGCAGTATCGGCGCCTTCTCCCATAGCGATGGCTATCTGTCTGTTTGCTCCCGTGCAGTCTCCGGTAGCGTAAACCCGGGGAAATCCCAGGTAGTTATCCAGCCGGTCAATTTTGCATGCCGTACAGTCTCCGTTGTCAATGATGAGGGTCTCTCTTCCAGCTCTGGCAGTATATATGCCCGCGCTAAGTCCGGCCGGTCCTCCACCTATAATAATAATCTCTGCCAACTTGAACCTCCTGCTACCCCGGAAATTTAAGGAGGGTACCGAACTCAAGAGGTGAAAATTAGATTTAGGAATAGCTACTTATACAATATCGGAAAATAGGCCATAAGGGAGAAAAATAGATGAACGGAAATGAGCACGATGGTAATGAGGGCCAAAATTTTATGTCGTCTTCTAAAACCTGGGGGAATATTCAAACCTGAAAATAAAGTGAAAAGCAGAAAAACGAAAACTAAAATTCCCATCCAGAGATAGATAGGTTTTCCGAGAATGGTGATGTCAAACATCTTCTTTTCCTTACTGCAATAGAGATTTTGCAGGCGAAGCTTCCTTGCTCGGTTGTGGGGAATTAGTTGATACGGAGAGATCCTGTCTCCTTTTTATTATGGCACAAGTGGACTATTTGTCAACGGCAGGATAAGGAATCCCTTGACAGACCAGAATTCGACACTTGACTTTTGCAAAAATCGTACTATAATTAATATCAGTTTATTTGATTAAAGTCGCTTCAGGATGGGGATTTATCTAATAGTCCTGCTGATTCATTCTGAGTGTCAGGAATAAAAAATCAGAACCGGTGAACTAATTCAGCACCTGAGTTCCTTTCTCTGGACTGATCCCCGACGGAAGAAGTAGTCGTAGGGAAGAGTGGAAAAGAACCATTTCAGTTGACCGGTACACCTTCCGGGAAATTCTAACCAGACAACCTCGCATGTTACTCCCTTTTCTTCCATCGGCGAAACCCTTGTCTCATGCCAGCTACCACAGAATAAGAGCTGCCCAGTTAACACGAGCCTTGTTATCAGACGCTTATGAATCCTGTTGGTAACTTTCAGGTCTCCTTAAAAGCGAGACCAAGGAGGGAAAAATGCAAAAAAAACGAAGGGAACGGTGGCGGCAGGTTATTACAGCCTGTACTTTGAGTGTGCTGGTAGCAGGCAGTATAGCTATTGCTTCGCAAGCTGATGCCGGTGGCCCTGCGGTTGAGATAAAGGGATTGCGTTTTCAGCCAGACAAGATTACCGTGCAGGTGGGAAGTACAGTGACCTGGACCAATAAAGACCGAGCTCCTCATACTGTCACTAGCCGAAACGAGGTATTCTCTTCAGGTAAGCTAGGCAGGGGGGATTCCTACTTCTTTACCTTCACCGAGCCGGGAACCTATGACTACTACTGCAAGTTTCATCCCTCGATGAGAGGAACAGTCGTGGTGGCATCAGCCAGGGCCAGACGACCAACTATCCTTCTTCCGCTTGAGATCCAGGTTAAGGCGGGGGACGATGTGCGTTGGATTCTGCCCGGAAAAAGAAAGTTGGATCCTGCCGTATTCGGCACTCCTGATCAGCCGATCGGATTTGAACCAAATATCGGAGTGCCCCTCCAGGCCCGGGAGAAGAACGAAGCCGGGACTGCCTATACCACTACCCTAATGCCTACCCCTTTTTCTGACAAGTTTGCCAGGGTGACCGGAAGCTTGAGTCTTACGGCCCGGGATGTTAGCGCTATGGATGGACCCGATACTGAGGACGAGGTTGACTTTACGGCGACTTTTACCAATCCCAAGGGGGTAGAATACAAAGTGGTGGTAAAGAAAGCTATCCCGCGGGGACCAGATCATCCCTTTTTTGGTGGAGTTGCCACCAACCACCTAATGCATGGAATGACCGGAATCGGGACCAGACTCATGCCCACTCAATTTGTTTACCTGGCCTTTTGGGGGCTCGGCGATCTTTTTGTTAAGGGAAAGAAGGTGGATACACACCGAATTGTCCACGTGATGCTGGGAGAAAAAGTACGAGACGAAAACTATAGGCTGGTGTTCGACAAAGAGGTGAATCACGAAGCGACGCACCTTCACCTGATCCTACCCCCGGTGAAGGGGAGTCCAGAGGGCCCTGTCCAGAGCCCGGTGCCAACGGGATTTATACTGCCCAACGGCAAGCAACAGCCATTCCTCCATATCATGTTCGAAACCGTTGAAAAGGTGGAGACTAAACCGCTCAAGTAAACCGGGTAGCTAAAGGAAATGGCTCTCCTGGACCATGAATAGCTTTTCTTCAAAACTGACCAAGGTTCGCAGAATGCCGAAAATATATTAAGATGGAGGTGCCAAATGGATATCGGAGATAAGGCTCCGGACTTTGAGCTTCCCTCAACCGAGGGAAAGAAGGTTCGTCTCCAAGACGAATTAGGTAAAGGAAACATACTCTTACTCTTCTACCCTTTTGCTTTCAGTTCGGTCTGCACTGCAGAGATGTGTTCTATTCGTGATGGCATGACCGAGTTCACGGCGGTCAAGGCGAAAGTTTTCGGAATCAGCGTGGACAGCCCTTACGCTCAAAAAGCCTGGGTTCAGCAGTTAAATCTGAACTTTCCTCTCTTAAGTGATTTTAACAAAGAGGTGAGTAAAGCCTATGGTGTTCTCTATGAAGATCTCGGAGGGTTCAAAGGGGTAGCCAAGCGTTCCGCCTTTGTTTTGGACAGAGGGGGAATTATTCGTTATAAATGGGTCTCCGAGGATCCAGAAAAGTTACCCGACCTTGAGGCAATAAAGAAAGTGCTCCAATAGCCTAGACTCTGGCCATCTAGTGACTTATAATCTCATTCTTCACCGTCGAGTTATATGTTATAATCAGAGTCGACCCGGCAAAATTTACTCAATAGGTATGAGCTTATCTCCCTCCCACACCCCATGCAGATTACAACTACAAAATGCTCGCAATCTCCCTCCTTTTGTAAGCATCACCTCAAAGGTCACCTTGGGATTGACCTTGCCGCCAGTGAAATCGGCCCGCGTCAAATAAACCTCGTCCTCATAAAGGTCGATAAACTCAATGTGGTGAGCTGGCTCGTTAGGATGAGCTAGTAATTTACCCACCTCCACTGAGACCTGGATAGTCTCTCCGGCACTGGCCTTGTCTGGTGCATCTATTACAGGAAGATGCTTTTTCTCCAGATCAGTCATGTTGTCAGGATCCTCGGGTCTATTCACCTGACTGAATAGGTCCTTCTCGGCCATTTTTAACCTCCTTTTTGATCTATGTTTTTTTTGCTCCTGGCTAGCTATTCTCCTATTAGTTCCATATCCTCACCGCAGCAAACCAGAGTTCCGCCACCAACTTTGGTTACCTCCACCTCATTGCCACAGACATTACACCGGTATTTCTCTCCCACTTTATTGACCGCCATTTTTACCTCCCTTTCACTTCAATAATCCGAAATTGTATAATTCCAAACCCACTAATAAGGTAAAGCATTACTAAAGCAAATAGAGACCAATCTATTATCTTTTTGATCAGGCGCAGATTAATGTATTTCACCGTCCAAAGTCAAACTATTTAAGAAAACTCTCATCTAAGTTACCACTATCGACGTACCCTCTTTTCTCCCAATATCCTCTCTATTTGACATCAAAGGTAAATGGTAGGGAAAAATAGCTCTTAGGTGAACTTCTCAAATCTGTCTCTTTTCGCTTTACATATGGGGCAGGCCTCTGGAGGAGTCTCCCTTGCGCAAAGGTATCCACAGACCCGACATCTCCATACCGGAAGAGGAAGTTCAGAAAGAGCTTTCGATCCTCCTCTTTGTTGCTTTCCTATTAAATCAATTAATGGGTGAATTTACTAAGTAATGAATTGCAGGTAGCCTCTCATAGCGTCATTTTCCCAGACGAAAAAGAGAACGAAAAGCTCTTATAGTCCTTTCTTTAAACCCCTCATCTAAAAGAATAATCTGGGTAGTCTTTGCCAGTATGCCGATCTCCTCAAGTGCTTCCGGCAAATTGCAGGTATGCTCCAGCCTCTTTTCGCTGCGCAGCCTTGCCTGGTCGCACAAATAAACATACATGTCCCCTATGGTAGCTTTGGGAAAATACTGCCTGAGCTTGAGTTTCTTTATTTTCTCCGTTACCGGGCAGTAGAATACGCTAAACCAATCTCGGGCTGCTTCCTTTAATGTGACCTTTTCTTTTAGCTTTTCCTCAATACGATTTTTATGGTTCCTTATCTGAAGTAGTAGCTTATCGTAATCCCGCCGATGCAAGAGGTTGATCCCCCCCAGTCCTGTCTCATCCTCGAATTCGATTCTTTTTTGAATAAGAAGCCTTCTTGAGTCATCACCCAGAGGAAGATATTCGACAATATGAGCATCAATAAACTTCTGCCCCTGCCCTTTTGCAGCAATTATGCGATGATGACCGTCCAACACATAGTATTCATCATCAATTTTATAAAGCTCTACTGCGGGAAGAGGCCTGCCTTCTTGCATGGCTTCTTCTATACTTTTCACTCTAGATTGAATGTGAGGCTTTCCATCTACACCCTTGATAGAGAAATTCCTACTGAAATCTAAAGGTCTACCTACGCTCCCCACGATGTTATCTGACTTGACAGTCTGTATGCCTCTATCAATTGAATCAAGATACTTTCGGGCCCGAGATTCCGCATAAAAGGATTTAAGGGAATCCTGCCTTAACTTAAAGACAGTATTCCACCATCCTTCTTTTTTGGTGATTTTCTTCCTCATGCGAGGCTGTATCTCCAGAACATGTTTTCCCTGAACGTTTACCACCTTGGTCTCTTGAACCTGAGTTATCTTTTCTTCACTGTAGCCATAACTTTTGTGAACATGGCCATGAATCAGGTAGCGGGGTTTATATTTTTCAATTAGCTTGAGAAAAGAGCGAAATCCTCTGTGACAGAGGTCTTTCCCATCATGAATACCCTTGGGAGGAGCGTGCGTGAGAACAATATCCACTCCTCGCCTTCTCCAAATCTGGAACCTTGCCTTCCATACCTTCCAGCGCATTTGCCAATCAGTATGTTCAACTCCCCTTCCCCCGTACCACATAGAACCTCCCAGTCCAAGAATTCTAATACCCTTATGACTGACCACTTTCCCGTCTATATCCACGCAGCCCAAGGGTGGTTCCACATTGTATATTATGTCGTGGTTGCCTCTCACATAATAACAGCGTTTATTCAGCATATCCACTAAAAAAGAGAGATACTCAGGTCTTAAGTCTCCGGCTGAAAGAATCAAATCTATTTCAGAATATCTTTTCTTATCGAAGTACTCGTACAAGGTGGGTTCAATTTTATCAGAAACAGCCAGTATCTTAATTTTCTTGACTCCTTCGAGGATTGGATATGAAAGTAGTATAAAAAAGTGCTAACGTTCTACAACTCATATGTCTTCAAACCCCAGCATTTTGATACTTACGGAGAAACTCCACCATGGAATAGCTAACCAACTTCTCAAAAGTCAAGAGAGGCGGAATGTTCAAACTTATTTTTCTCTTGTTTTTCATAATAGCTTCGGTCAATTCCACAGACGCCTCGGCACCTACCTCTCGGGAGTGTCCGATTACTATACTTTCCGGTAGCCGAATTCCATTATGGATAAGCTGAGATCTTACCTTATAAATGTTTCTCATTACTAGAACCAAATCTTCTTTTTTTATTCTTTCCCAATCCTGTAGTGTAGCAGGTGAGTAGAAAATGTGCTCTGGGCCTGAATCACTGGGGTCAGGCCATACTGTTCTCGTTAAATAATGCGGCTTTGCATCATCCTCAGTTTCCTTCCAAAAATGTTCAGGTACATTCTTCGTAACAAAGCCCGCGAGCTTCTGAAACGTAAACCTCTCATTTTTCAATAACAATGCCTTTAGTTCTTCCCTTTTTTCTGAGCACAGATCCCCTCCGATTTTCCTCCATCCCGGAATTCTCGAATCCAAAAACTTTTGTTCATCAGGCTCTCTCCACTGTCGAAAGACAGCTGAAGAAATCGCCTCTAGACACGCTATAAGAAGAAGATAGGAGAACTCCGGTTCCGTGTACATCATTTCAGTGGCTGAGTGATATAGTCGCATTCCTAAAATGAAACCATTGGCAATGTGTTCATCCATTGCCTGAAGCTTATCCAAGAGTTGCTTGATTTCCTTTGGTTTAATCATTTTATCCCTCTGTTTTTCCTGAAAGTGTGAGTGTTGATACGGCTCCACTTCCTCTTCCATGGGCAAACCATCAGATCGGGTCTTTTTTGTGACAAAAATCCTGCGACGTGTAATAAGGGATAGAAAAGCAGTAAATTCCTTGGCTATTTCGTGAGGAAAATTCCCAACCAGATGCCCCTTGTGCCTTGTCTCGAGAGGTGCTCTGAAGGTTAAACATAACTTCTGCGGTAATGGACCCTCGGGAATTGAAGAGCTGAACAACTTGAAGGGTAAGCACCTGAGAATATGCCGGTCCTCTGTTGAATGCCCGCGATCACCAGAGAAAATAGCGTAAACTTCACCCCAACTATACAGTTGATACTCGACTTCTTCTGCTTTTTTAGATTTTGAGCACTGGTGAAAATCAAGAGCCCCTAATAATCCTCTCCTTTTGCTTTCTTCAGCCGACGGAGAATTCGAAGCCTTCATGGCGTCCTCCTTTCGCTAGAAAAGACATCCAGTTCGCCCAAGCGGTAGTTTATTATGACGAGGTTCCGATTATTCGAAAGAATTAAAAGATATCTTCTGATTTTGGCTCTACAATCTGCAATAAGTTCTCAGCAATCATCCCCCACTAACCCAGAACCGTATCCAGCACCATCATAATGATGAAGCCGGTTATGAGGCCGAAGGTGGCGTCTCGCTCGTGGCCCTTTCGGTGGCTCTCAGGGATGAGTTCATCACAGACGACAAAGAGCATAGCTCCGGCCCCGGTGGCAAGACCGGCTGCCAGACTAGCCAAGAAACCTATCTGTATTAATTCTCTACTTGGAAACATCTCTATTCTCTGACTCTAGATTCTCTTTCACCAGGATTAGACTCTCTATCTCTTTTGCTACTTCACTATCCACCGAAGACTCTGGTATACAGAAGGAGAGATAGCGTCACTGTCTGCCTCTTCTTTTTCTCAGTGACTCCCAGATACATCTAAATATGATGTGCAGGGATAATAGGATTATCAGGGGTATCCATAATTTGAGATGAACCTTGAATGATAGGGCTTTGCCCAAAAGACCTAAGGTTATTCTTTCCACAGTTCTGAATTGAGTAATACCGAATCCGGTGATAATAAAAAGAACCATCAAGACAAATAAAGACCACCCTATTACTTTTCTTATAAACTGGAAGCTAATCTTTCTTATCATCTATCTACCAGACTAATCAAGGAAACTCTTATCCAGGTCGCCAGTATTGGCATATCCTCTACTCTCCCAATAACCTCGGTAGTTGACATCATCGGATAGTTCAATCTTGGTTATCCACTTTATCCACTTGTAACCCCACTTTTCCTCGGCAACAAGCGCAAAAGGAAAGCCCCTTTCTGGTGGAAGGGCTACCTCGTTCATCTTGTGGGCCATTATGATATCATTATCCAAAATAAGCTCTAACGGGAAAGAGGTGGAATACCCATCGTAGGCATAAAAAATGACTACTTTCGCCTGGGGAAGAATACCAGCATTTGCGATAACATCTCTTACCAGCACACCTTCCCATAATACCGTTGCACTCCATCCCTCTACGCAATTAAGGGTGACAACCTTCTTATATTGGTCATATGCTAGTACCTCATCATAAGTATAGGTGAGAGGACTTTTCACAAGCCCGGTGATCTCAAGTTGATAGTCCTCTTTCTTCACATATTGAGGCCCTCTTATGGAATTCTCTCGGAAACCCGTTTTTGAGGAAGAGAGTTTTTCGCCTTCATACTCTCTAATTTCTACTGGCTGAAGTTCTTTGACTTCATTGGCCGGAGTTTCTCTCACCGACATCCAAGAAAAAACAGAGGTGAATATACATACAAAAACGAGTAAAAGATTAATTCTTATTCTCCATTTCATCAAAAACCTCCTAGGGATTCTTATTACTTCTTTAATCTGAATCTACTTCCGCAAGAGCTTTATTGTTCTGAAAGCCTCGAATCAGAATTGGCGTTTTGTGTATTTTGCTGAGGACGATTGGTCTTTTAGAGTAAGGAGTAAACAATTCTACAAGAGAGAAGAAGGCGAGTTTCCGCAGATATCTTTATCTAATCTCGCTAGAGAGACGGGAATTATCTCTGTCAACTCAGAGCAACTTCTAAAAGAAATCGCAAGGTTATTTGTGTATTAGTTCAGGGTAACCTTATCCAGGCATTAAGGAACAGGTAAATGGTAAAGAAAAACAGTTCTTAGGTGAACTTCTCAAATCTGTCTCTTTTCGCTTTACATATGGGGCAGGCCTCTGGAGGAGTCTCCCTGGCGCAAAGGTATCCACAGACCCGACATCTCCATACCGGAAGAGGAAGTTCAGAAAGAGCTTTCGATGAGGTTTTTCCTTTTGGGCGCTCTGGAGCCCCGCCGCGACGTTCGGGAATGGAGCCGGTAGTCTTTTCGCCTCTCAGAACCTTCTCTGATACATATAGTGCACAGTAGCATTGATCGTATTCGGTAAGATCGGGGTCCCGGTAGTCACAAGGACAAATGATATCCCGATCTTTTTCCTTAACTCCTGATGCCAACCTACAAGGACAGGCCCAATACCCGTATCTTTGCTCATTTACCAGAAGACCTTTTACAAGCTCTTTGGTGAACTCCACATCTAGGTTAAGATGGTACCCGGAAGCTTCCGCCTCACGATTCAACCTCTGGTAGAGCTTCTGAATATCTTCGGTCGGTACTTCCCTCCTCTTCATAGCCCTATTGCCTCCTTGATCTTTTGTTTATCGTATCCTACTATGCATGTCTCCTCATTGGCAACCACAGTGGGGAAAGAGCGATGGGGATTCCAACGCCGAACTTCATTCATAACAGATTCTCGTTCTTCACCGTCCAGAAGGTCCACGTACACGTAGGAGTACTCGACTCCAAGCTTATCCAGAAAGTTCTTAGTTTTCTCACACCACCCACAGGTACTTAGAGCATAAAGAGTAATTTTTCCTTTATTTTCCCCGGGTACATGCTGCATCATAAGCTCTTACACCTCCTTTACGAAGATCAGGCTTCGTTTCAAAGTTAGAGGATAGCATTCTCTGGGCATAATTTTAGGTAGAGCCCGGTGGTTGTCAACCTCTCGTAGTTTAGAGAAGTTTGCAAGGCGCTAGTAGAGATTCTTTTTGATGGAATTTACCGCTGCCTCTTTAAATCTGCTCATCTTCTTGGAGAGAGTGATCCTCTCTCAGGTCCTCTTGTAGTCTTCAAGGTGGCCATCACGTGCAAAGGAGGCAACCCGCTCCAGGAGATGCTTCTGTCCCTCCTCTGAGAGCGGCTTCCAGTTCCGGACAATGGTAAGGTTCTGATCGAGAACCTTAAGCGAGTCTATCCCACTCACCAGGGTATCGATGGGCAAGGAGAGGGCATAGGTGATTGCCTCCTGGGGCGACACACCAGTCTTGAGGATCTGACTACCAGCGAGGCTTTTCATCCCGATGATCCCCATCCTCCGCTCGGCCACTCGGGGCAAGATCTCGTTGGTGAAACTGCGGTAGTGCCTATCGAGCAGGTTGGTGGGAAACTGGATCGTATCCCAGGGAAAATCCTTATCTAACATCTGACCCAGGAGGCGGGGCCAGCGGTGGCCGGTGAAACCGATAAACCTAACCTTGCCGATCTCCCGTGCTTTAACTGCCTCCTCTATCGCACCTTCGGAGAAGATCCGGTCAGGCTCTCCCTCATGGATGATTTCATGGAATTGGAGCAGGTCGATCTGGTCGGTCTGAAGTCTTCTGAGACTTTCATCCAGTTGTTGCCGAAACGCTACTCCATCACGTCCGTGGTTCTTGGTCATGAGGAAAACTTTCTCCCGGTAACCATTCTT